>DATHLT010000019.1:0-12604 GCA_035487855.1 Solirubrobacteraceae bacterium
CGACCGGCTGTGGCGTGCAGATCGTCGGCCACAAGGTCGTCGGCAACACGCTGTACCTGACGGTTAGGACCTACGCCGCCGGTCGCATCAGCGGCAGCGGCAGGGGGCTGTCGACCACCTACCGCACGCTCGGCGGCGCGAGCAAAGCGACGACGCTGAAGATCCCGCTCTCGCGCGCCGGACGTAGCAAAGGCCGTCCGTTCAAGATCAAGGTTCGCGTTGGCTTCGTGCCCAAGAAAAAGGGCGCGCACTCCTCCGCGAGCATCACGGCGAAGTTCCGGCGCTGAGGCCCGCCGGCCGACTCTGAGCTCGCCTCGAGGGGCTCAGAGTCCGATGGGGGCGGCCATACCGGTCGCCCCCATCGCGCTTGTGCTCCAAGGGCACACCTGCATGGCGTACATTATCGGCATGGATGTCGTTACAGGTACGGATACCTCTGGGGCGTCTGCCGGGGTTGATCGTCTGCTCGCCGGCATCCGCCATCTGACCGCACTCGCCGACGAAGCGAGCGACGCTGACACGATGTTCCGCGCGCTCGCGGGAGAGCTGTTGTCGCTCCCCGGCGCTGATGAGATCCACGTCCACCATCTCGTGGAGGGTGAGGACGAGCAGGAGCTGGTTGCCGTTTACATGTTCGAGGGCACCGGACGGGTGAGCTATCTGCTGCCTCGCGCCGAGCGCCCGCCGGGCGTCAGCTGGGTAGCCAACACGCGGCGCAGCTTTCTCGCGGCCGACCCGGAGGAGCTCACGGCGAGTGTCCCCCGCTTGACGGCAACGGGATTGGTCAGTTGCGCGCTGCTGTTGCCGCTGGTTGAGCGCGGCGAGGTCGAGGCGGTGGTAGTGCTCGTGCGTAGGGGAGACTCCGAGCCGCTCGTACCGTCGGCGGTCGAGCTGGCGGTGGCGCTCGTGAACCAGGCAGCCACGGCGCTTGCGTTGACACGGGCGCGTGCTGAGGCTGGTACGGATGCGGTCACCGGCTGCATGAACCACCGCGCGATGCGTAGGCGCCTTGACGAGGAGATCGGCCGCGCCACGCGTACAGGTGGGCCGCTGTCGTGTCTGTTGATCGACCTCGACGATTTCAAGCTCGTTAACGACCGCTACGGCCACCAGGCCGGCGACGCGATGCTGCGCGCGGTGGTCCATGCGCTTGTGGGCGAGTTCCGTGCGTTCGATCGTGTTGCGCGCTACGGCGGCGATGAGTTCGTCGTGATCCTGCCCAACGCGGAGCTGGAAAGCGCCGCTGCCGCCGCTAACCGCGCGCTCGAGCGGCTGCGAGCGATCTCCGCACAGGAAGGCGGCGGTGCGGGCGTCTCAGCGTCGATCGGCGTGTGCCAGTGGCAGGCACCGATGAACACCGACCAGTTGTTGGAGGCCTGCGACGCAGCGCTGCTGCGTTCCAAGCGCCAGGGCAAGGGGCGTGTTACGCGCGCCGCTGAGCTCGCGCACTGACAGCTTCAAAGGCCGTTTATCGTGGGCCGAGACTGCGCGGACGCGGGCTCGCAGCGGCGACTCTGCGAGACTGGCGGTAGGGCGGGAGGGTTCCGGTACAACCGCGGATCGCACGGGAGATGACCATGTCGGAGAACAGCTTTGGCGCCAGGAATACGCTTGCGGTAGGCGACCGCAGCTATGAGATCTTCCGCCTCGATGCCTTGCAGCAGCGCTTCGATGTGGCGCGCCTGCCGTTCTCGCTGAAGGTGCTGCTTGAGAACCTGCTGCGCACCGAGGGCTCAGGCTCGGTCAATGCTGCGGACATCGAAGCGCTCGCCGGCTGGGACGCGAAGGCCAAGCCGAGTAAGGAGATCGCGTTCACGCCCGCGCGCGTGCTCATGCAGGACCTCACAGGCGTGCCCGCGGTCGTAGATCTCGCCGCCATGCGCGAGGCGATGGCGAGCATGGGCGGCGAGGCCGCCAAGATCAACCCGCTGGCGCCCGCTGAGCTCGTGATCGACCACTCGGTGCAGGTCGACGCCTTCGGCACCCACGACGCTTTCCGTGTCAACGCCGAGCGCGAGTTCGAGCGAAACCAGGAGCGCTACGTGTTCCTGCGTTGGGGCCAGGGAGCGTTCGACGATTTCGCGGTCGTGCCGCCGGACACGGGGATCGTCCATCAGGTCAACCTCGAGTACCTGGCGCGGGTGGTGTTCGGAAACGAGAAGACCGCACAGGCCTACCCGGACACGCTCGTGGGTACCGACTCGCACACGACGATGGTCAACGGCCTTGGCGTGCTTGGCTGGGGTGTGGGCGGGATCGAGGCCGAGGCGGCGATGCTCGGCCAGCCGATGTCGATGCTGATGCCCCAAGTGCTCGGCTTCCGCCTGCATGGGAAGCTGCCCGAGGGTGCCACTGCCACCGACCTCGTTCTGACCGTCACCGAGATGCTGCGCGAGCGCGGCGTAGTAGGCAAGTTCGTCGAGTTCTACGGCGCCGGGCTGATCGGTCTGCCAATTGCCGACAGGGCCACGATCGGCAACATGTCGCCGGAGTTCGGCTCCACCTGTGCGATCTTCCCGATCGACGCCGAGACGATCACCTATCTGAAGCTGTCCGGGCGTGCCCCCGAGCAGATCGCGCTCGTAGAGGCCTACGCCAAGGAGCAGGGCCTGTGGCACGACGAGAGCTCCGAAGAACCAACGTTCTCCGACACCATCGAGCTCGATCTTGCGACTGTGGTGCCCAGCATCGCCGGCCCCAAGCGCCCGCAGGACCGGATCGCGCTGAGCGACGCGCAGGCTTCCTTCCGCGACGCGCTGGGCGGATATGTCGAGCACTACGACGCGCGCGACGAGGCCGACGCGGAGAGCTTCCCCGCGAGCGACCCGCCCGCCAACGGCAACGACGACCCGCGGCCGGCTGACGGTGGCCCGAGCTATGTAGAAGGCGGAGGTGGCGGCGCGGTCACGGTTCGCTCCGCGAGTGCGGCGCGCTGCACGCTCGCCGATGGCACCGAGGTGGAGCTCGACCACGGCCACGTGGTGATCGCAGCGATCACCAGCTGCACCAACACTTCCAACCCGTCGGTGATGATCGGCGCGGGCATCCTCGCGCGCAATGCCCTCGTCCGCGGCCTGCGCTCGAAGCCGTGGGTGAAGACCTCGCTTGCGCCCGGCTCCAAGGTGGTCACGGAGTACCTCGACCGGGCCGGCCTCACCGCGCCGCTGGACGAGCTCGGCTTCAACCTCGTCGGCTACGGCTGCACGACCTGCATCGGCAACTCAGGCCCACTGCCCGAGGAGGTCTCCCAGGCGGTCAACGAGGCCGATCTCGCGGTCGTGTCAGTGCTTTCCGGCAACCGCAACTTCGAGGGGCGTATCAACCCCGACGTGAAGATGAACTACCTTGCCTCGCCGCCCTTGTGCGTCGCCTACGCGCTGGCCGGCACGATGAACATTGACATCGTCGATGATCCGCTCGGGCAGGACCAGTACGGCCAGGACGTCTACCTCAGGGACATCTGGCCTTCCGCACACGAGGTCGCCGAGACGATCGGCGAGGCCGTACGGGCGGACATGTTCCGTAAGAGCTACGGCGAGGTGTTCACCGGCGATGAGAACTGGAACGGCCTGCCCGTACCTGCGGGCGAGCGCTTCGCATGGGACCCCGACTCGACCTACGTGCGCCTGCCGCCTTACTTCGATGGCATGCCAGCCGAGCCCCAGCCGGTGCGTGACATCGCGGGCGCACGCGTGCTCGCGTTGCTGGGGGACAGCGTCACGACCGACCACATCTCGCCTGCGGGCTCGATTAAGCGCGACGGTCCTGCCGGTCTGTATCTGCAGCAGCAGGGCGTGGAGCCGCGCGACTTCAACTCATATGGCGCCCGCCGCGGCAACCACGAGGTGATGATGCGCGGCACGTTCGCGAACATCCGCCTGCGTAACCTCCTTGGCCGCGACATGCCCGGGCTGGAGCCCCTTCCAGAGGGTGGCAACACCTACTACCTCGCGGACGGCTCCAACGAGCAGATGTCGATCTACGACGCCGCCATGCGCTACATCGAGGCGGGTATCGACCTGGTGGTGCTGGCCGGCAAGGAGTACGGCACAGGATCCTCCCGCGACTGGGCGGCCAAGGGCACCAAGTTGCTTGGGGCGCGCGCGGTGATCGCGCAGAGCTTCGAGCGCATCCACCGCTCGAACTTGATTGGCATGGGCGTGCTGCCGCTGCAGTTCCCCGATGGCGATAGTGCTGCCTCGCTCGGGCTGACAGGCGAGGAGACGTTTGCGATCAGCGGTCTGGCCGAGTCGATGGCTGAAGGTGGCGCGCCACCAAGCACCGTGCATGTGACAGCCGAGCGGGAGGGCGCCGATGCGCTGGAGTTCGACGCGACCGTGCGAATCGACACGCCGCGCGAGGCCGACTACTTCCGTCACGGAGGCATCCTCCAGTACGTATTGCGTGCGCTCCTGGAGGACGCAGCGTGAGCCCCGCCGCGCGCAGGGCGCCGAGGCGGGCCACCAAAGCCAAACAGGCCAAGGCGCCAGCCGGCTTCACGCCGGTGCTGCGCGATCTGCTCACAGCGCGAGGTCCGTCTGGCTATGAGACGGCCCCGGCCGGCGTGTGGAGCGAGGCGGCAGGTGGCTTCGCGCAGGTTGGCACCGACATGGTGGGCACGCCGCACGCGCTTGTGGCCGCCAGGCGTGGATTTCAGAAAGGCGCCAGGCGACTGCTGGTGATGGGGCACATCGATGAGATCGGTTTGATCGTCACGCACATCGACGACGACGGCTACCTGTGGTTTCGCGAAGTCGGCGGCTGGGACGCGCAGATACTAGTCGGCCAGCGGGTCGTGCTCGATACCCGCGACGGCACGGTGCCCGGCGTGATCGGTAAGAAGCCGATCCACCTGTTGCGCGACGAGGAGCGCAAAAAGGTCGCCGACATCCGCGATCTACACATCGACATCGGTGCGCGTGATGGCGAGCAGGCGCGCAAGCTGGTGCGCATCGGCGACGTGGCCGTGATCGATGCCGAGCCGCTCGAGCTACCCAACGGCCGACTGGCCTCCCGCGCCTTGGACAATCGCCTCGGCTCGTTTGTCGCGCTCGAGGCTGCGCGTCTGGTTGCGGAGGCGGGCGGTGCCAAGTGGGAGCTCGCCGCAGTCGCGGCAGCCCAGGAGGAGACCACTTTCGGTGGCTCGCGCACGAGCGCCTTCTCGCTCGAGCCCGACGCGGCGATCGTTGTGGACGTCACCCACGCGACCGACGCTCCCGGCATCGACATCAAGGAGGCGGGCAAGCATGAGCTCGGCTCAGGTCCCGTGATCACCCGTGGCTCGACAGTCAACAACGGCGTGTTCGAGCTGCTTACTGGCGCCGGCGAAACGGGGAAGATCCCATTCACCGTCGAGGCATCCGGGCGTGCCACCGGCACCGACGCGGACGCCGTTCACCTCAGCCGTGGAGGGGTGCCGACTGGCCTTGTGTCGATCCCCATCCGCTACATGCACTCGCCCGTTGAGCTGGTCCAACTCGAGGATGTCCACGCGAGCGCCCGCCTGATCGCAGCCGCCGCGCTATGTCTGACGCGCGAGACCTCGTTCGCTAGGTAAGCAGCTCTCGTAGCGCCGACGGTGCACAGCCCGTTTCCTGACGAATCACACGGCAAAGATGGCTCTGGTCGGCGAACCCTAGATCTGTGGCCAGCCGCGCGAGGCTTTGCTCGCCGGCGGCCAGGCGATCGAGCGCCGCACGCGTACGTAGACGCATGCGATGGCGCGAGACGGTGTGTCCAGTGGCTGCGCGAAACACGCGGCTGAGATGGTGAGGGGAGACCGATAGCTCGCGAGCCAGCTGCGGGAGCGAGCGCGCGGGACACTCAGCGAGGATCTCTCGCGCGCCATCGGCAATCGCGCGTTGGGCACGCGTGCCTACTGGTCGACCAGCCGCGACACGCCGCTCCTCGACCTGCTCGAGCGCGGATGCGCTCAACACGATCGCTCGCTCGAATAGCTCGTGCGCGTCGGCATGCTCGCGCGCAGCCTTCAGCAGTTGTCGATGTTCGATGTCGATTCGCGGTGAGGTGGGCAGCGGCGCGCGCGGCAACGCTGGGTCTCCGCCCCAGATGGAGGCGAGCAGCTGTGGGTCGATGAACAGCGAGGTGCAGTCGTCGCCATGCTCGTGTGGATGGTCGTAGCGCTGCTCTTCTCCAGGATTCATGCAGTAGGCGAGTGTGGGATCAAGCACGCTTCGCGCCCCATTGCTGCTACGCACGAAGCAGCCGCGGCGCACGAAAACCAGCGCGTAGCCGCCCGTCTGCTCGCCGGGGAGCCCCCGGCCGCGCCGATGCCGGCAAGCGACGTCGCAGATTTCGATACCAGCCTCGTCGTGCAACGTCGTCGCGCTCAGCATGCTCCTCGAGTCTCTCAGATGAGCACGAATATCCAAGACAAGGGCGGTGGTCGCTGCGAGGCTCATGCAAATGCGTGGTGGCTGACACCGCGCAGCCAGCACCCCAGCAGATTGGAGAGACGCGATGGCCTGTGTTCGTACTGAGATCTTGATCGACGCCAGCCCGGAGGACGTATGGGCAGCGGTTCGCGATTGGGGCGCGCTACACCAACGCCTGGTGCCGGGCTTCGTCACGGACACCCAGATGGACGGTGATGACCGGATCGTGACGTTCTTCAACGGCACCGTCCTACGCGAGCTGCTCGTGGATCTCGACGACGCGACTCGCAGGCTCGTCTGGTCAATCGTGGAAGGCCCTTACACCCACCACAACGCCTCCGCACAGGTCTTCTCCGCGGGCGTGGGTGCAAGCCGCTTCGTCTGGACGGCGGACCTGCTCCCGAATGACCTAGCCGAGCGCACCGCCGCGCTGATGCAGCAGGGCACGAACGTCGTCAAGCAGACGCTCGAGGCGCAGACGGTGCGCGGCTAATGCTAGGTGGTGATCGCCGTCAGCTCGGTGTTCGCTGCGACCTTGTATGCCTCGCCGGGGCAGCCGCCGATGACCAGCATGCGTAGCCCCTCTGGACCTGCGTGCACCTTGCGCTTCGGGTCCGGAGCCACTCTGACGAACGTCTCGGTGTCCATGTCCACGCGCTCACCTTCTACGTCCATCCATCCCGAGCCGCTGATCGCCAGGTAGACCTCCTCCTGGCCGCTTTCCGCGTGATCGTGTTCCGGGTAGTCGCTGTAATCCGGGGGGAGCTGGATCACTTGAAATCCGAAGGCGGTGACGCCCAGCTCGGCTCTTGCCTTCACGAAGCCGCCGCCATGGGCCGCCTCCATCTCGCTGATCTTCTTTGCCGTGTAGTCGGCCATTGTGTTCACGCCTCACTGTCGGGTACCTGTTGGGAGCTTCGAGCCTACCGCCTAGAGAATGGAATTACGATCGCCAGCTGGCGCGAGTGCGCCAAGAGCGTCCCGTCTGTGGCCCAGATCAGACCGTCCTCGATAAAGAACCCGTCGTGGACCAGTTCGGTGGTGGTCTGCGCCAGGCAAAGCTCTCGTGAATCGGCGTCGGGCGTCGGGTGCAGGCGCTCGCGAAAGTGCACGGTCAGGTCGACCGTGGGTACGGCAGCGGGCTCGGACATGCGCATGTAGGGCGCCGGGATCAGCGCGTCGCTGAAGAACGCCAGCGATAGTGCGTCGATCGGGCGTGGCTCGGCGAGCCCGATCCAGCCGCGAATCTGCATCGGCTGCTCACCGCCCGCGAACACGCTGCCCTCGATGCGCGGTTGCAAGACGATGTGGTTGGCGAACTCAGGACCACCGCGTTTGATCATCTTGATGCTCTCGCGCGAAGGATCGGGCGGCTCGACCGCAGGCATCTGTACGTCGGAGAGCTCCGGTCCGCCCCACGGCATCGAGAACGCCGCCAGTACGATCGCGACCAACTCGCCGTCCTGTTGCATCCGCGCTGAGAGCGTGCTCAGCGAGCGTCCCTGCCGCTCGATTGTGGTCGCGATCTGAATACGGCCATGCTCGGGCGCGCGAGCGTAGTGGACCGTCAGCGAGCGCGGCGCGCGGGCGTCGTCTGCGACTGTCTCCACCAGCGCCCGCAGCAGCATCGCTGCGAGATAGCCGCCGTGCGGTCCACGCCCGGCACGCCAGTCGGGTGCTATCTCGGCGCCGAACACTACGCCGGACCGCGACTCGGCTTCGCGCCACACGGCGGTGTCGCGATCGAACTTGGTGCTCGGCGGGGCCTCGGCATCCTCCGTAAGTGAGGCAGCGTCTGCGTCGGCGATTGAGCTGGTGCCTGCGTAGGCGTGCGATCTGGCGTCAGCGCTGGCAGGCGCCTCGCCGGACGGCGGCTTAGCCACGTACGAGCCGCTTGTAGGTGATGCGGTGGGGGCGGTCGGCGGCTGCTCCGAGCGTGGCGTGGCGGTGCTCCTCGTAGGCCTCGAAGTTGCCCTCGAACCACGTCACCTGCGAGTCGCCCTCGAATGCGAGTACGTGCGTTGCCACGCGGTCGAGGAACCAGCGGTCGTGGGAGATCACGATCGCGCAGCCAGGGAAGGCCAGCAGCGCGTTCTCGAGCGCCCGCAGCGTGTCCACGTCGAGGTCGTTGGTGGGCTCGTCCAGCAGCAGCAGGTTGCCGCCGCTGCGCAGCAGCTTGGCCAGGTGCACGCGGTTGCGCTCGCCGCCCGAGAGCTTGCCGATGCGCGCCTGCTGAGCGCTGCCCTTGAAGTTGAAGCCAGCCGTATATTGGCGCGAGTTGACCTCGCGCTCGCCCACTTTGATGTGCTCGTAGCCTTCTGAGATCTCCTCCCACACGGTCTTCTCCGGGTTGAGCGAATCGCGCGACTGATCGACATAGGCGAGCTGGACGGTGTCGCCGACCTCGAGCTTGCCACTGTCGGGGGTCTCATCTCCCGTGATCATCCTGAACAGCGTCGTCTTACCGGCGCCGTTGGCACCGATCACGCCGACGATGCCCGCGCGGGGCAGGTCGAACGACAGTGACTCGATCAGCAGGCGGTCGCCGAATCCCTTCGAGACGTCGGTCGCAGTCAGGACCTTGCCACCGAGGCGGGGTCCCGGCGGGATGTGGATCTGCACCTCATCGAGCTTGACGTTGACCTCTTCGGCGATCAGCTCCTCATAGCGGGCGAGACGCGCCTTGGACTTCGTGCGTTTGCCCTTGGGGTTCGTGCGCACCCACTCGAGCTCAGCCGCGATCGTGCGCTCGCGGCCCTTTTCCGTGCGCTCTTCCTGGGCCATACGCAGCTGCTTCTGCTCGAGCCAGCTCGAGTAGTTGCCCTGGTAGGGGATGCCCTTGCCGCGGTCGAGCTCAAGGATCCAGCCGGCGACGTTGTCGAGGAAGTAACGGTCGTGGGTGACTGCCACGATCGCACCCTTGTACTCGGACAGGTGCTGCTCGAGCCACGCGACCGACTCGGCGTCCAGATGGTTGGTGGGCTCGTCCAGCAGCAAAAGGTCCGGCGCGCGCAGCAGCAGGCGACAGAGCGCCACTCGCCGGCGCTCACCGCCGGAGAGCTTGCTCACCTCGGCGTCCGGGGGCGGCAGGCGCAGCGCGTCCATCGCGTATTCGAGCTGCGTTTCGAGGTTCCACGCGTCGGCCGCTTCGATCTTGGCCTGGATCTTGCCGAACTCCTCAGCCGTCTCATCGGAGTAGTTGGCGGCCAGCTCGTTGAAGCGGTCGAGCAGCGCCTTCGTCTCGGCAACGCCGTCCTCGACGTTGCCTTTGACGTCCTTGGACTCGTCCAAGTGGGGCTCTTGCTCGAGCATTCCCACGGTTGCCCCCGGCGCTAGTGCGGCCTCACCGCGGTACTCCTGGTCGACGCCGGCCATGATCCGTAGCAGCGAGGACTTGCCCGCGCCGTTGTAGCCGAGCACGCCGATCTTCGCGCCGGGGTAGAACGCCAGCGTGACGTCGTCCAGCACCGTTTTGTCCGGCGGGTGGACCTTGGACAGGCGGTGCATCGTGAAGATGTACTGCGAAGACATCGGCACGTAGGATAGAAGTCCCGCCCGCCAAGAGAATCCCGCCCACGCCCGCCGTCGCTCGCTAACGTTGTCGGGTCATGCCGACCACCGTTCTTGATGTCGAGCAGCACCTGCTCCTACTGGAGCTCGAGCCGCCGTTCAGCAAGCGCGATGTGCAGCTCGCACGCAGGCGTATGGCCAAGCGCTGGCACCCCGACGTGGCGCCGCAGGGGCGTCAGTTCGAGCACGAGCGCCACCTCAAGGCAATCAACGAGGCAGCCGATCAGCTCGAGCGCCTGGCGGAGGGCTCGCGTGGAGGCAAGGTCTCAGCCAACGCCGTCAAGGTCAGCGCTGCTGCCGCGCGGCGCGAGCGCGAGGAGGCCGGCAAACGCAACTACGAAGCCGAACAGCGCGCGCGTGCGATGGCCAAAGATCGCGCCGAAAATGATCCCTTCGGCAGCCGCGTCCCCGACCATTCCGTCGTCCACCGGTACGCCCGCTGCCTCACATATCCCGAGTGGGGGGTAGGGACGGTGGCTGGCATCTACTTCTCTTCAGATCCGGTGGCGGCAGGTGAGGAAGTGCAGCAGTGGGCTCGCGTGAAGTTCAGTCATGGCATTCGTACTGTGCCGGCCGGCAGCATGAAATTCGTTGACTTCTCCAAGCCCGATCCCTCCGAGGAGCGCGTCGAACGCTTCTTGATCGCCGCCCAGCGAGCGATGGCCGAAGGCGAGTACGAGCTCGCCGCACAGCGTCTCATCTACGCCCGCGATGCCGAGCCACGCAATGTGGCGGTGCTGCGACTGATGACGCTCGCGTTCTGGAACGCCGGCAAGCTGCAGGAGGCCGGTCGGGCAGTGCGCGACTGGGCAAGGGTAGACGGCAACCGCCCGGCCGCGCATCGCTTCGCGGCGAGGATCTATGAAGACATGGGTGCCGTGGATCTGGCCGCGGAGGCCGCTCAGCGCGCCGCGTTGCGCGGCCCCTCCGACGCCGGCGCATGGGAGCGTCTCGGGCGCCTGCGCCTGCAGCTGATGGATCGCGAGGGTGCGCTGGAGGCGCTCAGGCGCGCGCTCTCACTCGGCGCCGGCAAGGACGTGCACGACCTGGTCAGCCAGGCGCTGGCGATCGAGCCGAGCCTCGCGGGCTGAGGTTACCGGCGATTTTCGTCGGATGCCAGCGAGAGCCATGGCTGCTGTCGTGGGCGGCCATAAAGACGACCATAGCTTGGCACACTACAGCGGACAAAAAAGGGTGCATAATCGCGTTTGCCCTTGAATATAGTGACTGTTCAGGGGGGGTGGGTGTGGGTGGCTGGGCGGCGAACTGGGTTATGTGAACCTGGGCGGGTCGTCCTATGGGCAGCTCGCGTTGTTGGTTGTTGGGCAGGCCGTGGTGATCGAGGAGTTGCGTGGTGAGGTCGCGGGGTTGAAGACGGAGGTCGCTGATCTTGAGCGTCGGCTTGCGCAGAACTCCCGGGATTCGTCGTGGCCGCTGTCCTCGGGTGGGCTTGCGAAGCTGCCGGCACCGTAAAGCTTGCGTCGTTCGTCGGGGCGCAAGCCTGGCGGGCAGGGTGGTCATGAGGGTCGTCATCTTGAGCAGGTGGAACGGCTTGATGAGGTCTTTTGGTATGTCCCGTCGCGCTGTGGGGGTTGCGGTGGCGATCTCTCGGGCGGCGTGCGGGTGGGCGAGGAGGTGCGGCAGGTGTTCGTTCTACCGCCGGTGCGTTTGGCGGTCTGCGAGTATCGTGCTCAGCGGCGGCGCTGCGTCTGCGGGTATGTGACGAGCGCAGCGTTTCCAGCGGGGGTGAGCGCTCCTACTCAGTATGGGTCGCGGATGCGGGCGCTGGCGATCTATCTGATCGCTGCTCAGCATCTGCCGTATAAGCGGGCCGCTGGGCTGCTCGCGGACTGGCTCGGTGCGCCACTCTCGCCCCGGGACGCTGGTGGCGTTCGTGAAGGATGGCGCTGATGATCTGGGCGCGTTCCTCGATCGGGTGCACGAGCAGATCATCGACTCGCTGGTCGTGCATTTCGACGAGACGGGCGTTCGCGCGGGCGGACGAGGGCGCTGGCTGCATAGCTCCAGCACCAAGACGCTCACCTTCTATGCGTTGCACGATCGTCGTGGCACCGAGGGCATCGATCACGCCGGGGTGCTGCCGCACTTTCGGGGGATCGCGGTCCACGATGGGTGGCCGCAATACCGCATCTACACGGGTGCCATCCACGCTCTCTGCAACGCCCATCACCTCCGAGAGCTACTGGCAGTCATCGAGGGAGACCCCGAGGGACAGTCTTGGGCCGTCATGATCGACATGCTGCTGCGCGCACTGCACGCCACTGTCGAGGAGGCCGAGGCCGTCGGGGAGCAATCGCTTGATCCCTGGACGCTCGCTGGCTACCGCGCTGCCTACGAGCAGATCATCGCGCTCGGCTACCAGCAGAACCCGCCCGGCACGATCCCCACCAGCAAACGCGGCGTGATCAAACAGACCCCCGCCAGGAACTTGCTCGTCCGCTTGGACCGTGACCGCGAGCAAGTCCTGCGTTTCGCCCAGGACTTCGGAGTGCCGTTCGATAACAACCTCGCCGAGCGGGATATCCGCATGATCAAGATCCAGCAGAAGGTCTCAGGCTACTGGCGAACCACCGCCGGAGCCAGCCGGTTCCTCGCCCTACGCGCCTACATCAACACCA
>DATHLT010000020.1:0-2955 GCA_035487855.1 Solirubrobacteraceae bacterium
GGCGATGAGCTGGTGCGCTCGCTGGACGTGTTCATCGAGCACAACGGGCACTGGGAGAAGGCCGCGAACGCGCTGTTCTGCCATCGCCACACGTTGCGTTACCGCATCCGTCGCGTCGAGCAGCTGACCGGGCGCGATTTCTCCAATGCGCGCGACCGCATCGAGTTTTGGCTTGCACTGCGAGGAAGGGAGTTGGCACGATGAGGATCGGGGTTCCCAGCGAGGTAAAGACTGACGAGTACCGCGTGGCGATCACCCCGGCCGGGGTGAGGGAGCTGGCTGCACGCGGACATGAGGTGCTCGTGCAGGCGGGCGCGGGAGCGGGCAGCGCGATGAGCGACGAACAGTTCATCGCTCAGGGCGCGCGGATTGTGGCAGATGCTGACGCGGTGTTCAGCCAGGCGGAGTTGGTGTTGAAGGTGAAGGAGCCGCAGCCGGAAGAGGTTGGGCGTCTGCGTGAGCGACAAACGCTGTTCACTTACCTGCACCTGGCAGCGGAGCCGGAGCTGGCACGAGGGCTGATGGCCTCGGGCGCGACGTGCATCGCATATGAGACCGTCGAAGACTCGGAGGGCCGTCTGCCGCTGCTTGCGCCGATGAGCGAGGTGGCGGGCAAGATCGCGACGCAGGCGGGCGCTTTCATGCTGGAGAAGCCCCTGGGTGGCCGCGGCATCCTCTTGGGCGGCGTGCCGGGCGTGGCGGCGGCGACGGTGCTGGTGATCGGCGGCGGCGTGGTGGGCATGAACGCTGCGTTCATCGCGATCGGCATGCAGGCGGACGTGTTCGTGTTTGACCGCTCGATCGACCGCCTGCGCGAGCTGGAAGTGGCGTTCGCGGGGCGCGCCTCGACGGTGTACTCCTCGACGCTCGCGATCGAGGAGATGCTGCCGGCGGCGGACCTGGTGATCGGTGCGGTGCTCGTGCACGGCGGGCGCGCGCCACGGGTCGTCACGCGCGAGCAGCTGAAAGTGATGAAGCGCAACGCGGTGCTGGTGGACGTGTCGATCGACCAGGGCGGCTGCTTTGAGACCTCGCGCCCGACAACGCACTCCGACCCCACTTACGAGGTCGACGGCATCACTCATTACTGTGTCACGAACATGCCGGGGGCGGTGCCGATCACCTCGACGTACGCGCTAACAAACGCGACGCTGCCGTATGTGATTGAGCTGGCGGAGCGGGGTGTGGAGGATGCACTGGACCGAAACCTGGGCTTGCGGGGCGGCCTGAACGTGCAGGGCGGACAGATCACCCACTCGGCTGTGGCGGAGGCGCTGGGCGTGGCTACATCGGCGGCATAGCAGCGCAGACCTGGCGCCGGATTCATAAGGGCTGCGGGCTTCACTCAACGTTTCACACACCGAAGCACCACGAGATATCCACCGGACGAGGAGAGCGACGATGGCAAGCACGACGGAGACCTTGAGCAACTTCATCGATGGCGAGCGCGTGGCTTGGAGCGGTGAGACAGAAGCGGTGCTGAACCCCGCGACGGGCGAGGAGCTGGCGCGGGCACCGATCTCGAGCGCGGAGGACGTGGACCGCGCGGTGAAAGCGGCACGCGGCGCATTCGAGGGTTGGTCGAACACGACTCCCGCACAGCGCGCGCACGCCCTGCTGGCGTTGGCGGACCTGGTGGAAGAGCACGGGGATGAGATCGCGCGACTGGAGGCGCTGAATGCGGGCAAGCCGATCGAGGCGGTGACGAACGACGAGATCCCGGTGATGGCTGACAACTTGCGTTTCTTTGCGGGTGCGGCGCGGACGATGACGGGCCTGGCGGCGGGCGAGTACATGGAGGGGTACACGTCTTTCACGCGACGGGAAGCGGTGGGCGTGATCGGGCAAGTAACGCCGTGGAACTACCCGCTGATGATGGCGATCTGGAAATTTGGCCCGGCGCTGGCGGCGGGCAACACGGTGGTGTTGAAGCCGGCGGAGACGACTCCGATCACAACTGTGCGACTGGCGGAGCTGGCGGCTGAGATCCTGCCGAAGGGCGTGCTGAACATCGTCACGGGCCCAGGCCGTCCGACGGGGGAGGCGCTGATCAGCCATCCGGACGTGGACATGATCGCGCTAACGGGCTCGGTTGATACGGGCAAGCACTTTGCGCGCACGGCGGCTGAGACGCTCAAGCGGGTGCACCTGGAGCTGGGTGGCAAGGCGCCGGTGGTTGTGTTCGACGACGTGAGCTTGGAGAGCGCGCTGGAAACGATTGCGGGCACGGGCTACTACAACGCTGGACAGGACTGCACGGCGGCGACGCGTGTGCTGGCGTCGAGCAGCGTGTATGACGATGTGGTGAATGGCTTGGCGGTACAGGCGCAGGGTCTGGTGATTGGGGACACGCTCTCCCCGGAGACCACACTCGGCCCTGTCAACTCTGCCCGCCAGCGCGAGCGGGTGACGGGCTTTCTCGAGCGCAAGCCGGATCACGCGGAGATCGTGACGGGCGGCAAGGCGGCGGATCGCGCGGGCTTTTACGTGGAGCCGACGGTGGTGGCGGGCCTGCGGCAGGACGACGAGATGATCCAGCGGGAGATTTTCGGCCCGGTGATCACGGTGCAGCAGTTCTCAGACGAGCAACACGCGATCGCGTGGGCGAACGCGACGCGCTACGGACTGGCTTCATCGGTATGGACTCGCGACGTGGGCCGCGCGCTGCGTGTGTCAAAGGCTCTGCGCTTCGGCTGCGTATGGATCAACGACCACATCCCACTCGTGTCAGAGATGCCCCACGGCGGCTTCAAGCAGTCCGGCTATGGCAAGGACCTGAGCATGTACGGCCTGGAGGATTACACCGTTGTCAAGCATGTGATGGCGAATATTCAGTAAGGCGGGGCGAGGTTGGTCATGCTGACGCAGATCACCGAGAACGTACTGGTGCACCAGAGCGATTTCATGCAGACCAATGCGGTGATCGTGAGGGGACCCGCCGGCGTGCTGCTGGTC
>DATHLT010000021.1:0-15207 GCA_035487855.1 Solirubrobacteraceae bacterium
GGCGTACTCCTCGAGCCTGCCGCCCCTGAGCAGCTCGCGGCTGTGCAGCCCGAGCTCCTTGGTGCGGTGCAGGTTCTCGAGCATTTGCTCGTCGCCGGCCTTGGAGCGCTGGTCCTGGTCGGCGAGCATGTGTGAGGCGGCGCGTGCCTCGCCGGTGTAGAACAGCAGCAGCTGGTCGCGCATGCGCCTGAGTGAGGTGGCGTCGAGCTCGAGCGATTCCACGCTGACGCTGCCGTCGGGAGCGAACGTGTAGGCGCAGATACCGCCGTGGGCGGCAACGTAGGGGTCCTGCTTGCCGACGGGCTCGCCGAGCACCTCCATCTCGATCTCACAAGCTGCCTCGGCGAGCTCACCAGGGGTGATGGCTGTACGCCTCGCGCGGGCGAGGCCCTTGAGCAGGCATACGGTGTAGGCGCCGGAGGATCCCATGCCGGTGCCTGCCGGCACATCGGCCACGGAGGCGATCTCCAGGGGGTTGCCGCACCAGTGGCGCAACAGGCTCTCCCGCAGGATCGGGTGTCGGATCTGGCTGACCTCCTCGACCTCCTCGAGCTCGGTGTACTTCATGCGATAGCGACGCTGGAAGGTGGTGTGCGTGAGCATGTAGGCGTACTTGTCGATCGCCCCGGAGACAACGAAGCCTCCATGCTCGCGGTAGTAGGAGGGCAGATCGGTGCCACCGCCGCCGAGCGAGATTCGCAGCGGCGCGCGCGAGAAGATCATGCTCATCCCAACCACCCCCTGCTCATGACAGCGCGCGCTCCATCTCCTGATCGCGCCACGCGTAGTTGTTGTCGTCGAACCACTCGAGCGTGCGCGCTACGGCCTGCTCGATGGTGAGCTGCGGTCGCCACCCGAGATCCCGGATGCGCGTCGTGTCCAGGCGGATCAGTGGGCTGTCGCCGATCCAGCCACGGCGCCCACCCGTATGCTCGATCCGGGGTGTGGCGGAGAGATGCTCGGCGATGAGTGCGACGGACGCATCGACGATCAGCGTTTCGTCGGTCCCGAGGTTGTAGATGTGGGCACCAGGATCGGCCTGGTGTCGCTCCGCGGCGAGCAGGATCGCGCTGATGCAGTCCTGCACGTACAGGTAGGACTTCTCCTGGTGACCATCGCCCAGCACCTGCAAGTAATGGGGGTCTCGCTTGAGCGCGCGGTAGAAGTCGAACACGTGGCCGTGGGTGTAACGCTCGCCGAGAACGGACACGAAGCGGCAGATCACTCCGGTGAACCCATAGCCGGCCGCATATGCGCAAATCAGACCCTCACCGGCGAGCTTGGAGGCGGCATACAGCGAGGTCTGGATCGGGAACGGTGCCTCCTCGGGGGTGGGGAACACCGCGGGCTCGCCGTATACGGAGCCGGTGGATGAGAACACGATCCGCTCGACGCCCTGTGCGCGCATCGCCTCGAGCACGTTCGAGGTCGCGATCGTGTTTTGCTCCAGGTCGCGGCGGGGACGCTCGAGCCCACGGCGTAGGTCAGCGTTGGCCTGAAGGTGGAAGACCCAGTCGCAGCCTGCGACGGCATCTTCGAGCACCGGCTGGTCGAGCACGTCGCCCTCCACCAGCCGCACGCCATCGCTTGCTTGGGCCTTTTGGAGGAACTCGTGTCGACCAGTGCTGAAGTCATCGACAACCACCACCTCGACAGCTCGAGCGATCAGTCGATCGAGGAGGTTGCTGCCGATGAATCCCGCGCCGCCTGTGATGCAGGCTCGCTTCACAGGGTGAAGCCCGCGGCGAGCGCATCGTTGTGGAACATGCGGACCGTCTCCAGCGAGTATTGCTCGAGGCTCTTGCCCAGGCCGTCGAGCTTCTTGAGCAGATCGTGGGTGATGGTGATGATGTGACAGCCGAGGTCGTTCGCCTGCACGAGATTGAGGATCTCGCGAGGCGAGGCCCAGATCAATTCGGCACGGGGAGCCTGCTCCATTATTTCCAGCGAGCGGGCGACGATCGGCATCGGATCGACTCCGGCATCGGCTATGCGCCCGGCGAACACTGAGATGTAGGACGGTGCGCCGTCTGCCACGGCTGCGGCGATCAGCTCGACCTGCGCGGTGGTGAAGAGAGCGGTGACATTCACCTTTACGCCTTCCTCGGAGAGTTGCCGTGCGAGCGCCGCCATCGATTCTCCAGTGGTCGAGGTGACAGGGATCTTCACGTAGACGTTCTCTCCCCAGGAGGCGATGGCATGCGCCTGGCGGCGCATCTCGCCGACCTCATCGGCGAAGACCTCGAAGGAGATGGGGTGCGTGGTGACGTGCTCAAGCAGGGCCCGGGCGAAGCTCGAGTAGTCGGTGAGTCCGACCTTGCGCATCAACGTGGGGTTGGTCGTAAACCCGGCAATCCGTGGATCAGCCGCAAGGGCGAGGATGCCGTCCAGGTCGGCTCCATCGGCGAATATCCGTGTCGAAATTTGATCGAGCATGATGACCTCCCACTGAAAAGCCACCATAACGACGTCAGCTGTTCGCGATCGTCGGCGATCGCGGGAGTGTCAGTTTTTGCACTCCTTCGAGGAGATCGCCGGCCACGAGATCCGCCCGTAGATACGGCGAACGCTTGTGAACACTGGCGGGATTACGAATCAACAGAGTCCTGCACCCCGCGGCGTGGCCGGCGCCGATATCGGCGTCTGTGTCTCCGACCATCCATGAGCTGGCAAGATCGAGACCCAAGGCGCCGGCCGCGTCCAGCAACATGCCCGGGGCAGGCTTGCGACAGCCGCAGGCCCTCGCGAGACCCGGGACGACGCCGCGCTCGTGGTGCAGACACAGGCGCCACGCAGCGAGCGTCACACCATCATGGGCCAGAAGTTCGATCAGCCGCTCGTGCACTGCCAGCAGCTGCTCGACTGAGACCTTCCCCTTCGCGGCCGCGGGCTGGTTGGAGACGCAAACCAGTAGATAGCCGGCTTGTGCGAGGCGGGCTGCCGCGGCGCTCGCACCGGGAATCAGGCGTACCTGATCGACGCTCAGCGGCGACTCCGCTTTGCCGGAGGCCTCGTCGGGCACCAGCTCGTTGAGCACGCCGTCCCGATCCAGGAGCACAGCTGCCTTCACGATGCCCCGGTGGCCGTGAGCGACTCCCAGTGACCCTGTTTTACGGCGAGCGCAGGGTGTGAGACCAAGGCATGCCACACCACCGCCTGGAAGGACTCGACCAGCGGCGTGCGCAACGCCGGCGGCGGCTCGATCAAGACTGCCACGTCGGCGAGCTCCGCGAGCGCCCCGCCGGGTGCGCCGACGACGCCGTACAGCGATGCGCCTGCCGCGCGGGCCGCTTCCATCGCCAGCACGAGATTCACCGAAACGTTGTGTTCACGCGAGCCGCCGCCAACGGAGAAGACGAGCAGCGCGTCGCGCGCGGACAGGCGCGAGACGGCCAGCCAAGCGCTGAAGGATGTCTCCCAGCCGTCGTCGTTCGTGCGGGCGGTCAGCTCTGAGACGTTGTCGGTGGGTGCGTAGCTCTCTAGGGCGCAGAGCTTGCGGAAGTCGTTGACGGCGTGGGAAGCATGGCCCGCGCCGCCGCCAACGCCGAGGATGAACAGCCGTCCCCCCCGGTCGCGCACCGCGGCCAGGCCGCGGGCCATCGCATCCAGTTGCTCCGGATCGGTGGCCCGCGCCAGATCCGCGGCGGCAGCCAGATAGGTGATGCTGTGACTGCTTTCACTCATGCCCATGCCCATCCGCCCTCTCCCGTGTGACTGATCCGCTCGATGGTAAGTCACGGTCAACTGCTTTTCCCATTCATCAAGTGCATTGTCTCCTACTAATTTGCAGGCAACGACACTTGTAACCGTCGGCTAGGTGGTTGCGGGGCAGTCGCCGCTTGATCCGGCGTGAAATATCCGGCCACGGAAGACGATGAAGTTGGTGCCGGTGACGACGACGGTTGTGGCCAGGTACACCACCTCCACCGGCAGGCCCAGGACCCTGGGCAGCTGAGAGGTCGACAGGACGGTGAGTCCATACTGAGCACCGCAAACACACAGGTAGCGGATCGCCTGGTGATGGGCCGGTAGCGCGAAGCGCTCGTAGTGGCGCCACACGAACAGGCGCTGGAGCGTGAAATGCAGCGCAACGCTGACGATGAAGCCGCTTGCCAGCGCGACCTGGAAGCGCACTCCAAAGGCACCGTGCAAGAGCGTGGTGACGACTACGTAGACCAACGCCACGAGCGTGCCGGAGAAGACGAAGCGCAAACCCTGCCCGGCGAGCCCCCACTGGGGTGAACGGACATCGCGAAGGAACGCGTGGACGAGCTGTAGGCGACCGCCGACTGTGCTTGCGCTCACGCTTGTTCGTCCCAGCCGTGACGAGACTCGACGATGTACTTGGGCCGGTTGCGCGATTCGTCGTAGATGCGGCCGACATACTCACCGATCACGCCGAGCGACAACAGCTGGATGCCGCTGAAGAACGATGTGACGATCACGATCGTGGGGTTGCCCACGGGGAACGAGTCACCACCGAGCTTCAGCGCCAGATAGGCGACCGCCAGCGTAAATGCCAGCCCGGCGAGCGCCATGCCCATGAGGGAGATCAGTTGCAACGGATAGCGGGAGAAGCCGACGATGCCGTTTAGTCCGATCAACAGTGACCCAAGGAAGCGGTTGTACTTGGTACTGCCGGCAGCCCTGGGATCGCGGTCGTAGAGCACGCTCACCTGGCGGAAGCCGACGAGGCCGACGAGGCCCCGCAGGAAGCCGTGGCCCTCCTTGAGCGAGACGACGTTGTCGACCACGCGACGGCTCATCAGCCGGAAGTCGCCGGTGTTGGGGGGAATGTCGACATCGGCGATGCGCTTGATCAAGCGGTAGCCGACCGCGGAGACGATCCGCTTGGGAAGCGTCTCGCCGGCACGGGTTCGCCGCTGTGCATAGACGACGTCGTAGCCACCGACCCAGCGCTCGACCAGCTCTGGTATCAGCTCAGGAGGATCCTGCAGGTCGCAATCGACGACCACGACCGCGTCGCCACGCGCTGCCTCCAGCCCCGCGATCGTGGCCATTGGCTGCCCGAAGCGGCGCGAGAAGCGCAGCATCTTCACCCGCGCATCCTGCTTGCACAGCGCAAGGATCAGATCCTCCGTGTGGTCGGTGCACGGATCGACGCTGAAGATCAACTCCCAGTCGAGCTCGAGGTCGTCCAAGGCCTCGCACAGGCGTCCGTAGACCCTCCCCACGTTGTCTTGCTCGTTGTAGGCGGGGATCACGATGCTGAGCAAGCGCTTGGCCCGCTTGTCGGGCACATCGACAGGCACGGCCGCTGTGGCACTGGCACTTGCCGGCTTGGCTGATCCCTCGCTCGCTGCAAACGTCCCGGTGACGTCACCGACAGCTCTGGACTTGCGGTCGACCAGTTGAACCGTCCCGTCTTCAGGGCGCGAGTTACTCTGCACTTGGTTCACGCCCTCGCATCCAAGCTGTGGGCTAACGCGGGGATGTCTCGCATCGCGGCCACGATACAGAACAGACGTCAGTGGCTTTACCGCATCCAAGACGATCGACTGCGCGCTTGTACCGTGGCATCGACTGCCCACTCGCATGGTTGTCGAAGTCCCAGCAAGCATCGCGAAAATGACCTCCGGCGCGTGCCTCGCCGGCGGACTCCTCGGCCTTTCATCGCTACCTCGAGACCAGCGCGGCTGTCTCTGATATCTCCGCGCTGAGCTTGTTGGATCTCCGCGCTGCGCTTGTTGGGTGAATTCCGCGTGTGCTGTCTCCAACTTATTGTCCTTACCGCCAGCCTCGTGGTGCGTGACTGGCACACGTCTTTTGCGGCTGAGCAGGTGACGAGACGGCCGGACGCTCGCCGCCGAACTGTTGGTAAACATTGACTTCGGCGGCGTCGTGTTCGATAGTCGCCGCGGGTTACAGCGTGAACTTGCGAGCGGTAGGACATCTCATCACTGTCACTGCCAACCCCAGGCAACGCTGGCGCGCCCTCGCCCGCGGCGAACGGATCACGCTGGTGGTGCTTACGGCGCTCATCGCCGCGGCCGTCGCCGTGCGGCTGTGGTTCATGATCGCCTACCCCGCGGCGTTCGACGGATTCGCGGATGCCGGCCAGTACATGCTGGCGGCCGGCTTCAACATCTTTCGCGACGCTCAGCGGCCGGCCGGTTACCCGTTTTTCCTGCGCCTGCTCGACCATCTCAGTCAGAACCTGACGTTCACGATCGGGGTTCAGCACGCCATGGGGATAGCGACGGGTCTGCTGCTGTACAAGTCCGTGCGCCGTACCGGCGCGCCTCCTTGGCTGGGTCTGCTTCCCGCGGCGATCGTGTTCTTCGGAGGCACCGGGATCTTCTTGGAGCACTCGATCATGGGGGACTCGTTGTTCGTCTTCCTGCAAGCCGTCGCCGTGTATGCGGCGATCAGAGCCCTTTACGACGATCGTCTGTGCTGGCCGTTGCTCGTGGGGGTGTCGCTCGGGCTGGCGTTCTGGGATCGGACTGTTGCGCTCTCGAGCGCCATCCTGATACCGCTTGTGCTGCTGTGCGCCGCTCCGGGGAGTATCCGCCGCAGGCTGCTGCGCGCCCTTACGATCGCGGCGCTCGTGACCGGGTTGATCGCCGTGTACGTCGGTACCCAGTACTACTTCACGGGCTACCTGGGCTATGAGCGCCAGAGCGCCTGGGACCTGTACGGGCGCGTAGCGACGTTCGTCGACTGCTCGCGGTTCACCCCGCCCCGCGGCACCCGCTTTCTCTGCCCGACCGAACCGGTCAACGCTCGTCGGTCGCAGGACTACTTCCAGTACGGGCCCTCGGCGCCGGCGCCGAAGCGCTTCGTCTCCCCTTCCACGGCGCCGCTGTATGCGAACGCGGTGCTGCAGAAGTTCAGCATCGCGGCGATCGAGCGTCAGCCACTCGGGTATGCCGCCGCGATCGCCCACTCGCTCGGTCGATACGTGTTCCCGCGTGCCGGGGAAGGCTTCACACCGCAGAACCTGCGCGACACGTTGCTGGAGGAACCCAACCCGAACGTGGTTCCAGTGGCCGCGGCTGTCCTGTATCCCAATAGCCTGATGTACATCCGAACCAGTGCGACGCATGCGCTGGCGACATACGAAGCCGATACCCGAATCGAAGGGCCGCTGCTGATCGTTATGCTGATAGCCGCGATCGTTGGCCCGATGTTCCTTACCGCTCGCACGCGCTGGGCTGCCATCCTCTTCACCCTCACAGCGCTGTGCTCGATCGTCTTCGCGTCCGCCGGCAACGGCTATGACGCTCGCTATGCGTATCCCACCTTCGGGCCACTCGCTGCCGGCGCGGCTCTTGGCGCGTGGGGCATCTGCTCCTTCCTCGCCGGCGCCGCCGCACGTCGGCGCGCTCGCGGACCGGTACCCGCTGAGGGCTAGTCCAAGCTGGTCGAGCGGGTCCGATCGGGATGGAACACAACATTGCGGAACAGCAGGAAGTTGGCGATGGTCAGCAGCGCGACTGTGACCAGATAGACGACCTCAGCGGCGAGACCGAGAAGCGAAGGAAGCACGGACGTGCTGACGGCGGTCACCCCGAACTGCGCACCCGCGACGGTGAGATAGCGTCGCGCTTGGCGATGGAAGGGCAGCGCGAACTCCTCCTCGTGCACCCACACGAACAGCCGCTGCAGGGTGAAGTGAACGGCCAGCTGTAGCACGAAGCCGATCGCCAGCGCGTCGCGAAAGGGCATGCCTACCACAACAGCCAGGCATGTCGTGGTGAGTATGTAGACACCCGCGACGAACGCTCCCGCCAAGGCATAGCGCGCACCCTGTCCGCGCAGACCGGAGGCAGGGGTAAGAAGCCTGTGGATGCTGTTCATCGTGAATGCACCATCGCGGGAGCGGCCGGATGCCAGTTCGCTTTTTACACGAATGCCCGCAAACCCAATAACAGTTAGAGACAGTGTCACCGAACTGTGCGCGCCACCAACCGCCTGCGACGTGCTGGGAGTGAAGGCGCGGAAGCTCGCTACGAAGAACACCGGCCGCTCGCGCCGGCTCCACGCGATCGCGTCGCACTATCGTCCTTCACTATTTGACAGACGCCTGCTGATAGGCTGCTCGCGTGGCTGAGTTATCTGTGATTGCGCGGTGCCGCCAAAGCAGCAGATCGATCGACGGCCCGCTATCCGCCACCTCCTGGTGATATCGGGATGGCGGCGAGCTCGATCATGGATAGTGGTGCCCAGCTGCTCACTCCTCGCGACGATGTGGCGGACCCTGAGCTTTCGATCGTAATCCCCACCCTCAATGAGCAGCTCACGGTGGCGGAGTTCGTCGGCTGGTGTCACGAAGGCCTAGCCGAGGCTGGAGTGAGTGGCGAGATCCTGATCGCCGACAGCTCGACGGACGAAACCGCAGAGCGTGCGCTCGAGGCCGGAGCGCGTGTGTTGCGTGTTCCGATGCGCGGCATCGGCGTGGCCTATCGCGAGGCGATTATCCATGCACGCGGCGATTACATCTTGATGGGGGACGCCGACTGCACGTACGACTTCCGGCAACTCAAGCCGTTCATGGACCGCTTCCATGAAGGCTACAAGTTCGTGATGGGCTCACGCTGGAAAGGCGCGATCGAGCCTGGGGCGATGCCACCACTGCATCGCTACTTCGGTACGCCGCTTACCACATGGATCCTCAACCGTCTGTATTCGACGCACTTCAGCGACATGCACTGCGGTATGCGCGGCATGACACGCGAGGATCTCGTCGCGATGGATCTCGCGTCGGACTCGTGGGACTACACGACCGAGATGATGGCGAAGGCTGTGCACATGGGACTGCCCACGACAGAGGTTCCCGTGCCCCTGTTGAAGGATCGCAGCGGTCGGGTGAGCCACCACAAGCGCGTGGGCTGGTTCTCCCCATGGCAGGCCGCGTGGATCAACATGCGGGCCATGTTCATCTACGGCCCGGACTTCTTCCTTCTGAGGCCCGGGCTTGTGATGTTCGTCATCGGCCTGCTGATCTCAATACCGCTGAGCATCGGCCCCATCACGATCGGCCCGATTAGGTTCGCGCTGTACTGGCTGCTATTTGGCACGACGCTTACGGTGGTGGGATTGCAAGCCTTCCTCCTCGGCTGCATCGCGCAGGTGTTCTTCGACTATCGGGGCCGCGCTACCCGTCGCTGGCTGAAGCTCTTCTCATATACGCGCAGCGTGGTGGCAGCACTGGCGACTGGCGTCGCTGGGCTGGCCTGTACGGTGCCGCTGATCACGTATTACGTCTCTCACCACGAGCAGCTGACCCTGCACGCGGCGACGCAGGATCGACTTGGAGTCGCGGGCCTGATGCTGATTGGGGTCGGGTTCTCGTTGTTCAATGCCACGCTTGTGCTGCATGCGGCGGCGATCGCCACACGGCGATCGGTGCAACGCTGACGGCTGACACATAGGGTGGATCAACGCTCGATCTGGGCCGCGGCTGTGGCGATGCGGTGCGCGTTTGCCATCACTGAGAGGGTAACGGTCGTGCCCGGCACGGAGGGAAAGACAGCGGCGTCGACGATGTGCACGCGATCCCAGGCGGGCAGACGCCCGAGCAGGTCTGTGTCCATTTCACCCGGCTGGCTGCGCATGGGCAATGCGCCACCGAGGTGATTGCTCTTGCCGGGACGGCCGAGGTGCACGAGGCGGGGGACAGGAGCCATGCCGAGCAAGCGGCTATGAGCGGCGAGCCGGCGTACTAGGTGTTTCACGTGCACGGCACCAATCGCCTCGTCCTCACCGACGATGCGGATCTGGCCGGGACGATAGTCGAGTCTCAATTTGGGCGAGTCGGCGGAGTGGAGAAAGCCCTGGATGATCACCAGGCGTCCGATGAGCGGGCTGAGGATCCGCTCGAGCCGCGCCGGCGAGAGCGGTAGTCGCTTGGCAAGCGCTGCCAGCATGATGTCGTTGTAGCCATAGACCTGCAGATGCACGGAGTGAGCGCAGACGCGCTGGCCTTCGAGCTCGACGAACAGCTGAGCGAGCGTGTTCCCTTGGCCGGCCACGCTGACGGACGCCGCGTGACGGGTGATCATGGGGATTACGAAGTACTGGCTGTCCTGCATCTCGCGCACGCGCCGACTGCAGCGCAGCGACGCGAGCATCAACCGTGTCGATGAGATCGCGCCACACGCGACGAGCACCCGCGAGGCTATGAGCTGGCCTGTCGCGGTGGGACGTGTGCGGGCGTGGAAGTCGATGGTGACGGAGCCGTCGGTCTCGGTCAGGCGATCGACGTAGGTGCCGCCGCGGTAGTCGATCCTGCCGGCGCGCCTGAGCGCATCGAACGTGTGCGCGCCGTTGTAGATGGAGCCATATGGGCAGCCGTATAGGCACAGGCCGCATTGACGACAGTGGCGGCGGTCGGCGGGCTCGCTCACCACCGCCAATCGCGATGCCCCGAAGGCGAAGCCGGCGGCACGCAGGGCTTGTGTGTGACAACGCAGATGACCCAGGAGCGCTTGCGCCTGGCGGCTGCGCTTTAGCGTGCCGGGGTTGCTCGTGTAGAGAGGTAGGGAATCGTTCAGCTCGTCGTGCTCCGCCGCCACTGGAAGAAACCGTTGCACGGCTTCATAGTGCGGCTGGAGCTCATCGATGGATATTGGCCAGCTGGTGATGTCGGATTCTCTGAAGGGTAGGATCGCTGCCCCCCAGGCATTACTGAGACCCCCATATGCAAGCGATGAGAGCGCGTCTGCGCCTTCGCACGCGATCGGCAGGTCGGGGTCGTCGCGCACGTAGGGAAACAGTGAGCCAAACGCGGGTTTCAGGGGTACGTGCTTGACGTCAGCGGGGAAATCGCCACGTGCGCGCGCGACGGACGCCGGCGTCCAGCTCCGGGGCTCCGCTCGTGCGAGCTCCTCGAACAGGTCCATCCGCCCCTGCTCGATCGTGTCGCCGGCATCCAACACGATGACACGCAAGCCCGCGTCGCAGAGCGCGGTCGCCGCGGCGGCTCCAGCCGGCCCTGAGCCTATGACCACGACCGCCACGGGTGACGCCAACCGACGCTACCGGCCGATGGCTGCGCCGGCGTGGAGTTGGCGCACGAGCAGCACCCGCTCGTCTTTGAGCGAGGCGGTCAGGAGCGTCCGCCGTGGCAGCTTGGCCGCCACGGCCATGATCGCTCGCCCCGCCCAGCCGCCGCGTTCGCCGAGACCCTCGAGCCAATACCCGGGCGTGAATGAATGCACGGAGAAGGATTCCCGCACGACCTCCAGGCGGCGGGCGCGCACGAGCTCCAACAGCGTCCGACGTGGAATCAGGCAACAGTGTGCGGGTACGTAGCACCACCAGTGACCGCCAGCCACACGGGCTGTCAGCGATGTGGGGTCGGGAGTGACGATCAACAGCGCGCCACCGGGCCGCAGCACTGCCAGCAGCCGGTCCAGGACGGCAACGGGTTCGTCGAGATGCTCGAGCACGTCGACGAGCAGGATCGCGTCATAGCGCTCGCTGTCCAGCTGCGCTTGCTCGATCGCCGTCTCGCGTATTGCCAGGCCGAGCTGCTCGCGCGCATACCGTGCGGCCTCCCTCGCCAACTCCACCCCCTCGGCCTGGTAGCCGCGCCGTCGCGCCTCGTCGAGTAGGAGGCCATACCCACAGCCAACCTGCAGCAGGCGACCCTCGGGCACCTCCGTGGCGAGCAGCTCGAGCAACCTGCGGGCGCTTCTCCTACGCCCGCGCTCCTCAAGCATGTACCTGTCGTCGTTCACCGCTCGATAGAGATCGTGCAACTCGTTGCCACGGGGAAGCGATGGCTGATTCACTGTGCCGCACTTTCGACAGCGATAGAGATCGCCATGCTCGCCCACACGATGACAACTGGGATTGAAGGAAGCAGACGAGCGATCCGCGCCGCGCCCCTGGTACACGAGATCCAGCTGGCCATTGCACACGCGGCACGTGGTGAGCGTTGTCACGCTGCGGGACTCTAGCAATGGCAATTCACAAGATTTGCGATTATCGCCTTTACTGGACCCACGTTTATATATGCGGCGCGCTGGGCGTATCCGATAGCGGGAGCTACCGGTAAAATGTCTCTTACTCACCTGCAGCCCGAGGGGGCGACCGCTGCGGTGAGATATGAGTGACATGCGGACAAGCAGGCCCGGCGAGCGAACGGTGCCGGCTTGGCACCTCGGAAATCTGCCGCTCAACGCACCGGCGGTGCGGACGAGCTGCGGGCCCACGAAACGACGAGCGGACATGGCCCCACCTAGAATGGGCCCGCCCGTGACGGTCCCTTCCCGACATCCCCTGATCCCCGCGCGCCAGGTCGATCCCCAGCAGGACCTTCCGACGCTGGAGCTGGACGTGCTCGAGCGCTGGCGCGAGCGCGAGGTGTTCGCGCAGTCGCTGCGCCAGCGCGAGGGTGCCAAGCAGTGGGTGTTCTACGAGGGCCCTCCGACGGCGAACGGCCCGCCGGGCTCCCACCACGTGCTGTCACGTGTGTTCAAGGACATCTACCCGCGCTTTCAGACGATGCGCGGCTATCGGGTGGAGCGCAAGGGTGGCTGGGACTGCCATGGGCTGCCGGTGGAGATTGCGGTGGAACAGCAGCTGGGCATCCACCACAAGTCGGAGATTGAGGAGTATGGGATCGCGAAGTTCAACGCGAAGTGCCGCGAGTCGGTGTTCACGTTCCTAGAGGATTGGGACCGGCTGACGGAGCGGATCGGCTTTTGGATTGACCTGGAGCACGCTTACAGGACGCTGGATGAGACGTACATCGAGTCGGTGTGGTGGGCGCTCCAGCAGATCGACGCGCGCGGTCTGTTGTACGAGGGGCGCAAGGTGGTGCCGTACTGCCCACGGTGTGAGACAACGCTGTCCTCGCACGAGGTGGCGCAGGGCTACAAGGATGTGGTCGATCCAAGCGTGTTCCTGAAGCTGCCGGTATCCGACGGCGATGAGCAGTTGCTGGTGTGGACGACGACGCCGTGGACGCTGCCGGGAAACGTGGCGGTGGCGGTGGCGCCGACGGCCTCCTACGTCAAGGTGCGTGTTGATGGGGATTTATTTGTAGTAGCCGAGGCGCGCCTGGCGGCAGTGCTCGGCGAGGGCGCACAGGTTGAAGATCGCTTCACTGGCGATGAGCTGGTGGCGCGGTATGGCTCCTACCAAGGACCGATCTTCGCGGCGGATGACCGTGGGCCTGTGCCTCTGCCAATCCTGACGGACGAGTTCGTGACGACGGAGGACGGCACTGGGATCGTGCACCTGGCGCCGGCGTTTGGCGAGGACGACTACCGCGTGGCGGGCGCTTCTGAACGGGTGCCGTTTGACCCGACACGGGCGGAGACGCTTTACAACCCGGTGAAGCCGGATGGTACGTACGACGGGCGCACGCGTGACCGCGACGGCAACTCGTATGAGGACCGCTTTGTGAAGGACCCTGCGCTGACGAAGGAGCTGATCGAGGACCTACAGGCACGCGGCTTGTTGCTGCGGGTGCAGGACTACGAGCACTCCTACCCGCATTGCTGGCGCTGCGGCACGCCGCTGTTGTACTACGCGAAACCGTCGTGGTACATCGCCACGTCGAAGCTGCGTGATCAGCTGCTGGAGGCAAACGAGACTGTCTCGTGGTACCCGCCACACGTCAAGCACGGGCGCTTTGGCGACTGGCTGAAGAACAACGTCGACTGGGCGCTGTCGCGGGAGCGCTACTGGGGCACACCGCTGCCCGCGTGGCGCTGCGCGAATGGACACGTGCACGTTGTGGGGTCGTTCGGGGAGCTGGCTGAGCGCTCAGGCAAGGTGCTGGACGATCATCACCGCCCATATGTGGACGATGTGTCGTTCCCTTGCCCTCATGCCGCAACGGACGGGAGGCCCGGCGAGTCGCGCGCCGTCGCGAGCGGGCATGCGAACGCCGGAGCGGGCGGCAACGCGAGCGCCGGCACCACGTGCGGCGAGCCGATGAAACGTGTGCCTGAGGTGATCGACGTGTGGTTTGACTCGGGCGCGATGCCGTTTGCGCAGCATCATTTCCCGTTCGAGCACGAGCAGACGTTCGCGGAGGGCTTCCCGGCGGACTTCATCTGCGAGGCGCAGGATCAGACGCGCGGCTGGTTCTACTCGCTGCTGGCGGTGGCGACGCTAACGGGCGTGAGCGCCAAGGCGAACGGCGCCGCGCCCGCACCGGCCCCGTATAAGAACGTTGTGTGCCTGGGCCTGATCCTGGACGAGGACGGCCAGAAGATGTCGAAGTCAAAAGGCAACACAGTGGAGCCGTGGCAGGTGCTGAACCAGTACGGCGCGGATGCGTTCCGCTGGTACTTCTTCACCTCCAAGCAGCCGTGGGACGGCTATCGCTTCTCGGCGGACACGATCGGCGAAGGGGTACGGCTGTTCCTGAAGCAGCTGTGGTCGACGTACTACTTCTATGTGTTGTACTCGCACGCGTCGGCTGATGAGCTGAGCAACGCTGCAGCTGGCGCGGCACTACCAAATGGGAGAGCGGGCGCAAGCAGCAAGGCGGACGCGGATCTCGATCGGTGGGCGCTGTCACGCACTGCAGCGACGGCGGAGCTGGTGAGCGAGCGCTTGGACGCGTACGACGCGACGACGGCGGGTAGGGCAATTGCGAGCCTGGTTGACGAGCTGTCGAACTGGTACGTGCGCCGCTCGCGCAGGCGCTTCTGGGACGGCGAGCAGGCAGCGTTCCAGACACTGCGCACATGCCTTTTGACGGTGTCAAAGCTGCTGGCGCCGTTCTGCCCGTTCATGGCGGATGAGATGTACGACAACCTGGACGGCGAGCTGGCGAGCGTGCACCTGTGTGATTTCCCTACCGGTTCGGAGCTAGGACCACGGGACGAGGACCTCGAGCAGGCGATGGCGCTGGCACGGGAGACAGTGCGCTTGGGTCTGGGCGCACGCGGGCAGGCAAAGATCAAGGTGCGCCAGCCGCTGAGTGAGGCGGTGGTGGTGGCGGATGGCCGCGAGCGGGAGGCGATCGAACGCCTGACTGACATCGTGCGTGAGGAGCTGAACGTGCGGGCGGTGCGCTTCGTGGCGGCGGCGGACGAGCTGGGTAGCTATGAGATCAAGCCCAACTACCGCACGCTTGGTCCGCTGTTCGGCAAGGAGATGCCGCTGGTGGCGAAGGCGATCGCGGCGCTCGACCCGGCGCACGTAGCGGCGACGCTGCGCGACGGCGCCCAGGTGGGCATCTCGGTGGCTGGGCGCGAGCACACGCTGACGGCT
>DATHLT010000022.1:0-15007 GCA_035487855.1 Solirubrobacteraceae bacterium
CTGACGCTTGAGATCACCGAGACGGCGCTCATGCGCGATGTGGGAGCCGCGTGCGAGCATCTGCTGGAGATCAAGGAGCTCGGCGTGCGGGTCGCGATCGATGACTTCGGCACCGGGTATGCGTCGCTGTCCCAACTGCAGCGCATGCCGGTGGACATACTCAAGATCGATCGCAGCTTCGTGGCAGCGCTGGACAGCGAGGGTCAGGGACGCGAGCTGCTCGAGGCGATCGTCGGCGTCGGCCGCTCGCTTTCGCTGACGGTGGTGGCCGAGGGCATCGAGGAGCACAGCCAACTACACGCACTGGAAGCGATGGGCTGCCAGTTCGCGCAGGGCTTCATGCTTGGGCGTCCAGGCGCCGCAGGCGCAATCGAAGAGCTGCCGGCTTCCCGAGCGCTTCAGGGCACAGCCGGCTGAATGGCTCGTCCCGGATGGTGCCGGCCCTCGCAGGGCTCAGCGCGACGTGGTGGCGGCGCGACGCGCATGGCCTCATCGCCGGCCTACATCCGGCGGTCCGCCCCGCGCACGTCGTTCGAGGCGATCGTCGGGTGGGTGAGCGACTCGTGACCGCCGTCGCTGCCGCCACAGCGGCCGAGCGGATTCGCGTAGATGGCGGGCTGACCAACGATGCCACGCTGCTAACCGCGAGGCGCCTCTAGGAATGTTCGCCGGCCGGGATGATAGGCCTGGTCGCGGCCACGCGACGGTTCGACCGAACTAGCCGCGAAGATGCCCTGGATGTCGCCCGCTCGCGAGCCCGCCGTCCGCTGCGTGGGCGATCACGCCAGAACTCCGGGTCAGACCTATGAACAACCAGACTAGTTATTAATGGGCGGTGAGTGTTGTCCATTGACGCCGTAGCGCACTACGCGAACGATCTACAAAGACAGCTCGCGACCGGCCACGCGGCCGAGCACGCTTATCGCCCAGCACTCCAACGCCTGATGGAGCAGATCGGGGAGATCGACGCAGTGAACGATCCGAAGCAGTCTGCCTATGGCTCTCCCGACTTTGTTTTCCTACGCCGCGGCTCTCAAGACCTCATCTACGGCTGGGCTGAGGCTAAGGACGTCTCGGCAGACCTTTCCAAGGTCGAGAAGAGTGAGCAACTACGCCGCTACTCGGGCTATTCGAATCTTTTTTTGACCAACTACATCGAGTTTCGCTTTTACTCAAGCGGGACTCGCTACGCCGACATCGTAATCGGCGATGTCATCGACAGCGGGATCCAGCTGCGACCGGAGAACTACGAGATGCTCGCCACGCTACTCGGCGGGTTCCTTGCTCAGAAGCCCCAGCCAATCACCAGCGGCGCACGCTTGGCCGCGGTAATGGGCGGTATAGCTCGTCGGATTCGCACTGCGGTCGGCTACTACCTAAGTGTCCCTTCCGATCGCAACGCTGACCTCCTGGGCATTTTCGAGCTGATCAAGGACTTGCTTGTCCATGATCTCGACAGCGACAGCTTTGCCGACATGTATGCGCAAACGCTGGTTTATGGGCTTTTCGCAGCCCGTTACAACGATGCATCCCCCGACGACTTTACTCGTAGCGAGGCTCGCGACCTTGTGCCAAGAAGCAATCCTTTTCTTCAGCAGTTTTTCGACCACATCGCCGGCACCAACTTCGACCGGAGATTGGCCCGGATCGTTGATGAGCTTTGCGAGATCTTCACAGTAAGCAATGTCCGTGAGATCGTTCACCAACACCTCAAGCAAACAAGCCTGACCGGCGACCCCACCGATGATATGGATCCCATCATCCACTTTTACGAGGATTTTCTGCAAGCATATGATGCCGACCAACGTAAGAAGATGGGGGCTTACTATACGCCGGTTCCCATCGTCCGCTTCATGGTGCGGATGGTCGATTATCTTCTCAAGACTGAGTTCGGTCTACCTAGTGGTATAGCGGACACCTCGAAGACACAGCGCGCCGTATTACGAGCCGAGAGAAAGGTCTCGTACGAGTTTCATAAAGTTCAGATCCTCGATCCCGCGGTAGGGACGGCGACCTTTCTTAACGAGATCGTTGAGTTTATTCGACGGGGCTTTTCAGGGCAAGAGGGACGGTGGCCTGCCTATGTGCGGGAAGATCTCGTTCCACGACTCTCAGGGTTTGAGCTGATGATGGCGCCCTATACCGTTGCCCATCTCAAGCTTGGCTTGACGCTGCGTGAGAGTGGCGTCAGCGACTTCGGGGGCCGACTAGGCGTTTATCTCACAAACACGCTTTCCGAAGGGATAGATCAGCCACAAACATTGTTTCATTTTGGTCTGGCCGAGGCTGTTACTCAAGAGGCGCTACACGCCGGTGAGATCAAGACCGAGCGCCCGATCATGATAGTTATCGGCAATCCGCCGTACTCAGCCATCTCGTCTAATGAGACCGACTCGGCAAACACGCTTGTCGAGAGATACAAGTTCGAGCCTGGCGGGCAAGCTAAGCTGAAGGAGCGTAAGCACTGGCTCAACGACGATTATGTGAAGTTTATATCGTTTGCCGAGCAGATGATCGAGCGCAATGGTGCCGGCCTAGTCGCGATGATCACCAACCACGGATACCTTGATAATCCGACCTTTCGTGGGATGCGTTGGCGCCTTGCACAGACATTCGATGCTATCTACATACTGGATCTCCATGGCAACACCATGAAGAAGGAGACTTCGCCCGACCAGGTCAAAGATCAAAATGTATTCCAGATCCAGCAAGGTGTGGCGATTATTTTCGGGGTCCGGACAGGGAAGGCGATCGCCGACACACGTACAAAACGTGAGCCTGCTCGACTGATGCACGCCGATCTCTGGGGTACGCGCGTTGAGAAGTTCGCGCGATTGAATGCTGACGACGTAGATTGGAGCAGGCTAGAGATTGTTGAACCAATGAACTACTTCGTTCCTCGCGACCTTACAGGCGAGGATGAGTATCGTGCCGGAATCTCCGTTGCAGACCTTTGTCCTCTGAAGGTCACATGCGTTGTGACAATGGGCGATGGATTTATCGTTGCGAAGTCACGCAAGGTTCTCGAGGAGCGGCTCAAGCGATTTGCGGCTGGCGACTACGACGCTGCAGCGCTTAGGCGTGAATTTGCGCTCGGAAAGAACTATCCCGATTGGATTATCGGTCAACTTTCAGACTTTGAGATCGACGACTCACGATTTATCCGCTACTTGTATAGGCCCTTTGACGAGCGTTGGATCTATCTGGATCGCCGCGTCGTGTGGCGCCCACGCGACAAGGTTACCCGGCATTTTTTGGGCCACGAGAATCTTGGACTAATAATGTCACGTCAGGCTATTACAGATCACTGGTCGCACATCCAGCTGACGCAAAACGTGGCAGACAACCGTGTGCACTACAGCAATAAGGGGATCCCTCTTGAGGTGCCGCTATATATTTATGACGATGATGGGGGGCGGATCGCGAACTTTGACGCCGCCTCTCTTCACGCATTGACACGACACCTCACGGTTGAGGTAACACCTGAGACCATATTCGACTATATCTACGGCATTCTCCACAGCCCCGTATATCGCGAGCGGTTTCAGGAATTTCTCAAGCACGACTTTCCGCGCATACCGATCCCGGGCAGCGATTATGAATGGCATAGGCTTGTAGAGATAGGCGGACGATTGCGTGACCTTCACCTGATGCCCAGACTAGGCAAGACTGATCTCGTCACGACCTACCCCATTACCGGAAGTGACACAGTAGACGCGGTGCGGTTTGTGCAGCAGCGCGTCTGGATCAACGCAGACCAGTACTTCGGAGGAGTCTCAGAGGCCGCTTGGCAGACCGCGATCGGCGGCTATCAACCGGCACAGCGATGGCTGAAGGATCGGCAGGGCGAGAGACTTTGCAGCGATGACATCGCGCATTATCAGGAGCTGATCGCAGTGTTGGCAAGAACCGACGAGATCGTGAGACTAATCGATTCGGACGCTGAGTAGATCCGCTACTCCTTCGACACAGACGCATCCCGCGGCATGAACACCTCGCAGCTCACGCCCGTGACGCCGCCGCCTGCGCAACCGCACGAGCGTGGTTACCGGCGCTGGCCGTGACCAGTCCCGGCCCCGCGCTGTCCAAGCGCAGCCACCTTGCTCAGCGCGCCGCGCAGCTTGAACGACCCCGTCACCTTCAAGCACTCGGCCTTGGCATCGCCGCTGTGCCAGCGATCTCGGTCAGCTCAGCACAGGCCAGCGTGGGCGTGCGGACGGTCGAGCCACGAATCGCGCGGCTGGCACTATCCAGATCGGCTCGCGCGATCAGCTCGCCTGCGATACACGAATCGCCGGACACTCCCGGGCCAGGGCCGCCGATAGTCATGGTGTTGAAGGCATAGGTTGCATGCCTTATGGAGGAAAGCTACTTTGAGAGGGTGGCCCGGCTAGATGAGCTCCTGGCGCGATTGCAGCCCTCGCTCGGCGTGCTCACCGGCGAGCCGGTGCCGCTTTCGGGCGGCATCACCAACCATAACTTCCGTGTGACGTTGGGCGAGGAGGCGTACGTGGTGCGCGTCCACGGCATCGGCACGAAGCTCCTGGGGATCGACCGTGACGCCGAGCGGGTGGCATCCAGCGTAGGCGCTCGGCTTGGCATCGCACCGGAGGTCGTAGCCTCCTTCGACGACTGCCTGGTGACGCGCTTCATCGACTGCGAGCCGGTAATCCCGCGCGACACCGCCGAGCACGTCGAGGCGATCGCATGGGCACTGCGCAGCTTTCACGACTCGCCCACAAAGCTGCCCACTCGCTTCTGGGTTCCCGACCTGCTTCAGGCGTACGCCGATCGGGTGCACGAGCTCGGCGTACAGACAACCGCCGCATACGGCCGCGCCGCCACGGTGGCAGCACGCATCGCCGCGGCGCTGCCCCTCGATGACCCCCGCCCCTGCCACAACGATCTGCTCACGAGTAACCTCATCCGCGTACGAGCCGGCGCGGGGCGAGCAGGAGGCGAAATGCTGATCGTCGACTGGGAGTACGCGGGCATGGGCCACCCGTACTTCGACCTCGGCAATCTGTCCGTCAACAACGACTTCGACGAGGCCACCGACGAGCGTCTGCTACGCGCCTACCACGGCGAACCAGTCACGGATACGCGACTGGCGACGCTCGCGCTGATGCGGATCCTCTCGGACGCCCGGGAGGGCGCGTGGGGCGTCGTGCAGGCGGAGATCTCAGAGCTCGACTTCGACTTCGACCGCTACGCGCGCACCCATTTCGAGCGCATGGACGCGGCCATCGAACAACCGCAGCTAGAGGAATGGCTGGGCAGCGCGGCAGCTGGCAGGGACACACGGAAGGAGACCGATGGTTAGGCCGCGTGAGCTTCCCGACCGTGCACGCGTGGTGATCATCGGCGGGGGCGTGGGCGGCGCATCGATCGCCTACCACCTCGCCAAGCTGGGCGAGCGCGACGTGGTACTGCTCGACCGGAGCGAGCTGACCAGCGGCTCCACGTTTCACTCCGCCGGGCTCGTCGGGCAGCTGCGCTCGAGCGTCTCGCTGACGCGCATGATGATGGACTCGGTCGAGCTCTACCGGACGCTCGACTGCGGCTGGGTGCAGTGCGGCGGCATCCGCCTCGCCTGCACGCCCGAGCGCGAGCAGGAGGTCCTGCGCCAGGTCGCGTGGGCGAAGACGTTTGGGCTGCCGCTGCAGCTGATCTCCGCTAATGAGGCGCGGGAGCTGTTCCCGCTGATGAGCGCAGACGACGTGCGCTGCGCCTCCTACCTGCCCAGCGACGGCTACCTCGATCCTTCGCTGTTGACCACCGCGCTCGCCGACGGCGCGCGGACGGGCGGCTGCCGCATCTTCACCCACACACGCGTGACCAGCATCGATGTCGATAGAAATCCCACCCACCCCGGCGCGGACGGGTGGGGTCGCGTGCGCGGCGTGCAAACCGACTGGGGGCCGATCGAGGCAGAGGTGGTGATCAACGCCGGTGGCATGTTCGCCGCGGAGATCGGGAGGCTCGCGGGCGTGCGCGTGCCGATCGTGCCGTTCGCGCACGAGTACCTCGTCACGCAGCCGTTTCGCGAACGGGTGGCAGACGAGCACCTGCCCACGCTGCGCGACCCCGACCTGCTGATCTACTTCCGCGAGGAGGGCGGCGGGCTGATCATGGGCGGCTACGAGCGCGACTCAGCGCCGTGGGCGCTGGACGAGCACCTCGTGGACGCGATCCCCCAGGACTTCAATGGGCGGCTGCTCGAAGAGGACTGGCCGCGCTTTGAGGAGATCGCCGTCAACTCACGCAAGCGCGTGCCGGTGATGGATGAGATCACCGTCACCAAGCTGATCAACGGACCGGAGGCGTTCACTCCCGACAACGAGTTCTGCCTCGGCGAGAGCAACGTGCGCGGCTTCTTCGTAGCTGCCGGCTTCTGCGCGCACGGACTCGCCGGCGCGGGCGGAATCGGCAAGGTAATGGCCGAGTGGGTGCTCGAGGGCGAGCCCTCGATCGACGTGTGGGAGATGGACATCCGTCGCTTCGGCGCACACTTCCGCTCGCCCAGCTACACGCTCAAGCGCACCAAGGAGGTCTACGAGACCTACTACGACATCCGCTACCCCGGGCACGAGCGCCTCGCCGGGCGCCCGCTGCGCACCTCAAGCGCATACCCGTGGCACGCCGAGCACGGCGCCGCCTTCGGTGAGAAGTCGGGCTGGGAGCGTGTCAACTGGTACGAGTCCAACGCCATCGCCGGCGACGAGTCGCTGCGCCCGCGCGGGTGGGCAGGAATGCACTGGTCGCCCGCCATCGGCGCCGAGCACCGGGCGGTACGCGAATGCGCCGGGCTGTTCGACGAGTCCTCGTTTGCAAAGCTCGAGATCGCCGGCTCCGGCGCAGCGGAATTCCTGGCGCGCCTATGCGACAACGATGTCGCGCGCGACGTCGGAGCGATCACCTACACGCAGATGCTCAACCGGCGCGGCGGCATTGAGTGCGACTTCACCGTCACGCGCGTCGAGGAGGAGCTGTTCTCGATCGTCACCGGCACCGCCTTCGGCAACCACGACCTCAGCTGGATGACCCGACACGCACCGCACGACGGCAGCGTGCGCTGCACCGATGTAACCGCCCGCTGGGCGTGCTTCGCACTGTGGGGGCCTCGCGCACGGGACATCCTCGCGCCGCTGACCGACGATCCGCTGGAGTTCCCCTACATGCACATGCGCGAGCTGGCCATCGGCGACGTGCCCGTGCGAGCACTGCGGGTGACGTTCGTAGGTGAGCTCGGCTGGGAGCTCTACTGCCCCACCGATTACGGCGCTGGCCTGTGGCGCGCGCTGTGGCAGGCGGGGCAGGAGCACGGCCTCACGGCCGGCGGCTACCGCGCGATCGACTCGCTGCGCCTGGAGAAGGGCTACCGCGTGTGGGCTGCCGACATCACACCCGATGAGACTCCCTATGAGGCCGGCCTTGGTTTCTGCGTGCGCAAGCAAGGTGGCTTCATCGGCGCCCCCGCACTGGGACTCGGCGAGCGCGAGAAGGGCCCGGCGACTAAACCATCCAAGCGACTGCGCTGCATCGCGCTCGATGACCCACGCTCGGTGGCACTCGGCAACGAGCCGGTACGCGTTGGCGGCGAGGTGGTCGGCCGAGTGACCAGCGGCGGCTACGGCTACACGGTCGAGCGTTCGATCGCTTATGCGTACGTACCTGTCGAGGTCGAGCTCGGCACAAGCGTCGAAATCGACATCTTCGGAAAGTGGGTAAACGGCATGGTCACCCACGAGCCGCTGTTCGATGCCAAAGGCGAGCGGGTCAGGGTTTAAACGGGCTCGAGTCCACGCCCTGTTGGTCGAGGCGGCCGGGGTAGGCGGGCTGGTTGCGTTATTCGACCGGCCGCGAGGAAGCCTGCGACACCTTTGCGGTTGGGTTGAGGTCGTCGATCGTCAGAGGGTGTGCGGGAGTATCCGCTAGGACCGTGTGCGTGCTCACCTGCAGCGCCGCGTCGATGTGAACCAGCCTGCCCGGCTCCAGCAGCCGCCAGCCTGGGTCGCTGTCCATGCGCTCACTGGCCAAGACCACGAGCGGCTGTACGACCGCGTCCTCTGAGTGCACCCGACTACCGAAGCTACTCGAGTGCTCCAGCGGCTCACCGGTCCCACGTTCGAGCAGATACAACGGGTGAGTAGCTGGATAGCGCAGCGCCCACAGCCCGGCGGCATCGGCGAGCAGGAAGTTGATCGCGAATACCGGCAGGTTGGCGACGATCCACTTGCACGCCTGCTCGATCCCCGCACTGACATCTCCGCTATGCGCTGCAATCTCGCGCGTGATCAGCGCGAACAAGCGCTCGGAGTCGGTGTCACCTTTAACCAGATGAAGATCCCCGCCGAGGTGGGCCTCGAGCGAGGGGAGATCCTCGATCACCCCGTTGTGGGCAAAGAGGCGGCCGTGCTGCTCGAACGGGTGCGTGTTGCAGTGCTCTAGCGCGCCCGTGGAGGCGAAGCGAATGTGAGCGACGAACGTCGTCGAGACCAGCTCGCGCGCCTCGCGGGCGAAGGTCCGGTCGCTGTATGCGGCGTGCGCCTGCTTGCTGACATGGGGAGCACCATGGGCGTCGAACCAGCCCAGACCCGTGCCGTCCGGCTCGCGATGACTTTGCATGGAGAGGCTGTCCGGCGCATCCACAAGCCAGAACGTCGCGTGGGTTGGCTTGCTGCCGGCGCTCATGCCAAATAGGCGGCACATCGCCGTGACGATTGCAGGTTTTCCGCGCGGTCGCGATTGCCCGCCGCCGCCAGTGCGTAGACCGCCAGCGCGACGCACTGGCACGCAGCGCTGGCGGCTGGCAAACTGACTGGCGATGCCTGATGAGCTTCCCGAGCTGCTCGTCGTGGACAGAGCACTCTGGCGCTCGTGGCTGGCCGTGCACTACGACCAAGACCAGGGCGTGTGGCTTGTGCTCGCCAAGAAGCACGTAGTCCAGCCGACTAAGCTCACCTACGACGAGGCGCTAGAGGAGGCGCTGTGCCATGGCTGGATCGATGGCCAGGTGGGGCGGCGTGACGAGCACACATATCGGCAGCGGTTTACCCCCCGACGAGCGCGCAGCTCATGGTCGAAGCGAAATGTCGGCCTGATCGAGCGACTGCAGGCAGAGGGCTTGATGCACCCAGCCGGCCTGCAGGCAGTCGCGCGCGCGAAGGGCGACGGACGTTGGGACGCGGCCTACGCCGGCCAGGCGACTATCGAGGTGCCGGCCGACCTAAGCGCCGCGCTCGACGCGGAGCCAGAGGCCAAGGCGATGTTCGCGCGACTCACCAGTCAAAACAGATACGCACTTCTCTACAGGATTCACGAGGCCAAGCGCAGTGACACTCGCGCGCGGCGGATCGAGCGCTTTGTCGCGATGCTGGCGCGAGGGGAGACGATCCACCCGCAGAGCAACGGCAACCGCTGATCGCGGCGCCGGCAGCTACACCGCAGGTGGCGCCAGCACAGAAACAACGCGCTTGGCAGCGGTTTCCTTGAAGAACGCTTCCGTGCCGGCAACATCGAGCGGGCGGGAGAACAGGAAGCCCTGACCATTGTCGCAGGCCTCGTCTCTGAGCAGCGAAAGCTCCTGGTGCTGCTCGATGCCCTCGGCGAACGTCTCGATCGACAGTGCCTTGCCGAGTTGCACGAGCGTGCGGATCAGGGTCTCGCCCTCCTTGTTGTGTTTGAGCCCGGAGATAAACGAGCGGTCGATCTTCAGCGCATCGACGGGGAATTGCTGCAGGTGGGCCAGCGACGAGTATCCGGTGCCAAAGTCGTCGATCGCGATCCGCACACCGAGGTCCTTGATCGCGGCTAGGCGCCTGGCAGTCTCCTCGACGTTGCGCATCAGCGTGGTCTCGGTGATCTCGATCGTCAGTGCGGAAGGGTCGAGCCCCCAGTCGGCGAGGGCCTCTTCGATATCGACGATCAGCTGGTCTGAGTCGAGCTGGCGGGCGGACACGTTGACGGCCATCACGATCTGGTAGCCGGACTGCTGCCACTCGGCCCCCTGACGACACGCCTCGTGTAGCACCCACCTACCAACCTCTGTGATCAGCCCAGTCTCCTCCAGCAACGGGATGAACTCATCCGGCTGGACGATGCCGCGCGTCGGGTGGCGCCAGCGAATCAGCGCCTCGACGCCGGTGGGCGTCATGTCGCTCAGATCCAGCGTCGGCTGATAGGCAAGGAAGAACTCGTCGTTCTCGAGTGCTTCGCGCAGATCCATGTCCAATTCCAGCCGACTTTGGACCTTGTCCTGCATCCCGCTCTCGAACACGGCGTAGCGATTCTTGCCATCCCACTTGGCGCGGTACATTGCGATGTCCGCATCACGCAGCAGTTCCTCGGCCGAGCCGCGCTCGCCGACGGCGATGCCGATGCTGGCCGTCACGGTCAGCCGCGTCTCATCAGCGCCAAGCTTGAACGGGTGCTTGAGCGCCTCCAGCAGCCGCTCGGCAACGAGCTCTGGGCCAGCCGCCAGCGATAGCTCCTCGGCAATGACCACAAACTCGTCCCCGCCGAGGCGACCGAGCGCGTCAGCGTGTCGAACGACTCCCTCCAGGCGAGCAGCCACGGCACGTAGGAGCTCATCGCCAACACCGTGACCGAGCGTGTCGTTGATGGTCTTGAAGTTGTCCACGTCAATGAACAGCGCCGCCACAGGGGTTTGGTTGCGAGTGGAGCGCGCCAGCATCTGCTCGACGCGATCGAGAATCAGTGTTCGGTTCGGCAGACCGGTGAGCGGGTCATGGGTAGCGAGAAACGCAAGCTCCTCCTCGCGCCGGCCAAGCTCTTCGTCGGTCCGCTGGCGCTCATCCTCAAACGACTCACACACGCGTATGAGGCTGAACTCAAGGCTCATCTGCAACATGCTGAGCGCCTGCGCCAGCGCCTCGTCGGGGATCTTCAGCTCCACGGCGCTTTCACGTAGGACCTCTGCCATCACGTTTCGCCACCACAGGCTGCGCCGAGTGACCTCGTTTAGCGAGGCGGCCCGGTGGGCGGCGAGCTCACCAAATATCCGGGACGTTTCACGCGCGGCGTCGTTAGTTACCTCGAGGCCCTCGCCGGCAATCCAGCGCGCGACGGCAAGCGTGGAGTTCGTGCAGATGCGCTCGAATCGCTCTTGCACCGGGGCATCGACGACTTCGCCGCCTACAGCCGTGTTGGCAATCGTCCGGGAGAGCACATCCCCAGCCCGTTCCTTGAGCACCTCACCGAGGCGGCTCACACCCTCGGGCGGGTGCTCCATCAGCGCAGTCGGAGGCATCGGCGCACGTGTCTCGGCGCCCTCCAAACTAGAGCGTCGTCGTACAGCCATATCAGCTCGATTGGCCGGTTGCACCCGCTGCCGGGAGATCGACCTCGAACAGGCTCTCCACGCCCTCAACCTGGGTGGGCTTGCCCATGAACAGCCCCTGCGCCATCGTGCAGCCCATCGCCTGCAAGGTGGTCATTTGCTCGTAGGTTTCGATCCCCTTCGCCACGACCGTCAGCGACAGGTCACGTCCGACGATCAGAATCGCCTCGAGCAGCCAGCTACGGTAGTCCTCGTCCTCGGCGGCAGCCAGCGAGCTGCGGTCGACCTTGAGGAAGTCGATCGGCAGTCGGCGTAGATCGCCATGGTGGGCGTAACCACTACCGCCGAAGTCGTCGATCGCGATCCTCACACCGAGGCGCTTGATCTCTTCCAGGCGAGCCACCGCGGCGCTGACGTCACCCATGACGGTGGCCTCGGCGATCTCCAGGGTGAGCAGCGAGGGCTCGATTCCTGATTGCTGCAACGCGCGCAGAACATCGGTGGGGAAGCCGCCGCGGTTCAGCTGGTTGGCCGACACCTTCACAGAGATGCCTACCCGGTGACCAGCGACGTTCCATGCCGCGGCCCGGTTGCAAGCTTCTTCCATCACCCAGCGGCCGATCGGCACAATCAGTCCCGTTTCCTCCGCGAGCGGAATGAAATCCCCGGGGGCCACGTCGCCCTTCTTGGGGTGCTCCCAGCGGATGCGCGCCTCGAGGCCAGCGACCTTACCCGTGCTGAGGTCGTAGATCGGCTGATAGAGCAGCGAGAACTGCTGGTCGGCGAGCGCTGCGTTGAGCTCGACCTCGAGCACGCCGCGACCCTCGATCACGGAGCGCATGTTCGCGTTGAAGAGTGTGTAGCGGTCCTTGCCGGCTGCCTTGGCGGCGTGCAGGGCCAGCTGGGCATCACGCAGCAGATCGTCGGGGTTCGCGTAACGGCCGAATGCCAGACCGATGCTGGCCGTCATGAAGAAGTTCGGTCCGAAGTCCGCGAGCTCGAAGGGCTTGTGCAGAGCCTCGATGACGCGCCGTGCGAGTGCGTCCAGACGCGCCCCGCGGGCGGCGGACTCGACCAGGATCACGAACTCGTCGTCGCCGAGGCGCCCCACGGTGTCGCCGGCGCGCACCACCGCGTCGAGGCGTTCTGCCACGTTCTTCAGGAGCTGATCGCCGGCGTCGCGACCGAGCCTCTCATTGACGTCTTTGAACCAGTCGATGTCGATAAACAGTGCTCCCACGAGCAGCCCCGACTGGCGGCCGGCACGCGCGAGCATGCACTCTGCGCGGTCCATCATCAGCGGGCGGTTGGGCAGACCTGTGAGTGCGTCGTGGAGATCGTCGTGCGGCACCTCTGGGTCGTCCGTCGGAGCGACCGCAGTGGGCGTGTGGGGTGAACCGAGAACGAACACGAGCACACCTGCAAGCAGGCTGAGGGCGATGCCACCGATCAGCAGCATCAGCGCGTCACCGTCTGAGAACACGCTCGCACCGGAGTTGGCTGCGTAGCTCGTAACGGTCCACCCGTTGTGAAGGCTGGTGGTGGCGCTCTGTGCGCCGGACCGAGCTGGGCCACTGGTGAACGCGACGTTCGCACCTGGCGCGGTATAGCTGATGCTCGCTGCCACATCGGGGTGACCCTTGAGGGCCTGTGCGAGCACAACGCCGGGTATCAAGATCTCGCGCAGCCAGCCCACCGACGCGGCAGTACGGCCGAAGACACTCACAGGCGTAGCGTTACCCCGGTAGACAGGAGTCTCGATGCTCAGCGCGGGAACCCCATCCACAGACACCTGCACGTAGCGGCTACGACCTTCGTCTCTCGCGTACAGCAGCGCGGGCGTGCGGGCGCAGTAGTCGAGACCCGCCGTCGTGGCCAGGGACGCATTCCTGATGAGTTCAGCGCTCGTCAGGCAGTAATAGTGGTGGTTAGTTGTGGGCACTACCTTGATGCCATCAATCGGCCTCGTGGTAGTCGCCGCGGCCGCTGTCGCCGCGGCAGTACCTGTCGTGGCCGTAACGGTGGCGGGCTTGAGGGTGTGTCCGCTGAGCTGCGCCTGGAAGGCGGCGAGCTGCGGCTTACGCACCAAAGTGAGCAGGCCAAGATTGTCGATCTCAGGGAAGCGGCGCAGCGTACGCGCCCATTTCACCCACTTGGCAAATTCGGCACGCGAGGCCTTGGGGTTATTGGCGTAGAACGTGCTTGCGCTGACTGCCAGCTCTTCCTCGCGCTGGATCGCAAGTTTGACCGCGGAGGCGACGGCAGCGGAGCTCTGCTGGAAGTTGGAGTGGCTTTCGTTCGTGTCGCTGTTCGCGATCGCGTGCGCTCCGAGCAATGAGGCCACCGTGCCGACGACGATAATCAGCAACGCTACCGCTGCCCACACCGCCCTGCGGCCGCGGAAGAGCCCCGTTAGGCGACCGGAGTTGCTGCCGCGAGGGTCGCTCGACAGCGTGGAAACAGCTCCGTTGTCGAGACTGGGTGCGACAACGGGATAGGGGCTGGCAGCGCCAGGCTGGGGACCGAAGTGTGGCATTGGCGCACTCCCGGGCTCGCTCGAAAAGGAGCCGGGAAGCGGGTCACGCTCGGGGTTGTTTGGGGGGATTTCGCTGTCTGACATGACGATCTTGTCTGCATCAGGCATCCACGCAAACACGCCCGTGGCCTGATCGAGCCCAGGCGGTGGTGTTCATGTGGAATCTGCGTCCATCTCGACAAATGGCCGAGTTAGGTTTACCTCTGCAGATTTGCTTGCTGCTTTGCGCTACGGCCGACGGCAGGTCTCAACGGAGGTCCGTGTGGACGCTGCCGTCGCGCCAACTTGCGGCTCCGTGGCGCCGCAATTACAAAGTGAACATCTGGTTATGACTACCTGGGAGCGACGATTGCGCTGGTAGAAAACGCGAGTCCACCGTCGATGATCGGAGATCTCGTGCGTCGAGTCAGTGCCCTGCTGTTCACCGTTTTCGCGCTTGCTGGAGCAGGTCTGGCAACCCTAGTCATGGTCTCACCCGCTGCAGCGTCAGAAGCCCTGACCACCTACAGCCCGGAAACGCCGACAGTCGACACCGTGTCCGGGGGACCGTGGAACACCTCTCAGGGCGACTCAAGCGTGGCCGAAGCCTACCCGCTGTCCGATCTGCTTCCGACCTTCACGCCGGGGGGTGCCGAAACGACCCTGGGCGGTGTCAGCGAGCCAAACGTAGCTGTATATCCAGGCACCGGCTCAGTGCCCTACCCGAGCGGCGTCGCCGGGACTCCCGGTCCGCTCGATGGCTACTGCTCGAGCCTCGGCGCGAACCCCGAGACGGGCGCGCCGGTCCCCCAGCCGGCAGGAACCTCGCTGCCGTTCTCGCCGTACTACTTTCCAGACGTCGTGCGTAACGCCGACGGCTCGCTGACGGGCTACTTCGACTACCGCCCAAAGGACGCCGATGAGGCGATCACCGTCGCACGCTCGACCGATAACGGCAAGAGCTGGGTCAGCGAGGGCGAGGCGCTCGAGCAGAACCACGGCTACTGCCCGACGGCTGACACCAACGACGACGGCCAGGGACACCCTTACGTAGCCTCGATCGGCGGCTCCACCAAGCTGTACACACTGAATCGGCCCGCTGGTGATTATGAAGGCGTGGGCCTGCTCGTACACAACATTGAACCGCTGGCCACAGATCCGCTCGCATCGCTGCCCTCAAGCGAAGCGGT
>DATHLT010000023.1:0-28646 GCA_035487855.1 Solirubrobacteraceae bacterium
GCAGCCATCCAACCCGCAGACATGGCTGGTGTTAGGGCGTTATGACCTGACCAGCGGGGGGAGACCGCAGACGGCTGTGAAGGAGCTGCAAGCGGCCATCTACCTGAACCCTGCGTCGATCTCCGCGGAAGCGATCGACAACGGCGAGCGCGAAGCGATCGAAATCCACAACGACTATCTCCAAGCGCTACAGGCACTCGCGACTCAACAGCAAGCGCGAGCCCGTGCAGCTGTAGCCCTCGCCGCTTCACGGCGGGCTAGGATCAAAAGCGCGCGCGCGTCGCGTCGGCGAGCAGCAGCCGCCGCGCGAGCGGGGGCCCGCCACAGCTCCGCACTCGGATCTCCTGGAAGCGGAACTCCGCAAGCAGCTGGGTGAGCGTGTCACGGCTATAGAAGCGCAAGTGATCGCCGCGTGGATCGAAGTGCGCCGCGAACGCCCGCTTTGAAAGCGCCAGACGCGCAAGCGTGAGAGGTCCATGAGCGGGCGTGCTCACCAGCAGGCTGCCGCCCGAACGCAGCACGCGGCGGACCTCCGAAAGCCAGACCGCGGTGTCGAGCACGTGCTCGAGCACCTCCCCTGCCCACACCACATCGAAGCTAGCGTCGTCCAGATCCCAGGGACCCGCCGTCACCAGCCGCACGTCGAGGCCGGGGTGACGCGCACGCGCACGGCGCAGCGGCTCCTCGGCGACGTCGATGCCCACTACATCCGCACCCGCCCGTGTCAGCTCAGCTGCGAAGCGCCCCTCCGCACAGCCCACGTCCAGCACGCGCTGGCCCGCCCGTACGCGGTCGAGCAGGAAGCGACTGCGCAGCGCGAAGTCAGCTGGCTGCAGGCCTTCCGGCATCACCTCCCAGATCGCTTCGTGGTACTCGCGCGATGGCATCGCCGTGCAGTATGTCTTTCAGATCTACGCACCGGCTGACAGAGCCAATAGTGTTTTGCACGATGCAAGCCTGGGGGATCGAGAATCGGTGGGCCGCGTGAAGGTGGCGTTTGACAGCCGCCCCGCTTCCGATCCCGATGGAGTTGGACGCTACTCGCGCTGCCTGCTGGCGGCGTTGCGTGAGACGGTCGCGCCTCGCGACGAGATCCACGAGACGCATCGCCCATCAGCGCTGGCGCGATCGCGCAGCGCAGACATCTTCCACTCGCCCTGGATGGACGGGGCGATGCTGCACAGCTCATCCCCGATGGTCGTCACGATCCACGAGCTGTCAGCGCTCAAGCGCCGTAGCGAGCACTTGCGCGGCGGTCTGCGTCAGCGCCTGCGCCACCTCGCGGTGCAGCGCGCGGCGGGCGTGATCGTCCCCAGCGAGGCTGTGGCAGGCGATGCGGTCGAGCATCTCAAGCTCGAGCGCGAGCGGATCACGGTGATCCCCGAGGCCGCTGATGCCGCCATGTATCGACGCTCCCAGCAGCAGATCGCTGCCGTGAGAGCTCATTTCGGTCTGCCTGAGCGCTTCCTCGTATGGGTCGGCAGCCTGCAGCATCCCGACCCGGGCAAGCACATCGCCAAGCTCGCCGCCGCGCCGCGCCGGCTGCCGCTGGTGCTGGTCGGCTCGACGCGACCGTGGGCGCGGCAACTACCCGACGTGATCCTCACCGGCCAGGTTTCCGATGATCAGCTCGCCGCCATCTACAGCGGTGCGCATGCGCTGATGCTGTCCTCCAAGGACGAGGGCTTTGGCCTACCCGCGGTCGAGGCGCTGGCGTGCGGCACACCGGTGGTGGCATGTGAGTCGCCCGCCCTGCGTGAGGTCCTGGGCGCGCGGGCCACGTTCGTGGCGCCGGGCGACATGAGCGCCCTGATCGAGGCCGCGCAGGCAGCTCAGCGACCTGCGCCACTGCCGCCGTCGTGGAGCTGGCAAGACGCTGCCCGTGCCACCTGGGACGTGTATGCGCGCGCGGCCAGCGCCACGCAGCAGCGCCCTACGCAACGCCCTACCGCGCGGCTCAGTAGGCGCCCCGCCGTGTGAACACGGCAGGAATTGTCTTCAACAAGATCGTCAGATCGAGCGCCAGCGACCAGCTCTCCAAGTAGAGGAAGTCGAGGTGCACAAGTTCGTCGAAATCGAGCTCTGAGCGACCTGAGACCTGCCACAGCCCTGTGATCCCTGGCAGCACCAGGTAGCGCTTGCGGTGCCAGTCGTCTAGCATCGCGTAGTCACGTTCGGGCAGCGGTCGTGGGCCGACCAGCGACATATCTCCACGCAGCACGTTCACCAGCTGCGGCAGCTCGTCTAGGGAGAAGCGCCGCAGCAGCCGCCCGATGCGTGTCAGGCGCGGATCCTCACGGATCTTGAACAGCGCCCCCGATGCCTCGTTGAGCTCTTCGAGATCCGCCTGGCGCTCATCCGCGTCGGTGTGCATCGTGCGGAACTTCAAGCACGCGAACGGGCGCTGCCCGATGCCGCGGCGCATCGAACGGTAGAAGATCGGCCCGCGCGAGCTCACCCGCACGGCGATCGTGATCGCCATCAGCAGCGGGCTCGCAAGCGCCAGCAAAACGATCGCGCCGATGATGTCGAACGTCCGCTTCAGCGCGAAGTCCACACCCTCGAATACTGGCGGGCCCAGCTCAAACAGCGGCACGGACTGCCCTGGCACGAACTCCGCCCGGTGAATCAGGATCTCCATTGTCGATGGCGCCAGGCGCACGCGTACGCCGCGCTGATGGCACTGGTCGACGAGCTCCACCGCATCGTCCTGCGGGAAGTCCGGATCGGCGATGATCACCTCGTCGACGCTCTCGTTGCTCAGCACGTCGTCCAGGTCCGCCAACGTGCCCAGCTGGTGCAAGCCGATTGCCGGCAACGCTTTCGGCGCGAGGAAGCCCACCAACTGAATCGGGTGCTGTGCGTCGCCCAGCGCTTTGGCGACGTCGCCGATGTGCTTGCCCCTACCGACGAGCACCGCGCGACGCTGGTAGCCAGCGGCGCGCAGCAACAGGCCTGTGACCCATTCGTAGACGGCACGCCCGGAGGCGATATAGAGCAGCGCGAACGCCAGCGAGCTCCAGAAGATGTAGTAGCTGGAGAATGTTTCGCCGTTGACCAGCGCGAAGATCACCGCCACGAACGCGACTTGGAACAGCGAGCCCACGATGCGCGAGAGCCCCGGCCGCAGGGCGCGCTCCGCGTACAGCCCGGAACGCGCGAACAGCAGCGCCGTCAGCAGGTACGCGAACGGCAGGAAGTGCTTGGTTTGCTGGCCGGCATTTTCCGCGAGCACCGGGCCGTGCACCAGTTCCTTGAGCACCAGCGCGGTGAAGATCGCCAGCGCCACGCCCGCGAAGTCCAGCGCGAGCAGCGACAGCACCCGTGCGCCACGCCGCACAGTGGACATACGCAACAGGAACGACAGCGCCGGTGGACGCTTGCGGCGGATGTCTTGGTCGGAGCGCTCCATACGGTTGGCCGCCACCGCCAACGTGGATCTCACTGTGCTGGGGCGCCCTGGCACCGGGGCAGCTGCCGGCATCCGGGCACGCGTGCGGGGCGGCGAAGGAGTGGACGTTCCCGAAGGGTGCGGTCCCATCTCGCTACTCACAACACTGCACACTTGCAGATGGAGCGGTTACACAGATGGACAACAAGCGCTGCGCAACCGGCGTTGCACGTTGCTGTCGGGTCTCGCGCCTCAGTTGGCGCCGCCGCCGATGAGCAGCTCCACGCCCGATTTCTCAATCGTGCGCCGCAGCCCCTCGCGCAGCGACACTTCAGGCGACCATCCCAACAGCCCGTTCGCGAGCGCGATGTTGGGCTTGCGCTGCTTGGGATCGTCTTCTGGGAGCGCCTCGTAGACGATCTCCGCCGTCGATCCCGTCAGTTCTTTGACGATCTCGGCCAATTCCAACAAAGTGAACTCATCGGGGTTTCCTATGTTCACAGGGTAGTGGTGGCCGGACTCCGCCAGCGCGATGATTCCCTGGATCAGGTCCGACACGTAACAGAACGAGCGGGTCTGGCTGCCGTCGCCAAACACAGTGATCGGCCGGTTGCCCAGAGCCTGGCGCAGGAACGTGGGGATCGCGCGACCGTCGTGCGGGCGCATGCGCGCGCCGTACGTGTTGAAGATCCGTACGATCGCCGTGTCCACCCCCTGCTGGCGGTGATAGGCCATCGTCAGCGCCTCCGCATAGCGCTTGGCCTCGTCGTACACGCCACGTGGACCGATCGGGTTGACGTGCCCCCAGTAGCTCTCCGACTGCGGGTGTTCGAGCGGGTCGCCGTACACCTCGCTGGTCGACGCGATCAAGAAGCGCGCGCGCTTGGCCTTGGCCAGCCCCAACGTGTGGTGCGTGCCATAGGAGCCCACCTTCAGCGTGTGCAGCGGCAGACGCAGATAATCGATCGGCGAGGCCGGCGAGGCAAGGTGGTAGACGAAGTCGATCGGCTCGTCGATGAAGTACGGCGCGATGATGTCCACGCCCACATGCAGGAAGTGCTCGGGGTCGCGGATGTGCTCGATGTTGGCCAGCGAGCCCGTCTCGAAGTTATCAACGCAGATCACACGGTTGCCGCGCGCGAGCAGCTCATCGCACAGGTGCGATCCCAGGAAGCCGGCGCCGCCAGTAACAAGACAGGTGGACATCGTCTACAAGCTTAGTGATTCTCGGCTCTATGCTTTGCGCCATGGCCGCTACAGACCAACACGCAAGCGAGGAGCACCTGACCGTCGCGCCGATCGTCGGCCCCGACGATCCGCGGCGCTTCACCGACTCGGGCATCGAGATCGCCGAGCTCTACACACAGGATGATCTGCCGCAGGACCTCGACCTGGGCGAGCCCGGCGAGTTCCCCTACACGCGCGGCGTTCACCGCGAGATGTACCGCAAGCAGACGTGGACGATGCGCCAATACGCGGGATATGCCTCTGCCAAGGAGTCAAACGAGCGCTACCGCTACCTCATCTCCAAGGGCTCCACCGGGCTGTCGATGGCCTTTGATCTGCCCACGCAGCTAGGTCTGGACTCCGACAACCCGCGCTGCCTCGGGGAGGTCGGCCGCACCGGCGTGGCGATCGACACGATCGACGACATGCGCACCGCATTCGACGGCATCCCGCTCGATCAGGTGTCCACGTCGATGACCATCAACGCCCCCGCCGCTTGCCTCTTGCTGCTGTATGAGCTCGTCGGCGAGGAGCAGGGCGTGCCTTCACAGCAGTTGCGTGGCACCACCCAGAACGACGTGCTCAAGGAGTACATCGCGCGCGGCAACTACATCTACCCACCGCAGCCGACGATGCGCCTGACGACGGATCTATTTCAGTACTGCCACGAGAACGTGCCGAAGTGGAACACGATCTCCATCTCCGGCTATCACTTCCGTGAGAAGGGCTGCTCGGCCGTACAGGAGGTCGCCTTCACGCTGTCCTCCGGCATCGCCTACGTGCAGGCGGCGATCGACGCGGGGCTGTCGGTGGACGAGTTCGCACCGCGTCTGGCGTTCTTCTTCAACGGCCACAACAACGTCTTCCAGGAGGTCGCCAAGTTCCGCGCCGCCCGGCGTATGTGGGCGCACATCATGAAACAGCGCTTTGGCGCCACCAACGCCAAGGCGACGATGCTGCGTTTCCACACGCAGACCGGCGGCGTCACGCTCACCGCTCAGCAGCCTGAGAACAACATCGTGCGCGTCGCCCTGCAGGGCTTTGCCGCGGTCTGCGGCGGCACCCAGTCGCTACACACAAACGGCTTCGATGAGGCGCTCGCGCTGCCCACCGAGCGCGCCGCCAAAATCGCCCTGCGCACGCAGCAGATCCTTGCGAACGAGTCCGGTGCGACCGACACCGTCGACCCGTTCGCCGGCTCCTACTTCGTCGAGTCGCTCACCGACGAGATCGAAACGCGGGCCAAGGAGCTGATCGACAAGGTCGACGCGCTCGGCGGCTCTGTCAACGCGATCGAGTTCATCACCGGCGAGATCGACGAGTCCGCCTGGGGTTACCAGGAGCGTTACCGCATCGGCCAGGACACGGTCGTCGGCGTCAACGCCTTCAAGGAGGACGACATCGAGGTTCCCGACCTGCTGCGCGTCGACCCCGAGTCAGAGCGCGAACAGCTCGCCCGCCTCGCCCAGTTCAAGGCCAACCGCGACCAGGAGCTCGTGCAGCAGCGCCTTGAGGAGTTGCGCGTCGTCGCCCGGGGCGCCGAGAACCTGCTCCCCACGATCCGCCAAGCGCTCAAGGACCGCTGCTCGATGGGCGAGGTTTGTGCCGCCATGCAGGACGTGTTCGGCAAGTACGCGCCGACGTTCTGAGCTTCTTGCAGGGAGAACTATCCGCATGCGGATAGTTCAGTAGGGCCGCATGCGGCCCTACTACGGGGCCGCACATGTGCGGCCCCGCGGACGGCGCATGCGCCGTCCGAACGGATAGGCTTTCGCCCGTGCTCCTGGCCGTCCAGTTCTACGAAGTCGTGCTGGCGCTGCACATTCTCGCGGTCGTGTTCGCGTTCGGTGCCACGTTCGCCTATCCGGTCCTGCTCGGCGTCGTCACGAAGGCCGACGCACGCGCGCTGCCCGCGCTCTACCGGGCGCTACACGCGATCAGCCAGCGCGTGATCATGCCTGGGGTCGCGGCGATCCTCGTCTTCGGCATCTACCTCGCCTCACACCTGCATGTGTGGAGCGCGTTCTTCGTGCAGTGGGGTCTCGGCGTCGTGATCGTGATCGGCGCCGTCGAGGGGGCCTACCTAGGTCCGCGCGAGAAGCGCCTGATCGAGGTCGCCGATAGCGACGTGGCAGCCGCGGGGGGCGGCGAGGTCACGTTCAGCGCCGAGCACGACTCGCTCGTTCGGCGGATCGGGACGGTCGGCGCGCTGATGGACCTGCTTGTGGTCATAACCATCTATTTCATGGTCACCCACACCGGGGCATAAGCAGGCATCAGCGCCCGCCCCGGACCTGTTTCGCCTCGAGATACCCCGCGATATCCTGAGAACCCTATGAGCGAGGGCTACAGAGTCGCCGTTGTCGGCGCCACCGGGCAGGTCGGCACGCTGATGCTGCAGCTGCTGCGCGAGCGCTCGCTGCCCATGCGCGAGGTCGTGGCATTCGCCTCCGAGCGCTCAGCCGGACGTGTACTCGAGGGCGCCGCGCCCGACGGCGGCGATCTAACCATCCAGGCCCTCGACGAGGACTCCATCCAGGGCTTTGACGTGGCGTTGTTCTCCGCCGGCGGATCCACCTCAGGGGAGTGGGCACCCAAGTTCACGGCCGCCGGCGCGATCGTGATCGACAACTCATCTCGCTGGCGTATGCAGGACGACGTGCCGCTGGTCGTCAGCGAGGTAAATCCGCAGGCGCTCCAGGCCCACCACGGCATCGTCGCCAACCCCAACTGCTCGACCATGCAAATGGTCGTGGCGCTGAAGCCTTTGCACGAGGAGGCGGGCATCGAGCGGCTGGTTATCAGCACCTACCAGGCCGTGTCCGGCACCGGCAAGCGCGCGGTCGACGAGCTGCTCGACCAGTCACACGCGCTGCTGCACGAACAGGCGATCCCCGCGCCCAGCGCCTACGCCCACCAGATCGCCTTCAACGCGCTTCCCCACGCCGGCTCGTTCGCTCCGGGAGACGACCACACCGACGAGGAGCGAAAGCTCATCAACGAGACCCGCAAGATCCTCGAAGACCCGGACATCCGCATCTCTGCAACGTGCGTGCGCGTGCCCGTCGTCCATGGGCACTCCGAGGCTGTCAACGTGCAGACCCGCCGCGAGCTTTCTCCCGAGCGTGCGCGCGAAATACTGGCCGCAGCGCCCGGCGTGAGCGTTCTTGACGATCCCGACGCGGCGCTCTACCCGCTGGCGATCAACGCCGCCGGCAACGACGGCGTATTCGTCGGGCGTATCCGCCGCGACCCCGGCCACGAGCGAGCGCTGGACATGTGGATCGTCGCCGACAACCTGCGCAAGGGCGCCGCCACCAACGCCGTGCAGATCGCCGAGCTGCTGCACGGGCGCGGGCTGTTGCACGTCCACAACGCCCCCTCCGCCGCGTAGATCGCCACCCGTCCGACGGATAACTCGCCACCGCTCCAACACTTGGATCGCCACCGAAAAACCACCGGAAGGAGTCGTGTGCGATCGCTCGAATGATGGAGCGATGATCTCTTCGGAGGTACAGCGCACGCTGGTCAAGTCGCCACCGGAGCTGTGGGCCGAGCTTAGCGACCCCGCCGCGCTCGCCCGCCACCTGGGCGAGCTCGGCGAGATCCGCATCACCCGCACCGAGCCCGAGAAGACCGTCGAGTGGGAGGCCGAAAACACCATCGGCACCGTCTCCATCCAGCCATCCGGGTGGGGAACCAGGGTGAAGCTCAGCGTCACCAAGAAGGTCGAGCCCGACGTGCGCGCAACCGAGCCAACGAGCGAGGCCCCGCCTGAGCTCGCCCCCGAGCCCGAGGCGCCCACGGAGCCACAGTCAGCTGCGGCCGGGCCTGAGCTCGTCCCCGAGCCCGAGGCGCCCACGGAGCCACAGGCAGCTGCGGCCGGGCCTGAGCTCACCGCGGCGGAGCCCAAGCCCGCCGAGCTCGCTCCCGAGCCACGCCGAGGCTTCTTCGCTCGCCTGTTCGGGCGTAAGCGCAAGGTGGAAGCGACTGAGCCTCAGCCGATTGAGCACGCGAGCGACCTCGGCCAGCCGGAGCCTGCCGAGGGGTGCACCTCCACTAAGTCAGCAGATGCCTGGCAATCCGACCCCTTCGCGGCCGTGCGAGAGGCGCTCACCCCGGCGAGCATCGCTGCTGCCGACCTATTCGCCCCGCCCGCCGCACAACCAGCCCCACAAGACGCTCCGCACACACCCGAGACCGAGCGACGGCCAGGTGCCCAGGCCGAGCCGGTCACCGACATCGCAGCGGAGCTGAGAACCGCCGAGGAGGTCGCCGAGGAGGAAGTGACGGCGGTGCTCGCCGCGGTGCTTGATCGGCTAGGAGCGGCACACCACCGGCCGTTCTCACGGTCTTAGAAACGCCTCCCGCCCTCTTGTATCACGCGTGATACCATCCGCGCATGGTGAGTGTCAGCATTCGGGATCTGCGCAACCACGGTGGTGACGTGGTCGACCGTGCCGCTAGAGGCGAGCAGATCACCATCACACGCTCTGGGAAGGCGGTCGCCGAGCTAAGAGCCGTCTCCCATCCTCCGCTGTCGGCAGAGACCCTTCTCAGTCACTGGCACCGCCTACCGCCGATGGATCCATCCGCCCTACGCGCAGATATCGACGAGCTCCTGGATGCCGCCCTATGAGCGAGGAACCAGAGCATGAGGCAGTCGAGCCCGTTCGGGGGATCCTCGACACATCGACCGTCATCCTTCTGCAGCACCTCGAGGATGCGAATTTGCTACCTAGCGAGCCGCTCATTACAGCGGTGTCGCTAGCGGAGCTCTCGGCGGGCCCACTGGTCACCGACGACGAGACCGAGCGGGTCGCGCGCCAAGCTCATCTCCAGCAGGCTGAGGCCGATTTCGACCCGCTCCCTTTTGACGCAGCCGCTGCCCGTGCCTTCGGACGGGTCGCTGTATCGCTACGGCGGTCTGGCCGCAAGCCGAGCGCACGCGCCTACGACGCGATGATCGCCGCGACTGCCGTTGCCAATGACCTACCTCTCTACACGTGCAACCCGGCCGACTTTCTTGGGATCGACGGGCTCGAGGTCATCGCCATCCCCGTACCCGACACGAGGCCCAAGTAGCCGGGCTACCAGGCAAGCACGAGCTGCTTGACTCTGGCCGGCTGCGACCTCGCGCCGGTCGTGTGACGCCACTCAACCGTCCTCGCCACCCAACCGTCCTCGCCACTCAACCCGCCTCGCCACGCAGCCAGGCGGGGCACTCGGGCCGCGCGGCTGGATCCAAAGTCCATAGACCCGGCTCCGTCTCGGTGAACCCGTTAGCGGGGTAGAGCCCGGCGGCTGGCCCGTTGCGTTCGGTGGGTATGAACCTGGCGGTGTAGCGCGGGGCGTCGAGCCGCCGGGTGACTTCGGCGAGCGTGAACTGCTCAAGGCCGAAGCCCATGGCGCGACAGCTCATGATGAAGGAGTCAAGCTCGATCTCCCCATCCGGCGTGCGCTCGGTGATGACGACCGCGACGACGCCGAGGTCGCCAAAGCGGTCGCCCAGCGACGCGACGAAGATCTCGTGCTGGGGAGACACGAGTAGCTCCTTCACCTCAGCAGCGGATCGCCGGCGGGTGGTCGTGTTGAACTGGTTGGTGCGCTGGATCAGCTCGAGCAGCCTCGGCATGTCGTGCTCGCCGGCGGGCCGCAACTCGGCGCGCAGCTCGAGCGAGCTCATCATCTGCCCGTAATCGTGCTCGCTACCCATCGCGATGCGACGCTCGGCGGCCTCGCGGTAGAGCTGGGTGCGCCGTCGCGCCTCGTCCGTCTGTGTGGTGGACGGCATCTCGAGCCATTGCTCGAGGCACCTCCAACTGGCTGGGTCACCAGGGTCGAGGCTACGCACGCCGGGAACGTTCTCCTCGACCAGTGCCCGCTCGACAGGGTTGTCGTCGAGCAGCACAAATGCCTCGGCAGCGAGATCCAGTGCGAGGATCGCGTCGCTGACGTTGTCTGGCTTGGGGCGCCAGTTGATCATCTGCAGCACGAAGTCATCGGGGGCGAGTGCGATCTCCTGCCAGCGAATGCTCGCCGTGTCGTTCTTGCTGAGTGCGACCAGCAACACGCCCGCTTCTCGCAACTGGTGCAGCAGCCGCTGGCGTTCGGCGAAGTGATGCACGTCGCCCTCTGCCATCACACCGCTCCACAGCGTGTTGTCGAAGTCCACGAGCAGCACCTTCGCCTTGCCGAGCAGAGCCTGCGCGGCCAGAGCGTCGGTGTAATGGTCCGCGAGCACCGAACCGAAACGCGCCGGGTGCGCATATGCCTCTTCGTAGTCGGGGCCGAGGATCGGCGATCCCATCGCTTTGAGGCCGCCGTGCTCTGCGATCAGCAGCTGTTCGTCTACCAGCAGCGTGTTCTCGGTCGCGGCCACGACCTCGGCCACGGCATCGGTGAGCGCCATGTTCAGCCGGCGACGGGCACGCGACTCGGCGGGCAGCAAGCGCGAACTGGCACGCCTACGGGTGACGGGGAGGCTGCAGGCGGTGTGCACGAGCACCGTGGCGTCAGTGACCTCGCGGATCGCCTCGATGCTTAAGGCGACCATCGTGGCGAGCGTCTGCACGCGCGCCTGTAGCTCGTGCCCGCGCAGGCGCTTTGCGTCCGCGACCACGCCACCGTATGCGGGAACGCCGCTGTAGCTGAACAGCGACAGCCCGATAAGCGTTGGCGCGGCGCTCCCGGTCACGCGACGAAGCTCATCCGGCTCCAGTGGCTGCGGACCGGCGGTGAAGAAGATGTGATCCACGTCCGGCGCCCTGCCCGTCGCAGCGAAGACCCGCTCGGACAGGAACAAGCGCACGTCGTTGAACACGCAATCGCCGATCAGCAGGAGCCGAGGGTCGCCAGGCTCGGGAGCGCAGGTCAGGGGCGCGTGTATCCGCGTGAGCACTTCTTCGGTCACCTCTGGCGGACAATCGCCGTCCAGAATCTCGGCAATCGCGTGCCCCTCTGCCTGCAGCAGCCTGCTCAATAGCTCGGCACGCTGGTGACCGGACAGCGCCTTCGGCAGGTAGTTCAGGCGACAGTCGATATACGTGGCGCGATGGGCCGCTGACCCGCTGAGCCCCTCGACCAGCATTCGTGCAAGTGGCGCGTAGTAGCGACTGCGAGCCAGCTCCTGCTCGGCCGCCACTGTCTGTCCAAACCCCGGGCCATTCGGTTCCAGGCGCTCCCACAGCGCAACGATCTCATCGATACGCCGCCCAAGCGCTTCGGCCACGCGCTGGTCAAAAACTTGCGCGGCCGGCCAGTGCTGCAGCTCGGTCGAGGCCATGGTTTTTCACCGTAGCATGAGCCGAAACGGGGCCTGCCGCCTGAGCGTGGCGCCTGAGATCTGGCGAGCGCGGATAGGATTCGCCACCGAATGGCAAGCACCCCGCACAACCGGCAGACGGACGCAGCGCTGCTAGCGACCTCGCGCAGCGGCCACCGCAAAGCGCCGCGCCGGAAGGCGCCGGAGACATACGAGGAGAAGCTCGAGCAGCTGCAGGAGTTGCGTGAGGCGGCAATCCACTCCTCGCCTGAGGCGGAGGCGAAGCAGCACGCGCGCGGCAAGTACACGGCGCGCGAGCGGGTGGAAAAGCTGCTCGATGAGGGCTCCTTCCAGGAGCTGGACACGTTCGTACGCCACCGCACGTACGACTTCGACATGCAGAAGAACCGGCCGTGGGGCGATGCTGTGGTGACCGGCCACGGCACGATCGACGGGCGCACGGTGTGCGTGTTCAGCCAGGACTTCACGGTGTTCGGCGGCTCGCTGGGCGAGGTGATGGGCGAGAAGATGTGCAAGGTGATGGATCTGGCCGCCAAGATCGGCTGCCCGGTGATCGGCATCAACGACTCTGGCGGCGCCCGCATCCAGGAGGGCGTCGTGTCGCTTGGCTCCTATGGCGATGTGTTCCTGCGCAATGTGCGCTGCTCGGGCGTGATCCCGCAGATCAGCCTGGTGATGGGCCCATGCGCTGGTGGCGCCGTGTACTCGCCTGCGATCACCGACTTCATCTTCATGGTGAAGGAGACCTCGCACATGTTCATCACCGGCCCTGACGTGATCAAGACGGTCACCGGCGAGGAAGTGGAGTTCGAGGAGCTAGGCGGCGCGATGACGCACAACAGCAAATCCGGAGTGGCCCAGTTCGCGTCAGAGGACGAGGATGCGTGCCTGGAGGACTGCCGTTACCTGCTGAGCTTCCTACCGCAGAACAACCTGCAGAGCACACCGCGGGTGGAGCCGACGGACGACCCCGAGCGAATGGACCCGGAGCTCGACCAGGTGGTGCCGGACAACCCCAACAAGCCTTACGACATGCGCGATGTGGTCAAGCGAATCGTCGACGACGAGGAGTTCTTCGAGGTGCACGAGCACTATGCGAAGAACATCATCTGCGGCTTCTCCCGCCTGGACGGCTACACGGTGGGGATCGTGGGCAACCAGCCGGCACAGCTGGCTGGTGTGCTGGACATCGCCGCCTCAGAGAAGGCGGCCCGCTTCGTGCGCACGTGCGACGCGTTCAACATCCCGCTGCTGACGTTCTGCGACGTTCCCGGCTTCCTGCCCGGCACCGCGCAGGAGTGGGGCGGCATCATCCGCCACGGCGCCAAGCTGCTCTACGCGTTCGCCGAGGCGACGGTGCCAAAGGTCACGATCATCACGCGCAAGGCCTACGGCGGCGCCTACGACGTGATGTCCTCCAAGCACCTCGGCGCGGACTTCAACTTCGCCTGGCCGACCTCCGAGGTCGCCGTGATGGGACCCGAGGGCGCGGTCAACATCATCTACCGGCGCGACATCGCGGGGAGCCCGACTCCTGAGGAGCGCCGCAAGAAGCTGATGGAGGACTACAAGGCGCGCTTTGCCAACCCCTATACGGCAGCCGAGCGTGGCTACATCGATGACGTGATCGTGCCGCACGAGACGCGACCGCGGCTCATCACAGCGTTCAGGACGCTACAGGGCAAGCGCGAGCCAGGGCCCAAGCGCAAGCACGGCAACATTCCGCTGTAGGCCAGCATCCGGATGAGCGAGGATTCACCGATGTCGCCCCTAACCACCATATCCGCCCCGGCAGGCGCCACCCTCGAGGAGGCTGCCGCAATCGTCGCCGCTATAGAGCGCTTCATGCGCGCCAGTGCACCGACGAGGAGCCAGCCACCCAACGGCGATCTACCCGAAGGCTGGCAGCGCGCGGCCCTGCTAGAAGGGACCTCACGCACATCGCACGACGAGGATGTTGCGTGGATGTCCCCAGACCACGGATAAACACCTAAAACCCGCTAGGCTTTAGCCCAATAGCTGTACACCGACCGTGTAGTCGTCGAACGCAGTTCGGGCAGAGCGCGTCCGGACTAGGAGGTTTTCGCACCAATGGAGCCAGGTTCCATCTCCGCCCAACGTGGCACGCTGGAGGACCCAGAGATCCTGCAGAACGTTCCGGGGCACCTAATCCCGATCATCGAGCAGGAGTTCGACGACTTCAAGACGGAGGCAGGCAAGTTCCTCCAGGGCGACATGCCGGAGGACGAGTTCATCAAGTTCCGCCTCAAGCAGGGCGTGTACGGGCAGCGCCAGCCGGACGTGCAGATGATCCGTGTGAAGCTGCCGTTCGGCGGCATCACACCGGAGCAGTTCGAGTCGTTCGCGGACGTGATCGAGAAGTACGTGCCGCTGAACAAGGGCCACATCACGACCCGCCAGAACGTGCAGATGCACCACATCCCGCTGCCGGAAGTGGAGCAGGCGATCCGTCAGCTGTCCGAGTCGGGGCTGTCCAGCCGAGAGGGCTGCGGCAACACGGTTAGAAACGTGACCGGCGATCCGTGGGCGGGCGTGGCGGCGGACGAGCTGTTCGACATGACCCCGTACGTGGGCGCGTACGTGCGCTACTTCGTGCGCCATCCGACGACGCAGGCGATGCCGCGCAAGATCAAGACGGCGTTCGACGGATCCGAGCAGGGCCGTGCGATCTCGGAGATTCACGACATCGCCTACCGTGCACGCGTGAAGCAGATCGACGGCCGCGGTGAGGTTCGTGGAGCACAGATGCTGGTGGGCGGCGGCACGTCGATCATGCCGCGTGTGGCGCCAGCGCTGTACGAGTTCGTGGAGCTCGACAACGGCGACTACCTGAAGATCGCTGAGGCTGTGTTCAGGATCTTCGACCGTCAGGACTGGCTGCGTGTGAACCGTGCACGAGCACGCATCAAGGTGTTCGTGGACAAGTTCGGCATCGACGAGCTGCGCCGCCAGGTCGAGCAAGAGCTGGAAGGCGAGTGGGTCTCCGAACGCGATTTCTCAGTGGAGCACCGCCTGTTCGTGGACGACGAGCGCGAGTCAGCGCCGGCGCCACCAACCAGCTACGGCTCGCCCAACGGCGACATCGGTCAGTTCGAGCGCTTCCGCCAGGCCAACGTGCAAGCCCAGAAGCAGGAGGGCTTCGTGACGGTCGAGGCGAAGGTCACGCGCGGTGACCTCACGCCGGAGCAGTTCCGCGGCCTCGCGCGGATCGTGCGCGATTACGCGGGCGGCTACGCACGCACGACGGTGCAGCAGAACCTCCTGTTGCGTTGGGTACGCGAGGAGAGCGTGTACGACGTGTGGCGAGCGCTGGGCGAGTTGGACCTGGCTGACGCGGGGACGCGGGAGATCACAGACGTGGTGTCGTGCCCGGGCACGGACTCGTGCAAGCTTGGGATCACCAGCTCGATGGGCCTGAACGAGGCGGTGCAGGAGCGCGTTGAAGCGATGGATATCTCCGACCCGCTGACGCGCGATATCCACATCAAGATGAGCGGCTGCCCGAATGGGTGCTCGCAGCATCACGTGGCCGACATCGGCTTTTACGGCGCGTCGATCAAAGTGGGCGAGCACACGATCCCGGCGTACATCCCCCACGTGGGCGGCGTATATGAAGGCGCACCGGTGGCATTTGGCACGCGCTTGAAGCTGCGACTGCCGGCGAAGCGCGTGCCGGAGGCGATCGAGCGCTGGATTCGTCACTACGAAGCCAACCGCGAGGACAGCGAGCCGTGGGGCGCGTTTACACAGCGCGTCGGCACTGGCGAGCTTGAGTCACTCGTCAAGGACCTGTCGATGCCTGTCGACTTTGGCCTTGAGACGATGAATACGTTCATCGACTGGAATAGGAACGTACCCTTCGAAGTGGTCCGCGGCGAGGGCGAGTGCGCGGTATGAGCGGTTCTGGCTTAGACCTTCAAGACGATCAGGAAACGAGACGACCAGATCAGATGCGTTCAACAGACAGCCAAATAGAGGAGGCGAAGACCGTGTCCGACGCGGCGCTGAGCCTGACCCATACGTTGCGCGAGGCGGCCCGCCACGGCGAGCGGGCTGTGTTGCTGTGCTCCTTCCAGAAGGAGGAGTCGGTGCTGATCGACGAGTTGCTACGCCTCAATGATGAAATGTCCACCACCCACCCCGCCACTGGCACCGCAGTGCGCATCGTGACGATCGACACAGGCGTGCTCTTCCCGGAGACGCTGGCCACGTGGAAAGCATTCGAGGAGCGTTTTGGCGTGAAGATCGAGGTGCAGGACGCGAGCAACCCGGAGAATCCGTGGAGCGGCCCGGAGCACTGCTGCTCGGTGGCGAAGGTGGCGGCGCTCGAGGCGTCGCTGGCGGACGCTGAGGGCTGGATCACTGGCATTCGTCGCGAGCAGGGACCGACGCGCGCGGACACGGAGCTGATCGAGCGCGACGCGAAACGCAACCTGTGGAAGTACAACCCGCTGGCGCACTGGACGGACAAGGACCTGTGGCGGCGGATCCACGAGCGCGACCTGCCTTACAACCCGCTGCACGACCAGGGCTACGAGTCGATCGGCTGCGCACCGTGCACCCAGCCGGGCTCAGGCCGCGAGGGCCGCTGGGCAGGAACGGATAAGACCGAGTGCGGGTTGCACGTGGAGACGGTGGAGCCATGACCGCGGGAACGCACTACGCCCCGCCGAGCGTAGCCCTGGCCGGGCGCCGCGACCCGCTACACCGCGGGGCGTCCGGCACGAGCGCTCCACACGCGCAAGCGTCTGGAGCGATCGGGACGGAGGCCCCGCGGTGAGTGTCGCCACCCGCCCCCAGCTGAGCCACTTGCGTGCGCTGGAGTCGGAGGCGATTCACGTGATGCGGGAGGTGGCGGCGGAATTTGAGAAACCGGTGCTGCTGTTCAGCGGTGGCAAGGACTCGATTGTGCTGCTGCGGCTGGCGGAGAAGGCGTTCCGCCCGGCGCCGTTCCCGTTCCCGCTTATGCATGTGGACACGGAGCACAACTTCCCCGAGGTGATCGAGTACCGCGACCGCCGGGTTGCGGAGCTGGGCGAGCGGTTGATCGTGGCGAGCGTGCAGGACTCGATCGACAACGGCCGCGCGGTCGAGGAGACAGGTCCGCGGGCATCGCGCAACAAATTGCAGACGGTCACGCTGCTGGACGCGATCGCGGAGCACGGCTTCGATGCGGCGTTCGGCGGCGCGCGTCGCGACGAGGAGCGCGCGCGGGCAAAGGAGCGGGTGTTCTCCTTCCGCGATGACTTCGGCCAGTGGGATCCGAAGAACCAGCGTCCGGAGCTGTGGAACCTCTATAACGGACGCATCAAAAAGGGCGAGAACGTGCGGGTCTTCCCGCTGTCGAACTGGACTGAGCTGGACGTGTGGGAGTACATCGACCAGGAGCAGTTGGAGGTGCCTTCGATCTACTTTGCGCACGAGCGCAAGGTGTTCGAGCGCGACGACATGCTGTATGCGTGGCGTGAGGGCACGGAGATGATCGAGGGCGAGAAGATCTTCACCGAGACGGTCCGCTACCGCACGGTGGGCGATATGACCTGCACTGGCGGCGTGCGCTCGCACGCAGCGACGCTCGAGGAAGTGGTGTTGGAGATCGCGGCGACACGTATTACCGAGCGCGGGGAGACACGGGCGGATGACCGTGTGTCGGAGGCGGCGATGGAGGACCGTAAGAAGGCCGGGTATTTCTAGGATGCGTGCGCCGGCTTCCAGCCGCCGCCTTGATGGAGACGGCCGCCTTCGTGGCGGCCGTGACCGGGGCCTTCGGCCCCTTCCCTCTTCAGAGCGATGACCCTCGACCTGTTGCGCTTCACGACGGCGGGTTCGGTTGACGACGGCAAGAGCACGCTGATCGGGCGGCTGCTGTACGACTCCAAGCAGGTATTTGAAGATCAGCTGGAACACGTCGCACAGGCGTCAGAGCGCCGAGGCGGCGAGGGCACGCTGGATTTGGCGCTGCTGACGGACGGTCTGCGAGCGGAGCGCGAGCAGGGGATCACGATTGACGTGGCTTACCGCTACTTCGCGACTGCCAAGCGGCGGTTCATCATCGCGGACTGCCCTGGCCACCGTCAGTACACGCGCAACATGGTGACTGGCGCCTCGACGGCGGATGTGTCGGTGGTGTTGATCGACGCGCGCAGGGGCGTGCTGGAGCAGTCCAAGCGCCACGCGTTCATCAGCGCGCTGCTTGGAATTCCGCAGATGGTGGTGGCGATCAACAAGATGGACCTGGTGGACTACTCGCAGGCCCGCTACGAGGAGCTGGCGGATGAGTTCGAGGAGTTCGCGCGCAAGCTGCGGGGCGGCAAGAACCCACGGCGGACGGAGACTTCGTATATCCCGATGTCGGCGCTGAACGGCGACAACGTGGTTGAGCGCTCAGAGCACATGGACTGGTACCGCGGACCGGTGCTGCTGGACCTGCTGGAGCAGGTGGAGGTGGCGTATGACCACCCGGAAGATCGTCCGGCGCGCTTCCCGGTGCAATGGGTGATCCGCCCGGCGAACGGTAGCGTCGAGGATTACCGCGGCTACTCGGGGCAACTGGCGAGCGGCGCGCTGCGCTTGGGCGATGAGGTGGCAGTGCTGCCGGCGGGTGGGCGCACACGCATCGCGGCGATCGACACGTTCGACGGCGAGCTGGATGAGGCGATGGCGCCGATGTCGCTAACGCTGCGCCTGGAGGACGAGCTGGACGTCTCGCGCGGCGAGATGATCTGCCATCCGGACGAGGCGCCGGTGGTTGCACGTGAGCTGGAAGCAGACATCTGCTGGATGAGCGAGGAGCTGCTCAGGCCGGGGTCTCGGTATCTGCTCAAGCAGACCTCGCGCAGCGCGACGGCGGCGATCGACGCGATCGAGGATCTGGTGGACGTGCACACGCTCGAGCGCGTACCGGCGCCGCAAGAGCTGGGCCTGAACGACATCGGCCGCGTGCGCCTGCGCACGAGCGTGCCGCTGGTGTTCGATCCCTACACGAGCAACCGCCGCACCGGCAGTTTCATCCTGATCGACGAGTCCAGCAATGGGACTGTCGGTGCGGGGATGATCGTCGGCGCGACTTCCTGAGCGGCTCCGCTCGGCTCATAGCCCCGCGGCGCCTTGAAGCCCCTGGAGTGGTGGGCGTAGACGCTTCAGCGGCCGCATCAAGGGCAAGAAGCTGCCGGTGGGAACCTGCGAGCTGCAGGCCGTGGCACACGATGTCGCCGGTACCGGCGCGGCGGTCAGCAAGATCTTCAAGATCGAGTGATTAGCCGTTCCGCTGGGCCTCGGTAGCGCCTGGATAGCGCTACCGAGGCTGATCTGAATAAGCTGTCCGGCCGATGTTCTCCAAGGTCCTCATAGCCAACCGCGGCGAGATCGCCGTCCGCATCATCCGCGCGCTCGACGAGCTGGGCGTGTCGAGCGTCGCCGTGTACTCACAGCTAGACCGCGATGCGCCGCACGTGACGCGTGCGGGCGAGGCCTACAACCTCGGCGAGGGGCCCGCCGCTGAGAACTACCTGAGTGTTGAGAAGATCCTCGATGCGGCCGAGCGCGCCGGCGCCGAGGCGATCCATCCGGGCTACGGCTTCCTCGCAGAGAACGCGCCGTTTGCGCAGGCGTGCGAGGACGCTGGGATCGTGTTCATCGGGCCGCCTGCGAGCGCGATCGACGCGATGGGCTCGAAGACCAAGGCCCGCGAGCTGATGCAGGCGGCGGGCGTGCCGATCGTGCCGGGAACCACCGTGCCGGTGGCCACCGTGGCGGACGCGCTGCGGATCGCCAAAGATGAAATCGGCTTCCCTGTGGCCGTCAAGGCAGCCGGGGGTGGTGGCGGCAAGGGCTTTCGCGTGGCGCTGTCCGAGGACGAGCTGGAGGGCGCGTTCGAGGGTTCCAGCCGCGAAGGCGAGAAGTTCTTCTCCGACCCCACCGTGTATCTGGAGCGCTATCTGCACGACCCGCGCCACGTTGAGGTGCAGATCCTGGCGGACCGCCACGGCAACGTCATCCACCTGGGCGAGCGCGACTGTTCGATCCAGCGCCGCCACCAGAAGGTGATCGAGGAGTCCCCCGCTCCCGCATGGGTCGTCGACCCGCAGATGCGTGAGCGCATCGGCCAGATCGGCGTGAACGCAGCCAAGGCGGTCGACTACGTCGGCGCCGGCACGATCGAGGGGCTGTTCTCGATTAATCCAGATCCCACCCACCCGGAGCCCGAGTACTTCTTCCTGGAGATGAACACACGCGTGCAGGTGGAGCATTGCGTAACGGAGATGACCACCGGCATCGACATCGTCAAGGAGGGCATCAAAGCGGCTGCCGGCGAGGAGCTCTCCTACGCGCAGGCGGACATCGAACTGCGTGGGCACGCCATCGAGTGCCGCATCAACGCGGAGGATGCCTCCAAGAACTTCGCCCCCGCCCCGGGCAAGATCGGCGTTTACCGCGAGCCGACTGGGCCAGGCGTACGCGTGGACTCAGGCGTACGTGAAGGCGGAGAAGTCTCGCCCATGTATGACCCGATGGTGGCGAAGCTGATCGTCTGGGACGCCGACCGCGAGCAGGCCACAGCACGAATGCTGCGGGCACTGGACGAATACGAGATCGGCGAGCTGAAGACGCTGATCCCCTTCCACAAGGCACTGCTCGCCACCGATCAATGGGCCAAAGGCGAGACCTGCAAGGACCTGCTGGAAGACAAGAAGTGGCTCAAGACGCTCGCCTTCCCAGCGCCGACGCTGCCTTTGGACGACGGCGATGAGGACGAGAAGGTCGAGCAGACCTATGCGGTTGAGGTTTCCGGCAAGCGCTTTGACGTGCGGGTAGTAGGTCCCCCGTTCGCCGGCGGCGGGAGCACGAGCGCCGGCGGCGGCACCGGGCCGGCTGCACGCAAGGCGCCCAAGCGCGGCGAGCGCAAATCCTCCAGCGGCGGCGGGCCGGACACGCTGCCCTCACCGCTACAGGGCAACATGTGGAAGGTGCTCGTCAAACAGGGCGACGCTGTCGAGGAGGGCCAGCTGCTGTGCATCATCGAGGCGATGAAGATGGAGAACGAGATCACAGCGCACAAGGCGGGCACGATCGTCGATCTGCCGATCAGCGAGGGTGCCGCCATCCAGGCGGGCGCCCCAATCGCCACGATCAAGAGCGCTGACGGCGAAGGCTGACAGCAGGCTCCCGAGTGGCACCCCGTCACGCGAGCGTGGCGGCGACCTCGCGCTCGTTCTCACAAAGCCATAGGTGGATATCCTCGAGGATCTGCCGAGCATCCCGCTTGGGGGCCCAATCGCTGAGCCGTGCGAGCTCGCCACAGTCGGAGATGTAGATTGGCACGTCCCCCTGTCGGGTCTCGGGATTGCCGCCAACCTGCATGTTGTTGCCGGTGATCTGCTCACACAGCGCCGAGGTCTCGCGAAGCGAGAGGCTGACCTTCGCGCCGCCACCGACGTTCACCACAGCACCCGCCCAGTGCTCGGGCTGTACCAGCTGATCGTCGATGAGCTCCGCCAGATCGGCGACGTGCAGCAGATCACGCACCTGCTTGCCCGTCCCGCCAAAGCCGAGGTATGCGAGCTGGCGCTTGAAGTGGTGGGCGAGCATCCAGTAGGTGAAGACGCCCTGGTCCACCTTGCCCATCTGCCATGGGCCGGCCACTACGCCGCAGCGATTCACGACGGTTTGCAGACCGAACGTCTCGGCGTACTCGGTTACGAGCAGCTCGGCGGAGAGCTTGCTGGCGCCATACAGCGTGCGTGCTCCGCCCAGGGGAAAGTCCTCGGCGATCCCTCGGGGCGATGCTCCGGCGAGCGCCTGCTCGGAGCCCAGCTCAAAGCGCGTGTCGGTCTCGCGGTAGGCCAGCGCACACAGGGGAGCGACTGGATATACGCGGCTGGTCGAGAGGAGCACCACCTGTGCGTGATAGCGTGCCGCCACCTCTAGGCAGTGGTAGGCACCGAGCAGGTTTGTGTGGATGAGAAAGCCTGTCGCGCCATCTACACCCGCCATCACGGAGGGCTCTGCCGAGCACTCCACAAGCGCGTCGAAGGGCCCGACAGCGCGCAGGTCGTCGAACTCGCGTACGTCGCCGTGAACGAAGCGCACGGAGCCGTCGCGCAGGCGTGGAAGGTTCAACTCAGATCCCCGACGATGCAGATTGTCGAAAGCCACCACCTCCCAGGAGGGGTGACGGGCCGCCAACTCGAGCGCGAGACTCGCCCCGATGAAGCCCGCGCCCCCGGTTATCAGCACAGTGCGAGCGCTCATCAGCGCCCTTGCGCCGGCTCGGAGCTCCAGCGCTCGATGTTGTAGTCGTGAATTTCCCCTAGTACCGCGCGGATGCTCGTCGTCAGCTGCCAAGCCGGGTAATCGCACTTGAATGCCTCCAAATCGCTGATCCACCACCGATGGTCGCCGATCCGGGCTTGGGGTGAGTAGGAGTGATCGAGTTGCCTGCCGGCGATCTCTTCGCACAGAACGATCGCCTCGAGCATCGAGACGTTGCTCGCACGTCCCCCGCCGAGGTTGTAGACGGCCGCCGGCCGCGGGTTGCGATGAAACTCGTGGAACGCTCGCACAACATCGCCGGAGTGGATGTTGTCGCGCACCTGCTTGCCGTCGTATCCGAACACGGTGTAGTGCTCGCCCGTCACTGCGCATTTCATCAGATAGGCCAGGAACCCATGCAGCTGGGCGCCCGCATGCTGGGGACCCGTGAGGCAGCCGCCGCGGAAGCACACGGTGGGCATTCCGAAGTAGCGACCGTACTCCTGAACGAGCAGATCGGCAGCCGCCTTGCTGACACCGAATAGGCTATGGGTGCAAAGGTCGATCGACATCTCCAGGTCGATGCCGTGGTACCATCGGTGGCCTTGGGGAAGCTCTAAGCGAGTCTCGAGCTCGACCAGCGGCAGGTTGTTTGGAGTATCGCCATAGACCTTGTTGGTGGAGGTGAACACAAACGTGGCGTCTGGTGCATGCTCGCGAGCAGCCGCCAGCAAATTGAGTGTCCCGTTGGCATTGACCGTGAAGTCGGTATGTGGCTCCGAAGCCGCCCAGTCGTGCGACGGCTGAGCGGCGGTGTGGATAATCAGCTCGATCCGCTGGGCGTACTGGGCGAACACCGCCGTGACCCCATCACGATCGCGGATGTCGAGTGACAGCGGATGGAATGCGTGACCAAGCTCCGAGGTCAATTGCTCGATGTTGCGTGCAGTCGACGCTTCAGGGCCGAAAAAGTAGGCGCGCATGTCGTTGTCGATCCCCACCACGTCAAACCCCTCAGCCACGAAATAGCGCACGGACTCCGAGCCAATCAGGCCTCCCGAACCGGTTATGATTGCCACTGGCGTACTCACTTCGCCACCTCTGCCAGTGCTAAAGGCCCATCGGTCAGAGTCGAGGTGCCGACGTGACGCAAGCGCCCCAACGAGGCGAGCCCGCCATAGCGAAATACCATCAGGATCAGGCCGAGGATGGTGATTGGCACGAATATCAACAGGCGCGCAAGCAATCCGAAGGTGACCGCACGTCCCCCATGCACGTGTAGCGCCCCAAGCCCGATTTGAATCGCGGCATCGTAGGTCCCCGCATAGCCCGGCGCAGCGGGTATTGTGGCCGCGAGGCTTGCGAGCACTACGAGGAAACAGCCCTGGAGCAGATCGAAATGGAGCCCAAGCGCACGACCCACCACCCAGTAAACGAGCCCCTCCCCCACCCACACGAGCGCAGTGAGCAACGCCAGCCATGCGCCCTGCAGGCTGAGCAAGTTGCGACTCGCCAGGGTCAGCTCCGATATGTGGGTACTCAGGCCACGCAAGGGTCCGGTGTGACTTAGCCGCCAGCCTGCCAGCAGCGCGAGTGCGAGCAGCGTCAGGACGATGGCAGCCGTGAGGCTGAGATCGGACACTGAGCGCACCCCGGTCGTCGTCACCAATGCCAATAGCAGGAGCATCGCCAGCAGAGCGACCACATCGAGCAGCCGTTCGGCGACGATCGTGCCGAGGATTGTCGCCCGCGAGCTACCTGTACGCCTGCCCAACAAAACCACGCGTAGCAACTCACCGCCGCGCACGGGAAGCACCGTGTTACCCATGTAGCCAACCACGATCAGCGCCTGCGTGTCGGCCATGCTCACCTGGACTCCCCCCTTGCGCAGGATGATGTGCCACCGCAGGCCGCGCACGGCCGTGACGCATGCGTAGACCAGTAGCGCGAGCGAGAGCAAGAACAGACTTTTTGGGCTTGTGGGCACCCGCGGCGCGTGCTGGTGCAGCGCCCACCACACCACCGCTCCGAGCGAGCATGCAGACAGCGCTGGCCCGGCCAGCAGCCGAAGCGTCCGCCGCACCAGCGACGGCATGAATCGCCCCGAGCCTGAGCTCATCTCGACACCTGCGGGCCGACGCTGTGCCGCTCGCCGCCGCCTTTTGTCTGCCCGTCTAACCCGGCCAGCGTCGGCAGCTTTCGACCCGCGCGCATCCGCAGCCGCCCGGTCGCAGGAGCCTCTCGCTGACGATAGTCCCCGCGGCTCAGATGCTCCTCGAGGAACACGTATAGAACGATGAACATGTAGCGGCTACCCATCTCCTGCAGCCTCAGCTTCGACACTCCCTCCTTGCGGTTCGTCCACGTAATCGGCACAACCTGGAAGCTGTGCCCGCGAGCCAGCGCCTTCAACGGCATCTCCACAGTAAGGTTGAAGTGATTCGACAACAGTGGGCGGATGCTGTCGATTACCTCGCGGCGATAGGCCTTGAAGGCATTCGTCGTGTCGTTGTAACCGTGCCGGAACATCATCCGAATACCGACGTTCACGACACGATTAACCATCAGCTTTGGCAGCGGATAGCCAATTGTCCGCCCGCCTTTGACGAAACGCGATCCGAAAGCACAGTCGAAGCCATCCATCAAGACCTCGTAGTAGTTGACGAGATCACTGGGTGAATCCGAGCCATCGGCCATGAAGATGGCGACGGCGTCACCTGTGTAGTGGTCCAGGCCGGCGCGCACCGCGTGCCCAAACCCCGGCGGCATGTGCGAGCGCACACACCGCACCGACGGATTGCGGGTGGACACATCCGACACGACCGCAGCCGTTCCGTCGGAGCTGGCGTCATCGACCACCAGGATCTCGTGAGGGATACGCTCGGCCGTCAGCGTGTTCGCCAGTGAGGTGATGGTGCCACCAATCGACGCCTCCTCGTTATAGGCGGGAATCACGACCGACAGACGCAGCGGATGGTGCGCTGGGCGCAAACTCAGCTCGCGCCTATCGTCACGAGAGGGTTCCGGCAGGCTCTCGGGCGTCGGCTTGTTAGTGCTCAAGACGTACCCTGTTGAGGTCAACCGCGACGCCGTGAGTGGCCAACAGCGCCATCGATGCCTTCACCGCGGGGATCGTCAGCGCAACGACACCAGGCGCGACTACAATGGGAACGCTAGGACGATCGTGCACAGGTGTCACGCCAAGTCGCACAGCGAGACGCCCGTTGGACTGGGTCGAGGCTCGCGCGAGTGCGCTGCCGAGCAGCCTACCGTCGAGATAGCTCGAGACGATGAGATCGTGTGGCCTTCGCGGCGCCGGCGTTATGCGTGCCACCCAGTTGGCTCCAGAGCCCCCTTCGACCACAATTCCGAGCTGCGCGCTCGACTGATCTTCGAGGCTTACGGCAAGCGTGCCACTCGGGCTCACCGCTTCAGTTGTCACCACTTCACTGAGTGGCACGGGCGCCCGCACGAGTTCGAGCTCGCCAGGCGCGAACGAGCACCAGAATCCTCCACCGTGGTGAATCCGGAAGCTCGCTCCCGCTGCCTTAAACGGGCCGAAACAGTGGCGCATCCATGCCGCCTGTTCGGGGCCGGGGCGACGCCCCAGGACACCTTCCGGCAAACCCGGCTGTGCAACATATCGAGCGGCTATCACTTCGTCTAGCTTCCAGAGGTAGTTTTCCTCCCATTTGCCGTCTCCGGAGGCGTAAGCGTCTCCTTCAAGGGGAAGGAACGACGTTCCTTCGAAGCGGCGACTCAAGAGAGCGTGCACCAAGTACAACGGCTGGTTGCCGGACGCAAGCAAATCGGCGAAGTTATAGAAGTTCGGGTAAAGCGGTCCACCCTGAGGTACGTTCAAGTCTGCGAACAACGCCGTATACAGTGTGTGGTGAGCGGCCCATAGGCGCAGTTCGCTGGGGACCGACGGCCATTCATATGCCGTCTCCAATTTCGGCACTACTACCCTTTCGTCCGCGGCGACTGCGCGAATCGCGCCGATTTGGGTCGCGAGGAAGAAGAGGGCGACGCATCCACCGGCCGCAACAGCCACGCCGGCATGACGCTGTGCCACTCGCCAACCGACCGCCGCGAACAGCCCCAGTGCCCAGGCGACACCGATCATCTGGTTGGTTTCGGTGCCCTGCTTTCGCATGAAATATGCGGCCAACGCAAACCCGAAAACAATGTAGATCCCGAGTAGCAGCGCACGTCTGCCGGTCGGGTCGCTGGCTAACAGGAGTCGGCGAAGGCCACCAACCGCCGTACCACCCGTTGCGCCCCTGAAACGTTGACGCAGCATTTTCGATGCCGCCACTACGCTTGCCAGCCAGGTGACGATCACGAACACTCCCGCGAGAGCGTTGCTTTGCAGTCCTTTTTCGAGGTTCACCAGATACGGCCATTCGTTCGCCTGACGGGTCGCCATTTCGAAGTTGATGTAGAACTCCCAACCGTGGGTCAGGACATTCAGGATCACGAGGATTCCGATGTTCACGCCGGCGATCACAGCGATGAACAGGGCCGCCGCCTTGCGATTCAATACTGAAGCAGCGGCGAGCCCGATCACCCACGCTACAGCGGGAACGACAACACCGACTGTGGTTTGCTTTGTCCAGAGCGCCGCGGAGAGCAGCAGCGCAGCGATTACCACTCGCCGCCGCGATGGCGTCGGCCCGAGGTCCGCGACAGCAATCAGCCCAAGTAGGGCGAATGCCCAAGCGACTTGGTCGGCACGCGCTTCGTCAAGGAGTGACAGGGGCACGCTTGCCACACACCAGTAAGCGATGGTGCCGACTCCGGCCGCTCCAAGCAGACAGGCCATCGCGGGTGCCGGCCCGTCACGGGTATAGGCGATCCGCGCCGCGAGGACCACGAGCGCAACGCTCGCACCGATAACCATCAACAGCGGCCAGCCATTCCACAGATAGATGCGATCGAAAAGGCTCGCTATGGTTGGAAACAATGGAGTGTAAATCTGGCCTGTATACCCATGAGCCGGGTTCTGGTAGAGCGTGTGCCCGAGGTACAGCTCCTCGGCATCGCTGTTCACCGTCGTAGCCCATCCGAGGTTGGGGTACCGCACTCCCAGCAACCTGACCACGGATACGACGATGCCAAGGGCTACGGGTATCCCGAACAGCAACGGGGCGGCGATTAGTGGTGAGCGCGCGATACGCGCTCGCGTAGCTTTGACGGCGATACCGTCAGGCCCGCTGCCAGGTGGCCGTGTGGCCATTGAGAATGCCGCCATCATGCTCTCGGGGATGCTCGCACGCAGGAAGTGCGACGGCGACTACTGTCCAGGCAAGTGGTACTTTTCCCGGCACTGCGAGGCAGTTACCCAGTGTTGTCACACCTGCGAGTGTTTCTCACCCGCGCGTTTATCTCAGGCGTTCGACATTCTGCGTGTGGGCACGGCGATCGCCCGCCGCCTTACGGCCAGGGGGAAGCTCAGCCTGCTGCCCCAGCTTGCCCAGTGCAGTCAGGTAGGCCCGGTCGCCCTCCAGCGCAGCGAGCGCCCGATCCCGCTCGAGCACCGGTCCGTGACCAGGCACCACGTGATCGACGACAGCGATCAAGGCCTGCAGCCGATCGAGTGTCGCTAGATAGGAGGCGAGGTCGCCGGCGTCGTCCAATGTGGGCAGCTCGACCGGCGAGAGATAGTCACCGACGATCAATACGCGCGCCCACGGAACTACGATGGCCATCCCGTCCGAGGTGTGCCCTTGGGTGGGGTGAAGCTCGATCTCCTGGTCGGCGATGGCGCAATAACCGGGAACCGGGAGCGGTTGGACCGAGCCCAGTGCGAGCGGTCGTTGGCGCCCTATCAGCAGCTCTTCGTCAAAGGCCCTTAGGGCTCGCTGCGGCTCCCCCGGCGAGTCGCGGAGGCGTTCGGCGGTGCTTTCCGCGCATCCGAGCGCCACGCCCGGAAAAGCCATTGGTGCGAGGAGGTGATCCCAGTCGCCGTGGGTCGCAAGCAGGCCACTGGGAGCGGCGAACCCAGCCTGCTCGAGTAGCGCGGGCAGGCTATCGAGCTCATCGGGCAGCACCGGCGAGTCGATCACAAAGGTCTCGCCGTTCACTGGCGCTTCTGCCACCGGCGGCGCACCGGCCAGAGCTGCCCCCTGCTCGACTCCCCCCCGCACGATCACGCAGTTGACCTGCAGCAACGCGCTCGTGACCACGAGCACGTCGCGGTGGAGCGAGACGGCCCGCACGGGTGGATGTGCTCCTTGATCCCCGGCTAGGAGACGCCGAGCAGCTTGGCGGCCTCTTTGAGGTTGATGACCTCGGCCGTAGGCTTCTTCTGGGAGGAGTCGAGGGTCTCCTTGTTGCGGTTGACCCAGATGACGGGCACGCGCTGTTTGATGCACGGCACCACGTCGTGGTAGTGGCTGGCAGCCACGTGTACCCAGCCGCGCTTGCCGCCCATGCGCCGTGCGCACTCGGTGAAGTGCGGCAGCTCGG
>DATHLT010000024.1:0-4762 GCA_035487855.1 Solirubrobacteraceae bacterium
CCGAGGTCACCACCCAGCTCTCGAGCTACAAGGCGCTCGACCCCCGCTGGCACGACTGGTCGACCGTGCAGGCGGTGCTCGCCGAGCTCACGCAGAAGATGCTGCTGTGAGCGCGCGGTTTCGCAACCTCGACTTCGACAGCACCCGGCCACTGGACCACTGGCCCGCTGAGGCGATCGCGACGACCATCGACCGCGGCTCGCTCTCAGACTGGCGCCAGCTCGCCGACGCGATCAGGCGCAACCCCTGGGGGCCAGCCGCGCGCACGACCGAGACCATCACTGCCTGGGGCGAGCACTACGGCGTCGACGCGCTGATGCGCAACCTGATCCACCACGCACGCCAAGACATCACCAGGCGAGGACGAGCAGACTACGCAGCCCAGATCCGCAGCTGGCGCACCCAATCCGGAATGACGCTACGCCAGCTCGCCCGCGCCGCCGGCACCTCAGCATCACGGCTGTCCGACTACGAGAACGCCAAGGTCGCACCCACAACCGACGTGCTCGCCCGACTCAGACACGCCGCAGACACCCACCATCCCACAGGCCGCGCTGATGCAGACCGATCAGGACGAACGCGAACGTGAAGCGCGCCAGACGACGAGCGCCGGGGCGCTCGGCTCAGCCGAGCGCCCACAGCGGCGTGTGCGCGGGGAGCAGCGTGTAGGCGTCTTGACGAGCTCATGCGTTACATGTAACATCGTGGGATGCCGTCGACCCGTGATCGGGTGCGCCAACACCGTGAGCGGCTGCGCAGTCAAGGGCTGCGCCCACTCCAGATCTGGGTTCCGGACGTTCGAGCCCCCGAGCTCATCGCCGAGGCGCACCGCCAGTCGGTTGCGATCTCGACGAGCGAACGCGAGGCAGACGATCAGGCCTTCGTCGACGCGATCTCCTCCCCGTGGGAGTCCGAGGACGAAGAAGCTGCTTCTCGGTGACGCGCGGTGAGATCTACCCGGCCGCCGGGCGAGGACGCCACACGGGCAAGCCCCGGCCCGTCGTCATTCTTCAGGACGATCGCTTCGACGCCACCGCGTCGGTCACGGTCTGCCCGTTCACCACGAACCCTGTCGAGGCTCCACTCCTCAGACTTCCGATCGATCCATCCGAGGACAACGGCCTCGAACAGTCTAGTCAGCTCATGGTCGACAAGGTCACCACCGTGCCGAGGTCCAGCCTCGGCGAATGTCTCGGCAGACTACGCGACGAGGAGCTCGTAGCCCTGAACCGGTCGCTGATCGTGTTCCTCGGGCTCGCCTCCGCCTCGCAGACCTGAACTCATGGTAGATTCTAATGGCCATGGCGAAGCGGCTTGTGATATCCAGCGGGGGCCAGGTGTCCGTCCCCGCGGCGGTGCGCAAGCGATGGCGTACCAGAGCCGTCCTTGTTGAAGATCGTGGCGACCATGTTGTGCTGCGCCCTGCTCCAGATGATCCAGTGGCCGCCGCGGTAGGAGCATTTGCGACGCAGATCGGCGTGCTCGGCTCCGAGGAGGCCAAGCACTTGGATCGCGAAGAGGAACTGGATGTCCAAGAGCGCGACCGCCACTGACGGGGCTCAGTCCTCGGCGACCACTCTGATTGACGCCTCGGCGCTCATCGCGCTTCTTGGAGCTGAGCCCGCCGCCGGTGAGGTACAGGAGATGCTGAACCGCGGCGCAGCGATGACCACCCTCAATCTCGCTGAGGCGATGGATCGACTCAAGCGGCGCTATGACCTTGAGATCGAGCGAACACGGCCGGTGATCGAGAGTCTTCTGGAAAAGAGCCTGATGCTGCTCCCGCTAGGACCCTCTCAAGCCTGGCGCGCGGGTGAAATTCGTGCTGCTCACTATCACCGCTCCCGCTGCCCGATCTCGCTCGCCGATGCCGTTCTCGTGGCGAGCGCTCCAGCGGGTGGGCGCATCGCAAGCTCTGACGGCTCCCTGCTGAATGTCGCCGCGAGCGAGGGTATTGCTACCGCCGCTCTGCCCGACTCGAAAGGGCACCGAGCAACCGCGCGATAGGTGCCGCTGTCGACAGCAGCGTGATGATCTACGATCACGGCTGGACGTCCAGGGTGGGCCTTTGCGACGGCCGCTTCCATCACGCCGGCGCGAGGGCATTGAGACCGTGCGCCGCCGCCGCGGCATGCAGGTCGCTGTCATACACGAAGACCGCTCCAAGATCCTCTCGGACCGTGAGAGCGGTGGCGAGATGAATAGCGTCCATCGCCCGCAGCGGCGGCGTGTGACTGTCAGTCGCGAGCTCGATGATCTCGGGAGACAACGGCACGAGGGTGATCCGCTCGAGCGCCGTGCGCGCGCGCCTCAGCACGTCGGGGTCGCCGAGTCGCCTGGCCGTGCATATCGCCTCGACGCGAATCAGCTCGCTGGCGAGTTGCACGGGCCAGTCAGCAAGCGCGGCGCGGAACGCCGCCGTCTCGGGCTCGGCCTCGAGCAGCTTGACGAGCGCGGAGGCGTCGAGGTAGGCAGCGTTCACTCGCCGCGGACCCACCGCAGCGCGTCAGATGCCGGCGTCGCGGTCCCGGGATCGGGCTGCCCCGATGGAGCGTCGAGGTCCAGCAGGCTCCCCCGTCCCGGCCTTGCCCCATAGCGCTCGGCCAGCCGTGCCTGCAGCTGGGAGGTCGCGTCCGCGCCGGCGAGCACGGCCTGCGCGCCGCGCAGTGTGAGCGCCCCGGATCTGCGACGCCGCCGAACGCGTCTCGGCGGCGTCGAGGTCTCTCAGCCCGGCAGCTCCGTCGTCTAGGGCCACAGGGCGAGCGTGTCCATGATCTGCCCCCAGGTTTCGACTTCGCGTGCTTCGAGTTCGGAGAAGCGTTCTTCGAGACGGCTGGTGCGACGAGCGAGTTGGCGGTCTTCGGGGGTCTCGTATGGTGCGAGCGCGGCGGGCAGATCTCCGGGCGCGACCCAGGCGGACATAAAACGGGGAGCGAAGCTGATGGTGCTCGCCGGCAGTGCGATGAAAGCGCTCGCCGCCCAGCTCTTCACGTCGCTGCAAAGGGTGGGCGGCGCGAGGCCTATCAGCGTCGTGACCTTGCCGACGTAGGCGTGGATCGTGCGGGTGAGCGCACGATTACTCCAGGTGAGGCCACGCGCGGCGCTCGCGAACTCTCGGCCGGCAGTGCGATCAAGGGCGACCACGGCGATCACGAGCGCCCCGATCACCTCGTTGCTCAGCTGTTCGGAGTCAGCGTCCTGCGGCGAGCCAGCCGCCGCCATCGGGCATTCGCCGCGAACATCGCTGAGGACGCCGTGGAGGGCTGCTTCGATCGGATGGATGCGCGAAACGGCCGCCTCCACGAGGCGATAGTTCGCCTGTATGTATGCCTTTGTCGCGGCGCCGTCCCCCGGAGCGGCGACTGCGCCGGTGGGGAAGAGCGCCACGCCGAGGAGCAAGGAGGTGAGGAGCCCCGCCAAGCAGGCACGGGTCAGCGATCTGCCCGCCTCGGCGCGCGCCACCCGGACGGGCAGCACTATTTGCGTCGGCATATTGGGTCTCCTTGGGCCATAAACACTGCGGCGCAGCCTAGACTATCATCGCGCAGGTGCGCCCAGTTAGGCCTGTGCTGCGAGGGAGCCAAGTCCCGTGAAGCAAGCCGGGTCTCGGCCTCGATAAACAACAGCCACGTGGTTAGCTGAGGAGCCGAGGGCGGGCTCACGGTACCATCGACCAGCGGGTGACTTGCCTGTGCCCGGCGCGCTAATGGCGCAGCGTAGCGCGTTCGCCAACAGCGCCCACCCACGCCCAAAACGTGAGTTGCACCAGTGCGGGTGACCGGGTGGCAGGTGGCTACTGCATGGCGTGAAGAAGACCAGATCTACATCGACCCCGGAGCCGGTGTGGGTGTGCGTTAGGTTGCTGGGGTGGCGGCCGGGATGTCTGTTTGGCGGAAGACGTGACCGCTGAAGAGCAGCGGCTCGCCGGTAGCGGCCGCTAGGGCGTAGGCGAGGCAGTCGCCGTAGTTCAGGCCGGCAGGTGGCGGCCCTTGCCGTAGCGTCGCCACGCCGACCGCGCGATCTGGACCTGCTCTGCGTCGACCGGGACGGTCTGGATCTCCGCGCGGTGCAGCAGCAGATCGAGCTCGCGGCCCGCCGGCTCGCCCCGCCGGACCTCCGCGACGTCAAGGGGTTCATGCCAGGCCCCGACGCCGACCCGCGCCCGATCCCTGACATTCCCGGAATCGAAGTCACGACGACCTCGCCGCGCTACCTGCTCGCGATGAAGCTGATGGCGATGCGCTTTGGCGAGGACGACCAGGACATCGAGATCCTGCGCGGCGAGTGCGACATCCACAGCGCACAGGAAGCACTCGACCTGCTCAGCGCGATCTACCCGCTCGCACAGCCACCGGCCAAGACACGGTTCTTCCTCGAAGAGACGCTCGGGTCGAAACCAGGCGTGTGAGCACGATCGAGGCTCACTTGTCGCACTGCCGGTCTGCAGCTCAGCACTTGCGGTGCCGTCTCCGAGCTCGTCGTAGGGCGGCGGCGTGCCTGGGGGCGTCGGGCGTGTTGTGCGCCCGACGCCCGGCAAGCGGTGTTTACGCCTTGATTTCGAGGTTGCCTTCGCCTCTGAGGGATGTCACTTCGATCTGTGCGTCGGTGACGCTGCCTTCGAAGTAGTCTTCGGAGGCAACCAGTGCTAGTTCGGGGAATGCTGTGTAGAGTTTGCCGGCTTCGGTTTCGTAGGAGCGTGGGCTCTGTGTTTCGCTTTTCGCGACGTGCGAGAGCGTGAGGGTGTGCGTGGCTGCCTGCACGT
>DATHLT010000025.1:0-4898 GCA_035487855.1 Solirubrobacteraceae bacterium
CTTGCACTCGCACTCGTGCCCTCGATCCTCCTCGGTCGCGCGCCTGTCAGCCGGCTGTTGACAGTTCCCGGTAACAGCTGGTTCGCGTTCGGACCATCGCTCGTGCTGGTGTTGGCAAACGATCACCGCCCGGACGGCCGCTGGGGAGTGCTAGTTCTCGCGCTGCTCGCCCAGTGCGCGTGCGATGCCGGCTCGAGCGCCGTGTGGGAAAGACTTCATGGCGGCTTGACCCTGAACGAGCTCGCCGCCGAGCTGCGCCATGTCTATCTGATCGACTTGACACTCGCACCGCTGGGTCTGGTGGTGGCGATTGCCGCACTCAGACACCCGTGGGCGATCGTCTTGATCGCACCCCTGTTTGGCGTGCTGCGGTGGTTCTCCAAAGAGCGCAGGGCGAGACTCGATCAGCTGATCGAGCTCAATGATGCCTATCGCGGCACAGCACTGTTGCTGGGTGATGTGGTCGAGGCCGATGACAGCTACACGGGTGAGCACTGCAAGGACGTGGTGCACTTGGCACTGGATGTCGGCCGCGAGCTGAGATTGGGAGTCGAGGAACAGCGCACGGTCGAGTTCGCGGCGCTGCTGCATGACATCGGCAAGATCGCCGTGCCGAAGGCAATCGTCAACAAGCCGGGCAAGCTCGACGCGCACGAGTGGGAGATCATCAAGACCCACACGGTCGAGGGCCAACGGATGCTCGAGCGCGTCGGCGGCTTCATGGGCAAGGTCGGCTGGATTGTCCGTTCCCATCACGAGCGCTGGGACGGCGCTGGCTATCCCGACGGCCTGCAGGGCGAGGACATCGCCCTGGAGGCAAGGATCATCTCCTGCTGTGACGCGTTCAACGCAATGACAACCACGCGGCCGTATCGCAAGGCAATGCCCGTTGCGGCTGCCCTGGCCGAGCTGGCTGGACACGCAGGCACCCAGTTCGACCCGCGGGTTGTGGACGCCTTGAGCACGGTGGTGCATCGCGCTACGGGCGAGACGAGCACGATGGCAGACAGCGGTGCGCTCTCGCCGGTGCTCGCCGAGAGTTGAGGCAAGATAGGCTCGCGGCCTGCCCGTGGACGATCTGCATATGGTGATCTTTGACTGCGATGGCGTGCTCGTCGACAGCGAGAAGATCTCCAACGAGGTGCTGGCCGAAATGCTGCGCGCCGAAGGACTGCCGACAACGATCGAGCAAGCTCGCGGCGACTATCAAGGGCTCCTTCTTGGGGAGATCGTGGACGCGGTCGAGGCGCGGCTCGGTCGTCCCTTGCCAGATGACTGGGTCGCTGACTACGAGCGCGAGCGCAGCGAGGTCTTCCGGCGCGAGTTGCGCGCCGTGCCCGGCGTAAAGGAGGTGGTCCGCCGCGCCACGGACGCCGGCGTGAAGGTGTGCGTCGCCTCACAGGGAAAGCTCGAGAAGACACGCTTGTCACTGGACTTGACGGGCCTGCGGGAGCTGTTCGTCGATAACGCCCTGTTCTCGGCCCATTCCGTCCCGCGCGGCAAGCCGCACCCTGATCTGTTCCTGCAGGCTGCGAGCACAATGGGCGTTGAGCCGTCGAACTGCGTGGTGATCGAGGACACGCCATCCGGTGTGACCGCGGCGGTGCGTGCTGGCATGCGCGTCTTTGGCTACGCCGCCGACAGCGATGCGGTCGCGTTGCGAGAGGCCGGTGCTGAGGTCTTCCACTCCCACGATCAGCTACCGCGCCTGTTGGGTCTGGGTTGATCCGCCTGCGCCGCTGGATCCCGGCCGGCCGGTCACCGCTCGATGACTAGATCGGTGAATCGCACGTGCGTGCGCTCGCCTCTGGCTTGGCGGTTGCAGACGCGTTAGCCCAACTCCGACAAGTGGTTAAGTGCTGATGGATGAATGCCGATTGGCTGAATTGATGCCAACGGGTCTCCCCTCTTCGCCGACAGACGAGCTCTGCCGCCTTGGGCAGGCGATCAATGCGCGCACGAACGACGTCGTCGCGGCGATGATCGCGCGCACGGAGAGCTCGGACTGTCAGCTCGAGGCGGCAGTCGAGGACCGCTTTGCTCGTGTGGGCGCCGTCTCCACGGTGGCAGTTGCACGCTGGATGTCTGGTGAGGGCCCTGACGTCGCCCGCGACGTGGGCAAGGAGGCGTGGCAGATCTTCGGCCAGCTCGCCTCGCAGCGAGCAGCGCCGCTGAATGAGGTCACCAAGCGCTGCCTGCGCTGGGCCGATGCCGCCCGCGAGGTGATGCTCGAATGCGCGGAGGAGCTGCAACTCTCGACGGACGTTCTGGCTGAGGCTTTGGCAATGCTCCAACGCAGCCTCAACGTCACGCTGGTGAGGATGTGCGAGTCCTTCGAGGCGGCGCGCCAAACCGCCGATGAAGAGCTCGCCCGGCGCCAGCGCGAGCTTGCGTTTCTGGCTACCCACGATGAGCTGACCGGGCTACCGAACCGCACCCTGATCCTCGACCGTGTCGCGCAGCTGTTGTTGCGGGCACGGCGCGAGAAGACCCCAATCGCAGCCCTGTTCATCGACCTGGACAACTTCAAGGCGATCAATGACACACTTGGGCATGCCGCGGGGGACGAGCTGCTGCGAGCGGTGGCTTCGCGGCTGAGCGCTGTCGTGCGCGAAAGCGACGCGGTGGGCCGACTCGGCGGCGACGAGTTCGTGGTGATCGCAAGCAGCATCTCGTTCGCGTCGGGACCGGAGCTGATCGCAGAGCGTCTGCTCGAAGCGCTCGATCAGCCGTTCAAGCTCGAGGGAACCGGTGACGCCACGCTGAAGGTCACAGCGAGCATCGGCGTCGCCGCGGGCGACCGCGACTGTGCCGACGAACTGCTCCGCGACGCAGACATCGCGATGTATCAAGCCAAGTGGGACGGCCGCCACCGCTATGTGCTGTTCGAGTCGGGGATGCAGACGGCCGTGCAAACACGGATGGAACTCGAGATGGATCTGCGAGTTGCCCTGGAGCGGGATGAGTTCTTCCTCGTCTACCAACCCACTTTCAATCTCAAGGACATGAGCCCAACGGGCATGGAGGCGCTGCTGCGCTGGCGGAGTCCGACGCGCGACGTGGTGCAGCCCAACGACTTCGTTCCGCTGCTCGAGGAGACGGGCTTGATCGTTGACATCGGCCGCTGGGTCTTGCGCGAAGCCTGCCTGCAGGCCGTTCGCTGGCGAGAATCGGGGCACCCCATAGGCGTGGCTGTGAACGTCTCGGCACGACAGCTGGACAGCGACGAGTTCGTACACGATGTCCGGGGCATCCTGCAAGAGACCGGGCTCGAGGCCGACTCGCTGACGATTGAGATCACCGAGACGGCGTTGATGCGCGACATCGAACAGACTGCCGCGCGCCTTGCCACTGTCAAGGAGCTCGGCGTACGCATCGCAATTGACGACTTCGGGACCGGCTACTCATCGATGGCTCATCTCCAGCGCTTCTCCGTCGACGCGCTGAAGATCGACAGCTCGTTCATCACGCAGATGACTCATAACCAGGAGGGTGAGACGATCCTCCGCACGCTCGTGCAACTCGGTAAGGCACTTTCGATCGAGACGCTGGCCGAGGGCATCGAGCAGGCACATGAGCTGAGCTTGCTGCAGGGCGAGCGCTGCGACAGCGGCCAGGGCTTTCTGTTCGCCCGACCGTTGGAAGTCGCGGACACTGCGAGCTTCCTCGGGGAGTGGTCGAAGGGCAAGGCGCTCGCGAGCAGATAGAACCCGCGATCTCGCAGTACTACAGCGCCGCACTACAGTGCACGCACGCCGAGATCCGATAAGGGGAGCATGGCCGTAACGACGCACGAAGTTATGGGGGAGCAGGTCCCGGAGCCGAGCCGGGTGGCCCCTCGTGGGCACTGGGCGCGTGTGTGGCGCTCTCCGAGCGATCAGCCGCAGTGGGCGCGCCCGGTCCTGTTGCTGGTGGCGCTCGTGGCGGGTTTGGCATACGCGTGGGGGTCCAACAACGCAGCCCTCGAGCCGTTCTACGGGGCTGCCGCGCGCAGCATGTCCAGCAGCTGGCATGACTTCCTGTTCGGCGCGTTCGACCCCGCTGGCACGATCACGGTCGACAAGCTGCCCGGGGGGCTATGGCTGCAGGCGCTGTCGCTCAGGATCTTTGGCTTTCATGTTTGGGCGGTTGTGCTGCCGCAGGCCATCGAGGGTGTAGTCACGGTGCTCGTGCTCTATCGCGCTGTGCGACGGTTGGCCGGCCCGGTGGCAGGCATTACCGCTGCCGTGCTGCTCACGATCAGCCCGATCACAGTCGCCCTGGGGCGCGGCAACGTCTCAGACTCGCTGCTGATCATGCTCACGGTGCTTGCCGCGGACGCGACCTCGAAGGCGATCGTGGAGGGGCGACTGCGCTCGTTGCTGCTGGCGGGGTTCTGGGTGGGCTTGGCGTTTCAGGCGAAGATGCTGCAAGCGTGGCTTGTGCTACCGGCGTTCGCGGTCGCATACGTACTCGCCGCCGACGGGCGCCTGCGCCGGCGGATCGCGCACGTGACGCTCGCGGGGCTGCTCACGCTGGTCGTGTCGCTGAGCTGGATGTCAGCCGTCTCGCTCGTGCCCCAGCAAAGCCGCCCGTATGTCGACGGGTCGCGCAACGACTCGCTGTTCAGCCAGGTGTTCGAATACAATGGCATCACGCGCCTCGGCCCGATCAGACTCGGCTCGCCCGTCCAGGCAGCGGCGTTCGTCGGCAAGCTCGTCAACGCCGGCGGGACGCTCAACTCCAACTCAGCGGACGTAGGGCCCGGCTTGCGGCGAATGCTCGAGGGCCTGTTCGCACTCGACGTCGGCTGGCTATATCCGGCGGCCCTCATTTGTGTGGTGGGGCTGCTGCTCGCCTATCGCAAGGCTGGTCGTCGCATGCCGGAGCGAGCGTGCGTCGTGCTGTGGGGGCTGTGG
>DATHLT010000026.1:0-27583 GCA_035487855.1 Solirubrobacteraceae bacterium
GATCGGCTCTGGAACCGGCTATTTCAGCCTGAACCTGCTTCGTGCCGGCCTGATCGGCTCGGCCACGTGCAGCGACATCTCACCAGGCATGCTCGAGACGCTGCAGAACAACGCATCACGACTTGGCCTGGATGTGCAAACCAAGCCAGCTGATGCCGAGCGCCTGCCGTTCGCCGATGACAGCTTCGACCTCGTGCTGGGCCACGCGGTGCTCCACCACATCCCCGACCTGCCGCGGGCGTTCGCTGAGTTCGAGCGGGTGCTGGCGCCCGGCGGCACGGTGCTGTTCGCCGGCGAGCCATCCCGCTATGGCGATCGCCTGGCAACCGTACCCAAGCGCTTTGCCACGGCCGCGGCACCCGCATGGCGGCGCGCAATCAAAGCCGCACCCGCACCACTGGGTGACGGCGGCGAGCCCGATGCGGCGCTCGAGAGCGTCGTCGACGTGCACGCATTCGCCCCAGTAGAGCTTTCGCGGGCCGCGCGCGCAGCCGGGTTCGAGGATGTACGTGTCACTGGCGAGGAGCTGCTGGCCAACTGGTTCGGGTGGGCCAACCGCACACTGGAGGCCACCGCCAACCCAGAAGACGTGCCGTGGGCCTGGCGGATGTATGCATACCGGGGCTACCTGCTGCTGCAGGGACTCGACCGCCGCCTACTCGAGTCACGGCTGCCGGCGGCGATCTTCTACAACCTGATGATCGCCGCACACAAGCCGTCTTCCTAAACTCGGGCGTATGCCCGAGCGACTCGCCAGTGGCTTTCCGTTGTTCGCGCTGGGAATCGTCGCGCTACCCACGGAGTCCGTGCCACTGCACATCTTCGAGGATCGCTACCGCACGATGATCGAGCTCTGCCTGCAGGCAGAGCCTGGCTCGCCGAGAGCTGAATTTGGGATCATGTGGCTCTCTGATGACGAGCTGAAGCCCGTCGGCTGTGCCTGCGCGATCGAGCAGGTACTCGATCGGATCGACGATGGACGCTCGAACATCCTCGCTCGTGGCACACGACCATTCCGCCTGCTCGAGCGCCAGCACGACCTGCCCTACCCGGCGGGGGTGGTGGAGTTCCTCGTAGAGACCGACGAGGAGATCGACACAGGCGCGGCCGAGGATGCACGAGAGCTCTACCGTGAGTTGGTTATGCAGGCAACAGACCGGGAGATCGAGGACACCGAGCTCGGTGAAATGGACTCTTACGGGATGGCAGCGACAGTGGAATTCGAGGTGGAGGCAAAGCAAGAGCTGCTCGAGCTGCGCTCCGAGAACGAGCGTCTGCGTCTGATCTCGCTGCTCATCCGCACGGCAATCGAGCGTCTGGAACTGATCGAGCGCGCCCAAATGCGCGCGCTGTCGAACGGGAAGGTCAGGTTCGGCTAACCGCACGCAGGCGCCGGCCCGACCATCGGCGAGCGTTGCAGCGACTCAACCCGGCAGACCGCAGATCTGCTGTGCAGTCTGGAGCACAAACAACTGCAGCTTGTGAAAGACGGCCGGCTGGGCGGCTGAGTTGTCGGCGAAGCGGGCGGTGCCGTTTTCGTCGCGAACGATATAGCTGAGCACTGAGCCCGCCCTGGGCGCCAGCGCCAGATGGGTGGAAGTGGGCTTATCGAGTTCTTCCTGGATATCCCTGGCCTTGACGATCTGTTCATCCTGCAATTTGCTTGCGGCAGCGCGCCCGTTACACGTGACGCCACCTTCTTCGTCTACCAGCAGCGTCAGCTTCGCCTGCGGGGTGGAGCCGGAGCGATAGACAATGAACAGATCAGCCGCTTTCACGCCGCCACACCCGCCTAGGGCGAGCGCCGCACCGACAGCCCCGATTGCCAGGGCGCCCCTCACTCGCTCACCGCCACACCACCACGTCGTGGATCGCCAGCGCCTGTCACTCCCGAATCGCGCCTGAGCGCAGCCTGGACGCCACCAAAAAACAGGTTGGGCGCACCGAAACGGACCACTTGGGCATCGCCATCCATGCCGGAGAGGTCGATCCCGGGCTCAGCGAACACGACACCATCCTCGAAGTGCACGCGCGGCGCCTCCACCGCCTGGCGCACATCGAGGTCGCGGTCGACCACACCGATGATGGTCTGCAGGATCGCCGAGCGGATGCGATTGGAGCCGGCGCTACCGAGGACCAGCTCGACCTCGCCCTCACGCATGACTACTGCAGGGGCCATCATGCTGGGCATGCGCCGCCCTGCCGGATGCAGATGAAAGCCGAGCGGGTTGAGATCAGCCTCACCCATCACGTTGTTCAAGTGCATGCCGGTTCCTGGAACCACCACACCTGACCCCTCGCCATTCGTGCAGGTGGCGCTGCAGGCACAGCCGCAGGAATCGATCACCGAGATGTGGGTTGTGGAGCCGAGGCGACTGGCGAGGAATCGCTCGAGGAACCCATCCTCGCTGAGACCTTCGACAAACTGCGGCGTACGCTCGGACTGGGCGGCCTGCATGGCGGCGATGACTGCGTGCAGCGGCGGCGGTGACGGACCGCGATCGAGCAGCGCGAGCGCGTACGCGAGCAGCGTGCCGCCGGCCGAAGGCGGTGGGTTGGTGAGGATCTCGCGGTCACGGTAAGCGAGCCTGATCGGTTCACGCTCGATCGCCTCGTACTCGGCGAGGTCAGCTTGCCGTAGCGAGCCGCCGTGCTCGCTCAACCAGTCACACACGGCCTTTGCGATGTCGCCTCGATAAAAGGGCTCTGCCCCATCGTCCGCCAGGCGCAGCAGCGCATCCCCAAGCTCCGGATTGCGCAGCACGCCGCCCTCGCGCAGCAGGTGACCCCCCGGCGCCCATAGCGCGGCGCACTCTGGCGTCGAGGTCAAAAGCTCAGCCAGAATCTCTGCCACATACGCCTGCCCGGCGTTGAGCACCACACCGTCGCGCGCGAGCTGCGCGGCGGGCGCTGCGAGCTCCTGAAGAGCCACCGTGCCCCATCTGCGCATCGCCTCGCACACACCCGCGGGTGTGCCGTACACGCCGCACGACGCTGGCCCGATGTGAAAGGCCTGCGCGGTATCACCGAAGTCTACGTCAACGCCGCGCAGCTCGACCTCCGAGCCATCGCCTAGACGCGTGGGCGCCTCGACGAAGAAGTCAAGCAGCGTCGGCTCGATGCCGTTCCCCGCCACCAGCATGTAGCCGCCGGCGCCGAGCCCCGTGAGCAGCGACTCGGTTACAAACGAGGTGAGCATCGCCGCCACGGTCGCATCCACCGCGTTTCCACCCTCGCGCAGCACCCGCACCCCCGCCTGCGCAGTCAGCGGATGCCCAGCGGCAACGACACCTCTCTCAGATGCGCTCATTGCAGAGCGATACCACAGCGTGGCTGGTTGGTGACGCGCCCGGGGCTAGAAATTGGGCAAGAACTCGGGAACTTCGAGTTCATCTACGCCCAGGCCAGCACGTCGCGGCTCGCGGCTGGGACGCGCGGGCGCGGCACGTTGGGCCCTCACCTCGCCGGTGGTGGCGGGCTCTTTGAAGCGGTTGGCGCTTTTGCGCCTGCCCTCATCGCCATAGCCAGTGGCGACAACAGTGACCCAAACCTGGTCGTCGAGCTTTTCGTCGACCATCGCGCCGAAGATGATGTTCGCGTCGGGATGGGCAGCCTCAGATACTGACTTGGCGGCCTCGTTGACCTCCCACAGGGAGAGGTTGACACCGCCTGTGATCGACAGCAGGATTGAGCGTGCGCCCTCCATCGACGTTTCCAGTAGCGGCGAGGAGACGGCCTGCATGGCAGCCTCAGTGGCGCGGTTCTCCCCAACGCCCATGCCGATCCCGAGTAGAGCGTTGCCCGCCTCACTCATGATCGTGCGTACGTCTGCGAAATCGAGGTTGATCAGGCCGGGCAGCGTCACAAGATCGGAGATGCCCTGCACTCCCTGACGCAGCACGTCGTCAGCAACACGGAAGGCCTCGACCATCGCCGTCTGCTTGTCGAGCACGGTGAGCAGTCGGTTGTTGGGGACGACGATCAACGTGTCCACCTCATCGGCAAGTGCGGCGACACCACGCTCAGCCTGCTCACTGCGGCGTGTGCCCTCGAAACCGAACGGCTTGGTAACGATCGCGACGGTGAGCGCGCCGATTTCGCGCGAGATCCGCGCGACGACAGGCGCCGCTCCAGTACCTGTACCGCCGCCAGCGCCGGCGGTGATGAAGATCATGTCCGAGCCCTTGAGCAGCGCCTTGACGCGGTCGTAGTCCTCCATCGCCGCGCTACGCCCGACGTTCGCGTCCGAGCCAGAGCCCAGGCCGCGTGTGAGCTCGGAACCGATGTGCAGGGTGATGTCGGCAGTTGACTGTTGCAGCGACTGTACGTCGGTGTTGACGGCGACAAACTCGATGCCCTCGACTTCCGCCTCGACCATGCGGTTGACCGCGTTGACACCGGCGCCACCGACGCCGACGACGCGGATCACCGGCTGGGCGACCGGTGCGGGGGTAGTCGCGGGAATGCGGTACTCACGGTCGCGCACGTAGTCGTCAACGAGGGGACGACGCGCTTGCGGACGGTCCATCACATTTTCGGGGATCTCCGATGAGAAGGCATGGCGCAACCGCTCACGCGGTGAGGGCACATGCGCGTCGTCTTCCTCAGCGGGATAAGGCGATGCCTCGAGCGCGGGGTGTGGCAGTCCGCTCTCGCGGGGGTGCGTCGGGGCGACAGGGCCGGCGGGCTCATCGTGCAACTCGGCTGGCTCGGAGTGTGGGGCTTGCGCCCCTTCAGAGGCCAGCTCGCCGTCTTCGGTCTTACGGAAGAGAGCTGCCAGCGGGCCTTCCCGCATGCTCGCGCGTTTAGCGTTGGCCATTGGTAAGTACCTCCTGCGCGAGTTGTCGATAGGACTGGGCAGCGACGCCGTCGGGCTCGTACTTGAGTACCGACATGCCCTTCACAGGAGCCTCGGCAAAGCGGACCGTCTTGCGGATGCGCGATGCGAAGACGCGATCGCCGAAGTTTTCCTCGAGGATCTCGATCGCCTCCTTTGCATGGATCGTGCGCGAGTCCACCAACGTCGGCAGGATACCCTCGATGTCAACGCCAGGATTGAGGTTCTCGCGGATCATCGCGAGTGTGTTCTGCAGCTGGATAAGGCCGCGCATCGACAGATACTCGCACTGAACGGGGACGATCACCTTGTCGGCCGCGGTCAGCGCATTGATCGTCAGCAGCCCAAGACTGGGCGGAGTGTCGATGCAAATGAAGTCGTAGTCGTCGAGGATCGGTTCGAACGCCTTCTGTAGCGAGCGCTCGCGTCCGATCATCGTCGACATCGCGATCTCGGCACCGGCAAGATCGATCGACGCGCATGCGACGTCGATCTCGCGCTTACGTACTACCTCGCGGATCGAGACTTTGTGCACGAGCACGTCATACATCGATTTGTCCAGGGTGTCCGGATCGATCCCCTGGGACATCGTCAGGTTGCCCTGCGGATCCATGTCGACGCACAGCACCCTGTGGCCCTCCTCCGCGAACGCGGCGGCCAGATTGAGCGTTGTCGTTGTCTTGGCCACGCCGCCCTTTTGGTTGGCGAACGCGATGACCCTGGCCTTGCCTTGCACGGGTGGCTCCGATAGTCGCTTGCTGGAAATCCGTCTGGTGGGTATTCGCATGCTGAGGTGCGATTCCTGCATGGCAACTACGATCGGGAGATGACGACGATGCTCAGCCCTCCCCGATGACGACGCCTGCCCCATCGAAGGACTGCTCGAAGCTGCAAGCACGTCTGAGCCACAAGCGAGTGCTCGTATGTGTAGGCGCCGGTGGCGTGGGCAAGACGACAACCGCGGCAGCCCTGGCGCTCGGGCTGGCGCAGCGCGGACGCAAGGTGGCGGTGGTGACGATCGACCCCGCCAAGCGGCTAGCCTCAGCACTGGGACTGGCCGCGCTGCCGTCAGAGCCACAGCGGATCGACCCGAGGCTGTTCGCTGAGCAGGGCGTTGCAATCGAGGGCGAGCTGTGGGCGATGATGCTGGACGCCAAGCGGACGTTCGATGATCTGATCGCACGCCTGGCACCCGACGAGCGCACGCGCGAGGAGATCCTCGCCAATCCTGTTTACAAGGAGCTCTCTACGGCGGTTGCCGGCTCGCACGAGCTGAGCGCGATTTCCAAGCTGTATGAGCTACACGAGGAGCACGACTTCGACGCGATCGTCCTCGACACGCCGCCGTCGCGAAACGCGCTGGACTTCCTGGATGCGCCCAACCGTATGCTGGGTTTTCTCGAAGGGCGGGCGCTACAGGTATTCCTCGCCCCGGGTGGGCTGACCGCTCGTTTGTTCGGTCGCGGAACGGCGCTTGTGTTCTCGATCTTCGCGCGCGTAACGGGGGTGGACATGCTCGGCGAGCTCTCACGCTTCTTCCGCTCGCTGACGGGTGTGATCGATGGCTTCGGCGAGCGTACTCGCGGCGTCTCGGCGCTGCTGCGCGCGCCACAGACGACTTTTCTGATCGTCACCTCGCCGGAGGTTGAGCCGGCCCGCGAGGCCGACTTCCTGGCAGAGCGCCTGGCATCCCTGGGGATGGCGGTGGGCGAGCTGATCGTCAACCGTGCGCACACTTACAGCCTGAACGGCTTTTCAGCAACCGCCACGAGCGACCTGCTGTCACCGGCTCTGGGTGAGCGCTTGGCGACACGCGTGGCCGGCAACCTGGCGGACTTCGACGGTCTCGCCCAGCGCGATCTCCAGACGATCGCGCGCCTTTCACAGACGGTAGGCGAGCGTCGACCGATCGTGATCCCACACCTAGATGAAGATGTCCAGGATCTCTTGGGACTGGCCAGGGTCGCCGAGCATCTGTTCAACTGATGCCTCGTCGGGCGCCGTTTCCTCGACAAGCGCGAGCTGATCGGCAAGCGCCAGCTGATCGGCGAGGTCCGGCTCAGCTGTGAGCACATCGGTCTCGAGCTCAGCCGCTGGGGCCGGCTCGGGCTCGACTAGGAGCTCGTCCGCCAGAGCCACCAGGTCGGCGGTGAGGTGACCGCACACGACGTCACGCAGAAGCGCGCGCAGGTGGTCCGCTATGTCTGTCGCGAGCGTGTGTGCGCCGGCGTGCTCAACTGCGGACCCGTCGATATATGAGCGCTCGAGCGCAAGCGCTTCCTCGGCCCGTTCAATCAACTCGGCGCGGCGTGCGGGTAGTGCGCACAGTGCCGCCAGACGCCGGCTCAGCAGACCACTCGCCGGCCCCTCTGGCTCGAGCAGCACGCGCAGCGCCAGCAGATGGTCGGTCAGTGCCTCGTAGGCGCTGTCGCGATCGCAACCCAGTTCGAAGCGGCGTAGCGCCCAGGCAAGCTCGTTGCTGTGGGGAGCGCGCCGTGACACGAGGCTGCAGAAAGCGCGCAGCTCATCCTCTTGCTCGGCCGTCACCACCAGCATCCCGTGCGGTCGGCCCCCTGCGCCCAACGGCTGGGGGTTCCACGCACCGCCGCCGACACGCGACCAGGCGAGCGCGCCGAGCGTGACCCGGCCGTCGCCGAACAGTCTCAATGAACGCAGCAGGTCGATTAGTACCTCGCAACCGCGGGTCACCGACTCCCGGCTGTCCTGCCACTCGGCTGCAAGCACCACCACCAGATGGCCGCCATCCGCTTCGGCGGGGGCGAGCGCACCGATGGGCAACCCGTCGAGCGCATGCGGCTGAGCGATCGTCAGCCCTCTGGTCAGGGCGAGCTCTGGCGAGGTGATCGTGAGGCCGTGCAGTACCGCCACGAGAGTCAGCTCGCTGGTGGCGGACAGCGCCGCCTGCTCGAGCCTTGCGAGCGCCGCTTGCAGGCGCTCGGGGCGCAACTCGAAGTCCGTCTGCTCCTCGAACACATCCGCCAGCAGCGCACCCAGCGCGGCATTGACGCGCGTCCGCACGGAGGGTCGTCCGCCACTGTCAAGACCGCTGCTTACGAGATAGCGATCGAGCCCGTCGAACTCAGCGAGCAGCCGGACAGCCTCGGCATGGACGGGCATACGTTCGAGTGTCGTTAGGCGCTCGTCGATGAACTCGCGGGTCAGGGGGCGGTAGCAGTAAAGCGACGGGCCTCGCGATCCACGCCGTGCGCTCTGCTGCTCGAGCTCGAACGGCACCTCGGCGCCTGCCACGATCTCGGCGTGAAGGGCCACGGCCGCAGCTTCGACGTAATCGCTGAGGGCGCTTTGTAGCTGGAGTGAACGCATACTTGCCTGACTTCGCGCTCGGCGCCGTCGCTCCTGCCAAGCGCATCGGGTTTTGCGGGTCGCGCTCGTCCTACACCCCGCCCTTGCGCCTCTCTAGGTCGCCAAAATGCCCGCCCATGAGCGTCGGCGTTGCCCCGTGGTGGACAATTGCGGGCACCACTGGGCCTCTGTAGCCTCAAGGGTATGCAAACGTCCCCCGGCTCGGCGACAGCCACTGCTCTCTCTCAAATGAGAGTGCCGGACTTCTTCATCGTCGGCTCGCCCAAGACCGGTACGACGGCGCTTTACGAAATGCTCAGGGAGCGCCCGCGGATCTACCTGCCGCAGCTCAAGGAGCCACGCTTTCTGGCAGCTGACATGCAACCCCGACGAGGGCATGAGCGTGGCCCTCAAGAGCTCGGCTATCCGACCACGTTGGAGGACTATCTGACGCTGTTTAGCAAGGCCACGCCTGACCAGCGTGTGGGTGAGGCTTCGGCGTTTTATCTTTGGTCGCGCACTGCTGCTGAGAACATCGCTGGGCTTCAGCCGGACGCACGCATCATTGCGATCCTCCGCGAGCCGGCGAGCTTTCTTCGCTCGCTACATCTGCTGTTCGTGCGCTGGGGTGTGGAGAGCGAGAAAGATCTCCGCAGAGCGATTTCCCTGGAAGCTCCGAGGCGCGAAGGCAAACACATACCGCGCCACTCACACCGACCGTCACTGCTTCAGTACTCAGATCACGTCCGTTACGTGTCGCAATTGCAGCGCTATCGCACACGCTTCGCAGAGGATCGCATGCTGGTGCTGATCTATGAGGATTTCCACCGTGACAATGAGGCCACCGTGCGTCAGGTGCTGCAATTCCTCGATGCCGAGGATCAAGCACCGATCGATGTCATGAATGTGAATGTCACGACTCGCACGGTGCGTTCACAGCGAGCTCGATACATCTTGAACTCACTGAAAAAGGGGCGGAGTCCGCTCGCGCGGACGGCCAGTGCGACGATCAAAGCGCTCACCACCCAGCGGATGCGCAGCAAAGCCTCGTTGACCGTCCAGCGTCGCCTCGTGCGCGCCGATGCACCGCCTCCTGATGAGAGCATCCTGACCGAGCTACGCGAGCGCTTCAAGCCCGAGGTTGTTGCCTTGAGCGAGTACCTCGATCGTGACCTGGTGAGCCTCTGGGGCTACGACGAGGTTCGCTGAGCGCGCCGCTTCGCGCGTTTGAGCCACCGCGGAGAACGGTTTCGCAGCGCTCGTCGCCGAGCAACCGGGTCCGCTTGACCAAGCACCCGCGCGGTGCTCTTGTATGGATCAGATGGATCGAGCAGGTGGTCGGCTACGTACGTACGCAGGTCATGTTCGGACGGAAGCTCGATCGTTGCCGGGGTTTGACGAGAGCGCCAGCTATGCCAACCACGCGCGATCTCGTCTGGCGCATAGCGCTCTGGGCCAAACTTGCGTGCGGCATACCCGACGCTGAGAAATAGATAGTGGCGTGAATACATCGAGCCCGGTGCCAGATGAAGACCGGGAAAGCGGACTTTGTGACCGCCTGAATGACTCAGATCCACAGGTCCGTCTTGATGCTTCCAGGCATTGAGACGGTTGGGGAATCGAGGTAGCACCGGATAGTAAGAGCGCATCGTCTGCAAATAATCGGGGTGATCGTGGTCAGGCGCCTCGCGGGTTGGCACAAATGTGAACTCGAGGAAGTTCACAGCGTTGTAACCTGCCTCGTCCACCTCAGCGATCGCCTGCGCCAGCGATTGGCCCTGCTTTGGAGAGGCGCGAAATTCGTCGGCATCGAGGTGGATCAGCCAGTCAGCGTCGAGACTCTGCGCAAGCTGCTCCTTACGCACGAGTTGACTGTGCAAAGCAAAGTGACCATAGCGCGCCAGCGTCTCGATACCAATGAGGTTTTTCCCGAGCCGCCGCTCGGCGACAGCGACCGTGTCGTCGGTCGATTCATTATCGACAAGGTAAGCGGAGATCCCGTGTTCTGCGAGATGATCGAGACACTCGCCGATGAAGCGTTGCTCGTTGTAAGTCTGTAGCATCGCGACGATCTTCACGGCGCGATCATACCATGGGAAAATGGGGCGCAGATAGGTGCGGCTGGTCGACTGGGGACATCGATTGAACCGTCGAGTCAGGTGCCGTCTCAAGGCAGGACAGCGAGCCGGCTCGTCCACCACGCGCCCCTCCATGCCGCCCCAGGATGCTGCTCTCATGCTGCCGGCCGACGCCCCGGATGCGCTCGTGTCGAGCAATCAACATGGAGCTTATTGTGTGCCGCGAGCAGCACTGCACAGACCGGTCGCGCGCACGATCCTCGACGCACGGGTGTGGGAGGCGAAGACACTTGACCTCGTGCGGAGCGCGAACGCCGATGGCGACATCGTGCACGCCGGAACGTTCTTTGGTGACTTCATTCCCGCCTTGGCACGATCACGCCATCCGGGTGCACTCGTATGGGCGTTTGAGCCCAACCAGGAGAATCATCGCTGTGCGGGAGTCACGATCGAACTGAACCGCCTTGAGAACGTCGTGCTCACCAACGCCGGCCTGAGCGCGCGAAGCGACACTGCCCTACTGGCAATCAGTGACCGCAAGGGCGTCTCGCTAGGCGGCGGTAGTCAGCTTATCAATGATCCCAGCGCTATCGAGGGTTTGCGTAACGAACAAGTGAACTTGGTCGCGATCGACGATGTCGTCGCAGACGATCGCCAGGTAGCTGTGATCCAACTGGACGTTGAGGGCCACGAGCAGGAGGCTCTCACCGGTGCAATGGGCACAATCGAGCGCTGCCGGCCATTGATCGTGCTTGAGACGTTGCCACCGACTGACTGGATCGCCGAGAACCTGGCGCCGCTCGGCTATCGCGTCGCCGGCACGGTGGACGCAAACACGATTGTCCGGCCGAGCTGATCAAGCTTGCGGTGCGTGCGCTTTGCGTAGGCACCGAGTCGTAGTGCTACTTGCGCGTATCTGCGCTAAATAGCTACGAGAGCCTGTTGAGCGTTCTCCACGGCGCCGGATCCGTCCGCCGCGCACTCCTCGCTCAGCCAGTGTTCGCCGTAGGCGCGCATATCGTCGATGATCGGGAGCAGCGCGCGCCCCTTCTCGGTGAGGGCGTACTCGACCCGCGGCGGCACCTCGGGAAATGTGTGGCGCTCGACGATCCCCTGCTCCTCCAGCGCGCGCAGCCGCAGCGACAGCGTGCGCGGGCTGATGCCGGCAAGCGAGCGTTCGAGCTCACAGAAGCGCGAGTACCCCTCAGCGAGATCGCGAACCAGGAGCAACGTCCACTTGCCGCACACGATTTCCGCGGTCATGCACACCGGACACGTTTCATCTACGGCCATTTCTACCTTTACTTTACCAACTGAAGTGAGGCAAAGCCGGGCGGCCCGGCTGGGGGCTCAGGCAGCGCTGAGCGAGGGATTGGAGTCAGCGCCGCGGTTTGCTTCGGCGGCGGCGACGTCCTCCATGGTGGTGCCCCGACGTCCGTCGGACTGCATCAGCAGCTTGAAGTCATGTGGGCTGGACGCTACGCGCATCGCGTCCTCGAAGGTCACTCGGCCGGCCTTGACGTGCCCGAATAGAGCTTGGTCGAAGGTCTGCATGCCGTAATAGCCACCGGTGGTGATGACCTCGACCAGCTTGCCCGTCTGGGCGGGATCGATGATCATGTCGCGGACCCGACCGGTCATGCGCAGGATCTCGCACACCGCTACGCGCCCACCGTCGGCACCCGGCACCAATCGCTGGGAGATCACGCCCTTGATCGTGCCGGCGATCATGCTCCGTGCCTGAGCGTGCTGGTGAGGGGGGAAGAAGTCGAGCATGCGGTTGATGGACTCGGTGGCGTCGACCGTGTGGATCGTCGATAGCACGAGGTGCCCAGTCTCAGCCGCTGACAGCGCCGTTTGCACGGTCTCCTCATCGCGCATCTCGCCGACCAGGATCACGTCGGGGTCTTGGCGCAGCACCCTGCGCAGAGCGCGCTTGAACGAGGCGGTGTCCATGCCTACCTCGCGTTGGTTGATGACCGAGTTGATGTCCTGGTGGACAAACTCGATCGGGTCCTCGATCGTCACGATGTGCTTGTTCATTGTGCGGTTTATGTGGTCGATCATCGCCGCCAGCGTCGTCGACTTTCCCGAGCCGGTGGTCCCGGTCAACAGCACGATGCCGCGCTCCTCCTCGGCCAGTTCGCTCACGACCGGCGGGAGCGATAGTTCTTCGATGCTGCTAATGCGGTGGGGAATGGCGCGACACGCCATCGAGATCACTCCACGCTGCAGGAATGCGTTGATCCTGTAGCGAGCCACGTCTTTGATTTCGTAGGAGAAGTCGACCTCGTGCTCACGGGCAAACTCGGCCAGCTTCGCTTCGTCGCCGAGTAGCGCTTTGAGCGCGCCATCGGTGTCCTCAGCACTCAGCGCCGCCGTGCTCGTGTCCGGGATCAGCTCGCCATGCACGCGATAAAGCGGCGCCGAGCCAACCTTCAAGTGCAGATCCGAGCCCTCCTTGTCAACAAGCTCGCGCAGCGCAGGCATGACGTCGAACATGCCTTCTGATCGGCAATCCGCTCGGCCGCCTTGAGCGCGACCGTGCAGCCTGGACGAAAGCTAAGCGACGTCGCGGAGCTTTTGCGCCTCCGCAAGGCTCTGCAGCTTCTTCAAAGACTGGTTCTCGATCTGGCGGATGCGCTCACGCGTTACGTTGAACGTGCGGCCGACCTCATCGAGCGTGCGCGGATGCTCTCCACCGAGGCCGTAGCGCAGCTCGAGCACGCGCCGTTCGCGGTAGGACAAGTTCTCGAGCGCCTCGCGCAGCGCCTCCTTGGTGAGGATCTCCGCAGCGCGCTCATAAGGCGACTCGGCGCGCTCGTCGGCGATGAACTGGCCGAACTCCGACTCCTCCTCGTCACCGACGGGCTTCTCCAGCGAGACAGGTGCCTGCGCGGAGCGCTTGATCGAATCGACCTCCTCGGGGTCGATGCCGGTGACCTCGGCGATCTCATCAGCGGTGGGCTCACGCCCGAGCTCGGTCACGAGCTTACGCTCGGCGCGACCGATCTTGTTGAGCTTCTCGACGACGTGAACGGGGATGCGGATGGTACGCGCCTTGTCTGCGAGCGCGCGTGCGATCGCTTGACGGATCCACCATGTGGCGTAGGTGGAGAACTTGAAGCCCTTGCGGTAGTCGAACTTCTCCGCGGCACGAACCAGCCCGAGCGTGCCCTCTTGAATCAGGTCGAGGAACGGCAGGCCCTGGTTGCGGTAGTTCTTGGCGATCGAGACGACCAGGCGCAGGTTCGACTCGACCATCTTCTGCTTCGCGTCGAGATCACCGCGCTCGATCCGCTTGGCGAGGTCGACCTCCTCCTGGGCGGTGAGGAGCCGGACCTTGCCGATGTCCTTGAGGAACAGCTGCAGCGAATCCGTGGTCATGTCCGGCTTCAGATCCAGCGCCGTTTTCGCTTTGCGCCGGCCTCGCTTGTCGGGCGCGCGCTCGACCTGGGAGGCAGCCGCGATCGCCGGGTCGATCTCCTCGACGAGCTCGATCTCCGATTTCTCGAAGAAACCGTGGAGCTCCTCGACGTCCGACTCGTCCAGATCGAGCTCGGATACAGCCTTGGTTATCTCTGCGTAGGAGAGGACACCGACCTGCTGACCCTTGGCGACCAGTCCCTTGACCTCATCCAGCTCCTGCAGCTCGACTACTGACATTCGTGTTTCCATTTCTTCCGTCGATCGACAACCCGAAGGCGAGGATGCCTCGCCCAGCTTTTACGGCTGAGAACAGCTACTCGCCGGACATACGGCCAAAGCCGTGCCGACGTTACATATCCACTCGGTACTTCAGGCTTCCATGCTAACGCGTCGAGGCCGATGTTAGAGCGTTTGCCGATCCACTCGCAGGGCTACGTTAAGCAATGATGTGCGCATGAGCCCCCCGAAGAAGAACGAGCCGACTGACGGTCCGGGGGTCCTTTCGAATCTTCCCCGCACACGCCCACAACGCGCCAGCCCACGCAGGGCGGCCGCACGCAAGGCAACGGCCGCGGCCGCCACGGCCACACCCACAGCCGCGCCGCCCGCCCCCGCCAAAGCCAAGCGTCCGCGCAGCACTGCCAAACGCGCCGCTGGCCCGCCGAACCGCGAGCCAGTGCCTCGGCAGGGTTTCGAGTCCGATGGCGAGCGCGCCAATGGGCCGGTGCAGCCACCCGGCGGTGCTGAGCTGGTAGCCGGAGCGGCGGAGCTTATCGGGGAGCTGGCAAAGGCAGGCATCTCCACGGGCGAGCGACTGTTCAAAGACGTGCTATCGCGCCTGCCACTCTCCTGAGCGGCTCTGTATACTGCCGCGCAACGCCGAGCTGCTCCGATTCCGATCGAAGCGGACGGGGGACCCAATGCGGATCAAGTCGATCCGCCGGGGCGAATCGGCCCAGCAGGGGCCGTAGCGCCGCACAAGTGCCGCGCGAGCCCGTCAGCTCACCCCGTAGGCGTAGATGAAGATGTTGACGAACGTAAAGACACCTGCGCTCTTGCTCGCCATAACCGCGGCGACAACGCTGTTCGCGGGCGCCACCGCGAGCGCGATTGCCGACACCGGCGGTGCGGCCGCTGCGCCTGCGCAAACAACCAGCTCAACGCCCACGAAAATCGACCCGAGCGGCATCGCCACGTGGTTCGGCCCGGGCTTCTACGGCAAGCAGACCGCATGTGGACAGACGCTAACCCCCGCGGTCGTGGGCGTTGCGAACCGCACGCTTGCATGCGGCACGCTCGTGTCTGTCACCTACCGCGGACATAGCCTGACCGTGCCGGTGCTTGATCGTGGCCCTTACGGCCACCATGCGGATTGGGATCTAACGGCTGGAGCCGCGCAGAGTCTCGGCATCACCGAGACCGTGCGGATTGCCACGCACATCGTTGGCAAGACGACTAACAGCCCCTTGCTGGGCCTACCCCCCGGCTCCGCGAGCGGCGCGCTTGCGGGCGGCGCGCTCGCCAGCTAGAGCCCAGCGCCTCTCAGGCTGGCTCGTCGATGGGGACGTGTCGGCCCGCTGAGGCACGGATAGCCGAGCGGTCGGCGTGTAGGCCGACATCCGCGTGCGCGGCTAGTGCCGATGCCTCCCGTCCGTCCTCTGGACAGACAGCTGTGCCAATCGCGACTTCGAGTGGCACACCATCGTCACCGCGGCAGGCCGCCACCGCTTGCGTGAGCCGCCCTGCTAGCGCGATCGCCCCGGCGCGATCGGTTTCGGGCATCAAAAGCCAATAGCGACCTGGCCGCTCACGCGTGAGCGATCCCGCCCGCGTGCCAAGCACAGCCGCCAACGCCCCCTCGACGCGTGCCAGCACCCCGGCCAGTCCTTTGGAGAGCTGCTCACGACGCAAGCGCTCGATCTCACACAGCTCGACGAGGAGCACCGCAAACGGCACCTGATCGCGCTCGAATCGCTCCAGCTGGCGACCGATCGACTTGATCCAAGCCGCCGGACCCTCCTCGCGGCGCTCGTCACGGATCTCGATCTCAGCGGCCCGTACGCCGGGCGAGGTTGGCGGGGACTCATCCCATGACAGCGGCCGCTCGGGTGAGTGGCGCTCATCGACGATGATCGCGTGGTGCCCGGAAGCGCCGACGGGCGCGGGCGCCCGGGGTGTGGCCTCGGACTCCGAGACCCTATCCGCGGCATCGTCAGGGGAGCTCGCAGGTACGACGAAGGCTCCCGCTTCCAGCGCACCGGCGAGCATCTCCGCGCAGACGTGTGCGAGCCGGTCTGCGACATCTGCGAGCTGACGCGCAGACGGCTCGGTCATCCGATCGAGCAGCAGCTCCCAGAACACGCCACGCAGCGACTCGATCGCGTCCACCGTCGCAACACTGTCACGCGCCCCCACGATCGCGACCAGGCGGCGTGCGGGAGCGCCCGCAGCACGTGCGCCGCCCCCACGGCCAGTCAAGCTCGCAAGCTCACCATCGGACTGCAGTGCGCGGATCACGTGCGCACACAACGGCAGTGCTTGGTGAGCCAGCTCCTCGAGCGGGACCTCTCCGATGTCCTCGAGCGGACGGGAGCCGATCAGGGCCAATACCCAGCGTCGTGCCAGCTGGTCGGCGCTGGCGAGCAGTGCGTCGCCGGGAATGTCGCTTACCGGTCGCGCGCGTGGGCTTGCGTGCATATGGAGATCTTTGTGCACGTGCGTTGAATATCAGCAGCCGGAGACAGCTACTTGGTTTCGCTGTGTTCGAGTTTCTTGAAGGCCTTGGCTTCTTCGGCTTCTTCTTTGGCGAATTGCTTGCGGGCCGCTTCTTCGGCGCCGCGTTTGGCTTCCGCAGCGGCGCTAGTTTTCTTCGATTTCTTCTTCTTGGTCTTGGTGGTGCCAAAGCCCTTCTTGGTTTTCCCGCCACCCTTGCCTTTGCCGGCGCCCTGCTTGTGCTTCTTGGGTTCGTGTTCGGCAGCTTCAGCTGCCTTCTGTGCTGCTGCTTTGAGCTTCTTGGCTTCCGCCTTGGATGCTGCTTCGGCCGCAGCTTCGCGCTTCTTGGCTTCCGCTTCAGCGGCTTCTTCTTCGCCACCCGCGGCGGCTTCTGCTGTTTCAGCGCCCGATTCTTCGCCCTTCGATCCGCCGCCGCCTGAGCCACCACCGCCGCAGCCGGCAAGCGATAGGACGAGCGCAGCCAGCAGCAGGCATAGGATCGCCGCTCGACGATTGACTCGTGCGTCCCTGCGGCCACGTGACTGCCGATTTGGCTGGTTCGACTGCCGATTTTGCTGGTTCATCTCTGGGGGAGCATCTTGCTGAGTCTCATCCTGGCGCATCGCGCGGGTGCCTATTGCCCTTCACTCGGCGGCTGTCCGCTGCCGGTCGCGGAGTTGGTTTGCGCTTCTTCTGTGTTTGTGTCTTGCTTGTCCGCTTCCAGCAATTTCTCGGCTTCGGCCTTCGCGGCGTTTTCAATCTTCTTGGCGTTTGCTTCTGCCGCCTTTTCCTTCTGCTTGGCCTTCTTGGTGGCCGCCGCTTCCTTCTTCTTGGCCTTCTTGGTCGCTTCCGCTTCTATTTTCTTGGCTTTCGCTTCGGCGACTTCTTCCTGTTTCTTGGCTTCGATCGTCGACAGTAGTTCTCGCTCTTTGTTCAGTTCAGCGGCTTCCTGCTGCTTTTGCGCCACTTCTTCGCTTCGTTCGATCTGGGCAGCGCTTGGCTCGAGGGCTTTGGAGCTGTTGGGCGATGAGCCACCACAGCCGGTGAGCGTGGCGCAACTGCCGATGAGGATAAGCCAGGGGAGCGCTGTTCGCAGGGCGCTACGACCTTTCAACGGACCACCTGTGCACTGCGCCGCCAACGTGAAGAAGCGACGGGCATCGCGATCAAGCTACCAGCCTTGACCTTCTCGCTCAACTGGCATCCACGCCGACGTGGGCGGGGATAGCCTGGGTTGCTCATGAACAGCCAAAGCGCGAGATGATGGGCGTGTGGATCGTCGCTGTGGCGGCAGTCGTGCTCGCTGCTGGCTTCCTCAGAAGCAGGGTCCGCGGCCGCCCACGTGCCGAGCACGCCGGTAAGGCGCTGATCGTCGACTTGGGCGACACGACATCGCTCGACTCCGAGACCGGTGCGGTGCGCTCGGTACAGCGCGCGGACCTCGTGATCGACGAGGCGGCGCTGAAGGAGATCTGGACGCCGGCACACCTCGAGCGCCTGGCTCGGACCTATTGGCGCTTTCTCACGCGTGTGACGCTGGGACTCGTGCGCGTCAGCTACAGCGACGCCGAACGCTCGGTCGTGCTGATCGCCAGGCCACTGAAGTTGCTGAGCTTCCAGGCCCCCGAATACGAGATGGACCCAACGCGCGGGCTCGTGCGCTGGCGTATCGCCCGCGGGTTGTTGGTCTCGCGACGTGGGCGTGGCGGTGGCGGGTATCTGCAGATCGAAGTTCGCCGCAGCCCTGGAGACGATCCGGCCCACGCCCGACTGCATGTCGAGGTCGAGGTAGCCAACTTCTATCCGTCGATCGCTAGCCGGCTCAGCCGCCGGCTTTACAACATCACCCAGTCGCGCATCCACGTGATCGTCACCTATGGGTTCCTGCGCTCGCTGGCACGGCTGGATCTGGCGGAGTCGCGCGTGGGCCGCTTTAACAGCGGCTCCGATCAATAACGCTCGCCACCGACAGCGCGCAGCTTGGCGCGGTCGTGCGTGGCGCGAATGCGCCGGATCGTCCCGGTGCGGGCGCGGGTAACCAGCGATTCAGTGGTGGCACCGCCGGCGCTCGGATAGCGCACACCCTGCAGCACGTCACCATCGGTGATACCGGTGGCGGAGAAGAAGATGTCCTCGCCGGCGACGAGGTCGTCGCGATCGAGCACGCGCTCGAGGTCATAGCCGGCCTGGAGCGCCGCGGTGCGCTCCCCCTCATCGCGCGGCCATAGCCTTCCCAGCAGCTGTCCGCCAAGGCACTTCACGGCTGCGGCGGAGATGACGCCCTCGGGCGTGCCGCCGATTCCCCACAGGAGGTCAACGGGCGAGCGCTCGGTCACAGCGAGCAGCGCTGCCGACACGTCGCCGTGGGCGATCAGCCGCACACGGGCACCGGCGGCGCGGATCGCGGCGATGCCCTCTACGTGGCGGGGACGGTCGAGCACCACCACCATCACGTCGCCAACCGGACAGCCGCGGCGCTCGGCGATGAGCTTCACGGTCTCGCCGAGTGGACGATCGAGATCGAGCAGATCGGCGATCTCGGGGGCACCAGCCATCTTCTCCATGTAGACGCAGGGTCCCGGGTCGAACATCGTGCCGCGGGCAGACAGCGCGATCACGGCAAGCGCGCTGGGCATCCCGTGCGCGGCGAGCGTGGTGCCCTCGAGCGGGTCGACAGCGATGTCGACCTGCGGCGGCGAGCCATCGCCGATCTGCTCGCCGTTGGCGAGCATCGGCGCCTCGTCCTTCTCACCCTCGCCGATCACCACCACACCGTCCATCTGGACCGACTGGAGCATGTAATGCATGCCGTCGACGGCAGCCTGGTCGGCGGCCTCCTTATCGCCCATTCCCACCAGCGGCGCAGCGGCCAGCGCAGCGGCCTCGGTGACACGAACGAGCTCCAACGCGAGGTTGCGATCGGGCAGTTGCTGTGCGGGCTGAGAGCTCATCTGCGTGTGGGAAACCTATACCAGGGCCGCGGTCACTACGATCGTGGCGTGAGCGAGCCCGCGAAGATCACGCAGAGGGCCGATCGGCCCGGTCAAGAGCGCCCGCAGGGCGAATCATGCCAATCAAGAGAGCCGGCCGCACGCCGGATCGAGGTGACCAACACATGACGCAGATCGGTTTCGTCGGGCTGGGCAAGATGGGCGGCAACATGGTGCACCGCATTCGCCGCGACTCAGAGCACGAGGTCGTGGCGTTCGACTTCGACGAGAAGGCCGTCAAACAGGCGGTCAAGAACGGCGCCTCCGGCGCCGACTCGCTGAAGACGCTCGTCAAGCAGCTACAGGCACCGCGGATGGTGTGGATCATGGTGCCTGCCGGCACGCCCACCCAGGAAACGGTGGAGAAGCTCGCCAAGCTGCTGGAGAAGGGCGACACGATCATCGACGGCGGCAATTCGAAGTGGACGGACGACAAGCGTCGCGCCGGTGAATTGAAAAAGGCCGGCATCGAATACGTCGATGTGGGCACGTCCGGCGGCGTGTGGGGGCTGGAAGTCGGCTACTGCATGATGGTGGGCGGCCCGACCAAAGCGGTCAAGCGGCTGGCTCCGATTCTCGACGTGCTGGCACCGCCGACCAACGAGCAGAGCACCGCCGCGATCGGTCCTCGCGGCTGGCTTCACTTCGGCCCGTCCGGTGCCGGCCACTACGTGAAGATGGTCCACAACGGCGTGGAGTACGGCCTGATGCAGGCATACGCGGAGGGCTTCGACGTGTTTGACAAGTGCGAGTACGAGCTCGATAACGCGAAGATCGCGCATCTCTGGGGTCAGGGCTCGGTTGTGCGCTCGTGGCTGTGCGAACTGGCAGCGCGCGCATTCGAGGCCGACGGCAACAAGCTCGAAGCGATCCAGGGCTACACCGAGGACTCGGGCGAGGGCCGCTGGACGATCGAGGACGCCACCGCACATGACGTGCCTACACCGGTGATCACCGCATCGCTTTACGAGCGTTTCCGCTCACGCGGCAACGGCGACTTCGGCGACCGTGTGCTGGCGGCGCTGCGCAACCAGTTCGGCGGCCACGCGGTCAAGAGCGCACCGGCCGCCGCGAGCGCGCCCAGCCCACGCAAAGCGGTCGGTAAACCGCGGGCGAGCGCGGTAAAAGCCGGCTCCCGGCGCAGGGGCTAAGCGTGGCGGCCCTGGCTGGTCGTCCGACCGACGAGCCCGAGCCGGAGAACCCGCTGACGGCGGGTCTCGAGCGCCTGCCGGTGGCGCCAACGACGCTCGTGATCTTCGGAGCGACCGGAGATCTGGCCAGGCGCAAACTGCTGCCCGCGCTTTACAACCTCGCGCATGAGGGCGCGCTGCCCGGGCGCTTTCACCTGGTGGGCGTCTCACGCAAAGAAAAAGAGGACGACGACTACCGCGGTGAGTGCGAGCAGGCGATCCGGCGATTCTCGCGCCGCACGCCTGATGAGGCCGTCCTGACCAGCCTGCTCGACAATGTTCGCTATGTACCTGGCACGTTCGATGACGCGTCGGTGTACACAGAGCTGAGCGAGGTGCTGGACGAGTTCGAGCAGGAAGCCGGTGAGCCGCTCAACCGCGCGTTCTACCTGTCGACCGCTCCCAGCTTCTTCCCTGTGATCGTCGAGCGCCTCGGCAGCTCCAAGCTGGCCCACCACGAGCACGGCGAGGTGCGGCTGATCATCGAGAAGCCGTTCGGCACGACGCTCGACGAGGCGCGCGAACTCAACCGCCGCGTGCTCGGCATCTTCAACGAGAACCAGGTCTACCGCATCGATCACTACCTGGGCAAGGAGACGGTGCAGAACATGCTGGCGTTTCGCTTCGCCAACGGCATGTTCGAGCCGCTGTGGAACCGCAACTACATTGACAACGTTCAGATCACCGCTGCGGAGGATCTCGGTATCGGCTCGCGCGCCGACTACTACGACAGCGCGGGCGCGCTGCGCGACCTGATCCAGAACCACATGCTGCAGCTGCTGTGCCACGTGGCGATGGAGCCACCCGTGAGCTTCACCGCGGAAGAGGTCCGCAACGAGAAGGTCAAGGTGTTGCAGGCGATCCCGCAGCCAACGGCCGCGGAGATCCCGGGAATGTCGCTGCGCGCGCAGTACACGGCTGGACACGCAGGTGGGGACGATGTGCCCGGCTATCTGGAGGAGGAGGGCGTGCCGACTGGCTCCGTCACGGAGACCTATGCGGCGCTGCGCCTGGAAGTGGACAACTGGCGCTGGGCGGGCGTGCCGTTCTACCTGCGTACGGGCAAGCGTCTGGCACGCAAGATCACCGAGATCGCAGTCACGCTCAAGCCTGTCCCCCATCTGGCGTTCAGCCAAGACGGCTCCCTCGGCGTCCAGCCCAACCAGCTGGTGCTCACCCTGCAGCCCAACGAGGGCGTGTCGTTGCGACTCGGCGCGAAGATCCCGGGCACACGCATGAGCATCCGCCCGGTCAACATGGAGTTCCTGTACGGAACTGCCTTCTTGTCGCAGTCACCGGAGGCCTACGAGCGCTTGATCACCGACGCGATGCGCGGCGACGCGACGCTGTTCACGCGTAATGACGAGGTCGAGGCGCAGTGGCGCATCTGCGATCCGATCGTCAAAGCATGGGATCCCAGCCAGCCGCATGACGCGAGCACACCCACCCCGCCGGTCGCGACTTACGAAGCGGGCTCGCAGGGACCCGAGGAGGCCGGCGAGCTGCTGCTCGAGGGCGATCGCTGGCGCGCGATCTGATGGCCGGCGCGGAGCTGATCGGCCGCAGCGACGCGGTGTGGAGCGAGCAGGGCACCACGCCGGACGCGATCGAAGCGGCGCTGCGCAAGCTGTTGGTGCAGGTGCATGGCGAAAACGACGACTCCCTGCCGGCGCGGGTGCTGAACATGATCGCGTTCGTCGATCTCGAATGGACGGGCGAAATCGCCAACCGCCTGCGCGGGGTCGGCCGCTACCACGCCTCACGACTAGTGGTGCTCGCTTACGAGCCGCGTCGCGAGAGCTTGGACGCGCGTGTGATGATCGCCTCGGAAGCCGCGTCCGCACCGGGCGAACTGGCGCTGCTGCACGAGACGGTGGTTGTGGAACTCGGCGACCGCCACCTCGATGATCTGCTGACGATCGCCGACCCGCTCGTGGTCACCGATCTACCCACGCTGCTGTGGTCGCCTCACGGCCACCACGAGATCGTGGCTGAGCTGCTGGCGCTGTCGCAGGCGGTGCTGCTCGACTCAGTCGATGAGCCCGACGCCCGCGAGGCGCTCGATCGCGCGTGCGGGCTGAGCGAACAGGCGTATGTGGTGGATCTCGCCTGGCTGCGCTCGACGCCGTGGCGTGAGCGTGTGGCAGCGAGCTTCGACCCCATCTGGCTACGCCGTGAACTGGGCACGATCGCGGGGGTGACCGTGCGCCATCACCCCGCCTCCACAGCAGCAGCCACGCTCCTCGTTGGCTGGTTGGCCTCCCGCCTGGGCTGGCACACGGAGCCGCTAGTAGCCGACGGCGATGCGCTCGTGACATCGACACACGCGGGCGACCACAACGTCACGGTGCGTCTGGAAGCGGCTCCGGAGCTCCAGGTACCCGGCCTGGAGAGCCTCACGCTGGAGACCGACTCCGGCTTGCAGTTGCGGCTCAGCCGTGGCTCTGGCGGCCTGCGCGCACACCGGCGCGATCGCGGCGGCCAAGAGCAGGAGTGGACGATCCTCGGGGCTTCGCGTGGCGAGCAGGGTGTGCTCGGCGAGGGCATCCGCCAGGCACTGCTGCGGGACCCCACCTATGTGCCGGCATTGCATGCAGCAAGGGCGATGCTGGCGTGAGCTGCATGGCGGCGGGCCCCGCGTGACGCGCCTGACCACGTGTCCCGATGCGGAGACCGTCGCGCAGCGCGCGGCTGCGCACATCGAGCGCCAGCTGCGCCAGGCCCGTGAGGCGCGCGGTGTAGCGCATCTGGCGCTGAGCGGCGGCACGACGCCAGGACGCTGCTACGAACTGCTGGGCGCTGACGCCAAGGACCTCGACGACGTCGAGGTGTGGTTTGCGGACGAGCGTTGCGTGGGACCGCACGACGAGCAGAGCAACTACAAGCTGGTGGCTGAGACGCTGCTCGAGCGGGCGCAGATCCCCCCGGAGCGGGTGCATCGCATGGTTGGCGAGCTCGGCCCGCGAGACGGCGCTCGCAGCTACACGCAGGAGCTGACTCGCCATCTGGCTGCTAGCTCAACCGAGCAGGCAGGGCCACCGGTGCTCGACCTGATCGTGCTGGGAATCGGCCCGGACGGCCACGTCGCGTCGCTGTTTCCAGGCGCCGCCACCCTAGATGCCGGCCCGGAGGCTGTGTGCTTGGGCGTGCGGGACTCGCCCAAGCCTCCTCCGGAGCGGATCACGCTGAGCTTGGCGGTATTGCAAGCAGCCCGCGAGTGCGTGCTGCTTGCCACCGGCCCGAGCAAGGCGGACGCACTGAGCGCGATGCTCGCGCAGCCGAGTCGTCACGTCCCCGCGAGCCTACTCAGACGCGAGCGGCTGACGGTGATCGCCGACGACGCAGCTGCTGCCACAAAGCAGTGAGCGCGATCGCCGCAGCTGTGGGCGAGGCAGTAACGGTGCGCCACGCCGAGACCGAGTGGAGCCTGCATGGAAGGCACACCGGGCGCACGGACATCCCTCTCACCGCGCGCGGCCGTGACACCGCCAGGGCCCTACGCGGCAGGCTGAGCGGGTGGAGCTTCGACCTCGTGCTCGTCAGCCCGTTGGGGCGAGCGCGTGAAACATGCGAGCTATGTGGCCTCGACGCCGGTGCGCGGCTGACCCCGGCTCTGCTCGAGTGGGACTACGGCGATTACGAGGGGCTGACAACGCCCGAGATCCGTGCGCAGCGGCCGGACTGGCGGTTGTGGCGCGACGGCTGCCCCGGGGGCGAGAGCCCGGCGGATGTGGGGGCGCGCGCGGACCAGGTGATCGCACAGATAGGCGCTAGTCGCGGCAAGGTGGCGGTGTTCTCCCACGGTCACATGCTGCGTGTCCTCGGCGCGCGCTGGATTGAACTTGACGCCAGCAGCGGCGCCCGACTTGGCCTCGCGACCGCGGCCATCTGCGTGCTCGGCCACGAGCGTGAGACGACGGTTATCGACCGTTGGAACGACACGGGTGGAGTTTCGTTCTAGAGTGACCCAGCACGGTCGTTCTAGGTTGACGCAGCACGACCAGCCATGGCTATCTCAGCGGCAAACACAACTCCCCTCTCCCCCGACGCCGCTCAAGTCCTGCAGGCGATGGACGCGGCACGCGAGCGCACCCTGACGTTGGTTGCCACGCTCGACGACGAGCAGCTCGAACGCGTTCACTCGCCGATCATGAGCCCACTCGTGTGGGACCTCGGCCACATTGCCGCATATGAGGACCTGTGGCTAGGTCATCGCTACGGCAACCTCGAGCTGCTGCGCCCGGAGCTGGCCAACTTGTATGACGCGTTCGAGACGCCGCGCTCGGTGCGCGGCGAGATCGAGGCGCTCAGCCCCGCGGAGGCGAAGGCATACCTGGCAGCCGTTTCAGCACGCACGGCCGAGGTCATAGCCGAACGTGGGACCGGCGACGGCGTGCTTTGCGAGATGGTGCTGCGCCACGAGCTCCAGCACTCCGAGACGATGCGCCAGACGATCGACATCGCCGGGCTGCTACCCGCAGAGGAGCAGGCCAAGATGGGGGCTGCGCTCACCGCCGACGATGCTCCGCGGGGATGGCTCGAGATCCCCAGCGGGGCGTTCTCAATGGGCGCTGGCACAGATGGCTTCTCATACGACAATGAGCGTCCGCGCCACCTGGTGGAGGTGGCCGCCTTTGCGATCGCGCAGCGTCCGGTGAGCAACGCGAGCTGGCTTCATTTCAGCGAGGGCGGCGGCTACGAGCGACGTGAGTGGTGGTCGCGCGAGGGCTGGGCGTGGAAGGAGGAGTACGACATCTCGCACCATCCCTCCGTGGCGGCAGGCCACCCGGAGGCGCCGGTTTGCCACGTCTCCTGGTTCGAGGCCGACGCCTTCGCGCGTGCCCATGGCGCGCGCCTGCCCACGGAGGCGGAGTGGGAGAAGGCGGTGACCTGGACCCAGCAGGTCGATGGTGAGCCCGCCCGCAGCGGCGAGTTCGGACAGAGCCGCTACCTGGCGGGCATCGGTCGCACGTGGGAATGGACCAGCTCGACGTTTGGCGGCTACCAGGGGTTTGTCGCCTATCCCTACCGCGAGTACTCGGAGGTGTTCTTCGGCGAGAGCTACCGCGTCCTCAGGGGTAGCTCGTGGGCAACCCATCCGCGGGTGGCGAGCACGACGTTCCGCAACTGGGACCTGCCGATACGACGCCAAATCTTTGCGGGTGTGCGTTTGGCGAGGGAGCTGTGATGGAGCCATCGACGCCACAGCAGCCACTGGCGGAGGCGATCCGCATCGACTCCCATCTGGACGGCACGCAGGAACGCTCGCTTGCGGATGATGTGCTGGATGGACTCACCCGTCCGTTCAAGGAGCTACCGCCGAAGCATTTCTACGATGCGCGCGGGGCGGAGCTGTTCGATCAGATCTGCGACCTGCCGGAGTACTACCCAACGCGTGCCGAGCGCGCGATCCTCGAGGAACGATCGGACGAGCTGGCAGAGCTGACCGGCGCGGTCGAGCTGGTCGAGCTCGGCTCGGGCACGGCGGCCAAGACTCGAGTGCTGCTGGACGCGCTGCAAGCCACGGGCACACTCGATCGCTACATCCCGGTGGACGTGACGGAGAGCATGGTCCGCGACTGCGCGGATGCACTCACCAGCGAGTATCCCGGCCTGCGGGTGCACGGCGTGATCGGCGACTTCGAGCGCCACCTCGAACACATACCGCCGGCTGAGGGACCGCGCATCGTGGCCTTCCTCGGCGGCACGATCGGCAACTTCCCACCTGGCAGCCGCCGCCGCGTGCTGCGCAAGATCGCGAGCCTGTTGGGGCCATCGGATTTCCTGCTGATGGGCACCGACCTGGTCAAGGACCCCCGTGTGCTCGAGGCTGCCTACGATGACGCCCAGGGGGTAACGGCGGAGTTCAACCGCAATGTTCTTCGCGTCCTCAACCGCGAGCTGAGCGCGGACTTCGACCCCGATGACTTCGATCACGTGGCGCTGTTCGACACTGAGAACGAGTGGATCGAGATGCGCTTGCGTGCACGTCGCGAGCACACGACGCTCGTGCGCGACCTCGATCTGCCGGTGCACTTCGATGTGGGCGAGGAGCTACGCACAGAGATCAGCGCGAAGTTCACACCCGAACGCCTGGAGGGCGATCTCGCGGCTGCCGGCCTCGAGCTAGTTCGCTGGCTGACGGATCCGGATCAGCTATTCGCGCTGACCTTGTCGCGTGTGCGCTCCAGCGGGTAGCCCACCAGACGGTGCGCCTGTCAGCCGGCCGGCAACGGATGGCTGCGGCTGTGGTCGTCGTGGAGGATTGCGGGCGAGCCTGGTGTGAGTTCGGGCGACGGGCGCCCGAGGCCGTAGCCCTGGCCGCCCTGAATGATCGCGTCGGAGGCGAGTTCGTGCTGTTCGTTGATGGCACGGAGGAACTGGAGTATGTCCTCGTCCTCGATGCCCTCGGCGATCACAAACGCCCCTGTCTGGCGCGCGAAGGTGGCCATCGCCATCAGCACTGCCCGCGCGCTCGACTCGGTTGCAGCAGCGCAGATGATGCTGCGGTCGAGCTTGACGAACTCGGCGTCGATCTTGCTCAGCATCTCGAGGCCGGAGTTACCCGTTCCGACATCGTCGACGGCGATCTTGAAGCCTTGCTCGCGTAGGTGCTTCAGGCGCTTGATAACCCGCTCGGTGCGTCCGCCGGAGCGCTCGGTGACCTCCACCACGACTGCCTGTGGTGTTAGTCCGGCCCGTTCCACGGCGGGAGCGAGCCACGCGTCTGCCTCGGCGTCCAAGTCGAGAGTCAGCGGGGAGAGGTTCAGGAACAGCAGCACACCTGGGTGTAGCTGAGGAGCAAGCCGCAGCGCGTTCTCCACGCACATCACGTCGAGTTGATGCACGCGTCCGATCTGCTCCGCTATGTCGAAGGCCTCCGCGGGGCCAGATAGTCCATAGGAGGGGTTGGGGCGGGTCAGCGCCTCGACGCCGAGCAGGGTCTGCGCGTCGAGGTTCCAGATCGGCTGAAACAGCGTCTCCAACCGCCCCTCCTCGATCAGCCGCACGACGGCCTCCTTC
>DATHLT010000027.1:0-54132 GCA_035487855.1 Solirubrobacteraceae bacterium
GAGACGGGCACGTCCGGCGTGGTCTCGAAGTTCGTCGTGGTGATGCCTTTTTTGATGTTCGTCTTGCCTTCGACGATGATCCGCACGCCGTCGCCTTCGAGCACGAGCTCGAGTGCCGGGAATTCTTCGCCTCCGTGCGAGACGAGGAAGGCCGGGCCTTTCATCACCACGGGGAGCGTCGGCGTCACCACGGTGGCGGTGCCTACTTCCGATCCCGGAGCGACTTTTGCGCAGCTGAGCGGGTTTTCTTCGAACGTCTTTGCCAGGCACGCTTTCTGCAGCGTCGTCAGGCGCGACGGCAGCACTTTCGGCAACGTCACGAGCACCGATTTCATGTTCGCTTGGCCGGATGCCTGCGTGATCGTCGTCACAAGGCTTGCGCCATTTTCTTTGGAGTGTTTCCCACTAGTGGATGCGGTGAACGCGGGCTTGAACGCCAGTGCACCACAGCCTTCGGCCTGGAATGGACTCGACAGCCCCGTCTGGACCGTCCCGAACGTCGAGGTGAGCGTCGTTTCCGTCGCCTCCGCCGAGCAGTTAGTCGGGTTCAGCAGGAAGCCCTGTTTGTTGACGTTGACGCTGAGCGAGCGCATCCGCAGCGGCACGCCCTTGACGATCGTCGGCAGCGTCGTTTCCGCTGTGACCCGCGCTGTCGTCTGGTTGATGTTGATCGTCGAGCGGGTGACCACTGGCCCGAGGTTGAACGGACCGGCAACAGCAGGCACGTTGATCGACAGACCGAACGGCGCACCGTTGTAGGGGCCCGTCATGTACACCGGCCCGGAGAACGAGTACGGGAAGCTGCCCGAACCCGCTGCCACGGTCGCGGTGCCGATCTTGCTGGACGCCGGGCATTCGCCTTTGGACGCCCCCGGTTCACCGCAAAGGGTGATCGCCGGGATCTCGCCAACGAGCCCCGCGGGTAGCGTCGTCTTGATTTTCTGCAGGTACTGCTGGCCGTCTGCACGCGCCAGGTTGAACGTGTACGCGGTGTGCGCACCACCGGTCGCACCATCGCTTTCAGTGCTCTGGCTGAGCGAGAACGGTAGCGACGCCGCGCAGCCGGTGATGGAGACACCGAATGGTTCGATTTGCGCCGCCGTCCCAGAGACCGGCGTGAAGTTGGCCGAGCCGATGGGAGTCCCGCAGATCAGCGGGTTCGCAATCGACGTGAGCGTTCCTCTGTCGAAGTTGATGGTCAGGTTGCTGAACGGCTGTTCCGGGTTTTCCTGGAAGACCGTCGTCAACTGGCCCGTCACTTCGTTCGGTATCACTTCCGCTTTGAGGCGGACAGAGACGCCATATCGTTTGGAGTTGGCGACAACGTAGATGATGTATGGAGGCGCCGTGATCGGACCCGATTCAGGGCTGCCGAGGTAGACGTTGCCGGTCAACGACCCATTGGGGAGCGTCGGCACGTCGAGGCTGACCGTGCCTAGATCCGAGCCAGTCGGGCATTCCACGCCGAATTCTTCGCTGTGGATGCGCGCCTGGGCCGGCGTGCAGGCTTCCAGCCCAGCGGCAGCGGACGGGTTCAGCGTCATTCCTTCAGGCATAGTGATCGACGCCGTCTTGACCTGCGAAGCGTCGACCCTTTTCGGGTTGTGTTCCTCGAAGACTTCGGCCGTGATCTCGTTGGGCTCATCCGATGCCGTGGAGCCGGAGCGCAGGGCGAATTCGGGTTCGAACGGGAGACGTTCGAAGCCCGCTTCGCCGCTACAGCCTTTGAGTCCCACGGGCGTCGTGTATTCGGTTTTGACCGTTTCTTTTTCCACGTCCGTCAGTTTCAGCACAGTCGTGTTGTGACCGGGGCAGCTAGTCGCGTTGGTGACGAAGTCACCCGTGCCGTTGATGCCTTCGAAATCCAGGCGCGAGCTGATCAGCGGCAGCGCAGGGGAGACGTTAATTTCGAAATAGTCGTGGTAGTCGCCCTTGCCCGTTCCCTTCGCCTGCGCACCCCATTCGACGTTGCCTTCAATCAGTGTGTGAGCGTAGTACTGACCTTCCTCCGCTTCTTCCTGTTGTTCGGACGTCGGCACTAGCGGGTCTTTGATGCTTTCCAAGTAAGCGAAATATTCTTCAAGCGCACCGGCAGTCACCGCGATCGGGAGCTTGAGCGCGACCCCATACTCCGAAGCGAGGCCTTCAGCCGGGTCGAGGTTGTAGACAGTCCCTTCCAACGCCAGGTCGATGCCGGTTTTAGTTTCCTTATTGAGCTCCACGAATACCGTTGCGTGCTGCTTGCCGACCTGAGTGGAGTTCGGTTCGCCCTTCTTCGCGCAGGTAGGCGCTCCGTAGAACCCGGTGCCCGGGAACACTTCCGCGGCGCCGAATTCGTCTGTGGAACAGGTAGGCACGGCGCTCGGGTTGGTCGAGAGCCCCGGGGCGACATCGGTACGCAGGTGTGTGACTATGGCCGTCGGCCTCTCGGTCGGGAGAGTTTCGCCTTCACCCGTGGCCACCTTGAAGTCGGTGATCCCGTAGGGCACCCGTCCGCCAGCCTGCAGGAAGCCTTCGGATTCGGCTTCTTCCGGACTCGGAGCCTTCGGTTCTACGTAGTCTTGTTCGCCGAAGGGGAAGCCCAGATTGATTTCTGTTTCCGTCTGGGCGCAGGTTTCGACCTTGCAGTTCACCGCGACCAATTTTGCGGAGGGCGCTTCCGCCGCCTGCGCCCCAGCAGACGCGACCAGAGATACGAGCACGCCCGTAAGCAGTGCCAAGAACCAAACCCGAGCGTGCGACCTCATACCGACCTCCCGTTAGGACCTAACCTCTAGCGTTCTACCCTCATCGACTCCCCAGGAACCACAAAGTTGCGGCTTCCCCGCAGTCGTATTAGACGCTCTAGTCGAATTTCCTTCCGTAGTTCGCCGCTACCAGCCTTCGGGTGGGTTGTATTTTGGAGACGGAGACGGTTCGTTCCGAACGGTGGTGTGCGCTGCCCGCTCAGGTCGGCCTCCTGAAAGCCAGGGCCGCGATCGCGCACGCTCAACACACCGCCCTTCAGCGCAACCTCCACCACGCCGCCCGCGGGGCTCCACTTGCGCGCGTTGTCGATCAGGTTGGACAGCGCCCGTCCGATCCTGTCTGCCCGTCCCAGCACCATCGTCAGCTCCAGACTCAGCTCGAAGCCGACCTCACCACGCCGGCGGGCGCTTGCGACCATCCCCTGCACGACCTCGTCCAGCCGCACATCATCGGCGGGGCCATCGCGGGCCGCGCCGCCGGCAGGCCTTCGCTTACCCGCAGGCCTTCGCTCGCCGGGGCTCACGGCTCGCGTAGCGCGTAACCCACGCCGCGCACCGTGTGGATCAGGTTGCGCGCGCCTGCCGCCTCCAGCTTGCGGCGCAAATAGCCCACGTACACGCGCAGAGCGTTCGATGTAGGGCCAAAGTCATAACCCCACACGCGGTCGTAGATCACGCTGTGCGAGAGCACCATCCGCGGTTCAGTAGCAGCAGCTCCAACAGCTGGTACTCCGTGCGTGTCAGCTCCACAAAGGTCTCGCCCACCTGCGCGCCATGGCGGCCGGGATCCAGCCGCAGCTCCTCAAACGAAAGCCAGTCGGGCGCATCGGAGTCCGGCTTTGGTTTCGCCCGGCGCAGCAGCGCCCGCAGCCGCGCCTTCAGCTCGCCAACGTGCACCCGGCGACACACGTCCAAGCCGTCGATCCCCGGCAAGCCGACGTCCAGCACCACCGCGTCAGGCAGCGCCTGCACGATCCGCTCGAGCGCCGACTCGCCGTCCTGCGCCACGTCACCTCGTAGTCCGCGAGCGTCAGCGTACGGCGCAGCGCTTCACGCACCGCGCGGTCATCGTCCACGACTAGGACCTTCACGAGTGAGATTGTTGCGTGCCAAGAGCCGCCAGCGCCGCCGCGTCGCCCTGGCAGTCATACAGTTTGCCCGCGCTCGCCGCCGTGGATGTGCTGGTGGCGCTTGCCGCGCCAAACGTGCCCGTGCCGGTGCTCGCACGCGTCGACAGCGTCACCGCCTGACAAGCCTTCACCGCTGCCGCCATCGCCGGTTTGGAGCCCACTCGTGTTTCGCCGGGCGTGTTCCCACCAAAGCCGCCGCTCTGTTCAGCGAGCACCCAGCGGATCTTGCCCTCGCGTACCTCCTGCGCCAGCCACGAAACGCTCGGGTCGCTCTCCCTGCCCGAGAAGCCGCCAATGCCTGCCACGTTCGTGTGGCCCGCGATGATCGCCGACGCCGCCGTCGACTGGCTGGACACTGCCAGCGTGCCACCGCCGTGCACCGAGATGTAGGAAAGCGCGCTCGTCAGCGAGCCTGCGCCACCAAACGCGCCACCCGCGCCGGGGCCAGCGCGACCACCCGCACCCCCCGCGAAGCCACTGCCCGGCAGCCCTACAGCGCCGGCTGCCGCACCGGGAACACCTACCGCGGGGCCAGCCGCTCCCGGGATCGTGCCCGCACCGGTCGGGCGAGCACCAGAGCCTGCAGCCCCGCCGAAGCCACCGCGGGAGCCGCCGCCAAAGGCGCCGCGTCCAGCTCCGCCGAAGCCGCCACGTATGCCGCCTCCGCCACCTGGGCCGCCAAAGCCAACAGTCTCCGCAGACGTGGGGCCGCCGGCGGGGAACGTACCGCTGGTGGCATGCCCAAGCGTGTCGAACGCCCACACTGACGGTGCCGCCAGCAGCGCCGCCACCGCGGTGCCAACTGCCACCGTTCGCACCGTGCGCGAGCCGAACGCCACCAGCACGATCACCGTCAGCACGCCCACCACGATCAGAAGTGGCTCAAGCCAAGGCAGCTGCCCCGGATAGTCACCCATGATTATCAGCTCGGTAACCACCCCCGCGACCACCGCCAGCGGACCCACGATGCGGGTATTCACAGAGCCACCGATCAGCTGTGCGGCACCCGCACCCACGAGCGCCGCAGCAAACGGAGCGAGCAGCGACACGTAATAGGGATGGAAGATGCCGCCGGCGAAGCTAAACAGGACGGCCGCCGTCGCAAACGCGCCCCCCACCGCCAGCAGCCAGCCACTGCGCGCGTCCGTGCGACGCAAGCGGCTGGCCACGAGAATACCCAGACTGCTCACCAGCGCGAACCCAAGCAGCCAGCCAGCCTGGCCGCCCAGCGCGGGGTTGAGCAGGCGCAGCGGCCCGCTGGAACCACCGAACACGTTGCCCGCGCCGCCTGGACCTGCAGCCCCGGCAGGGCCACCCGCCTGCCCGTCCACACGGCCGAGGCCGTTGTATTCGAAGATCAAAGACAACACGCGGTTGTCGCTCGTGCCTGAGATCCATGGGCGATCTGCCGCGGGCGTGAATTCCACCAGCAGCGGCCAAGCGCCGCCCACGAGCGCCATCGCGCTGCCGCCCGCCAGCAGCTGGCGCAGCGCGTGCAGCCGGCCCCTCGCCGCCGGCCCTGCCCACAGCCACGCCGCCGTGATGCCGGGAACCACTACAAGCGCAACCAGCATCTTCGTCTCAAAGCCCAGGCCCACCAGCACGCCTGCTGCCACCAGCCAGCGCGTGGCCGAGCGCTCAGGTGCGGCGTCGAAGGCGCGTCCCGTGCACCACAGCGCCGCCACGCAGCACAGCACCAGCAACGCGTCCGGGTTGTTGTGGCGCGAGATCGCAACCGTGATCGGTGTCAGCGCCAAAGCCAGGCCCGCCACGAAGCCGCCCCCGCGGCCAAAGCGGCGACGCACGAGGTCATATACAAGCGCCACGCTTGCCACACCCATCAACGCCTGCGGCACGAGGACGCTAAGCGAGTGGTAGCCGAACACCCGCACCGATAGCGCCTCGATCCACAGCGCCAACGGCGGCTTGTCAACCGTCATCACCCCGCCCTTGTCCAGCGACGCGAACAGGAAATCGTGCCAGCTGGAGCTCATCGAGCGCACAGCCGCTGCGTAGTATTCGTTTGCCCAGCCGTTGCGGCTGAGCGACCACAGGTTGAGCACTCCCGCCAGCACCATCAACGCAAGCAGCTCCGGGCGCGGGATGCGCGCAACCAGCGCACGTGCGCCGGCGCCGGAGCGAGGCGCCTCTGCAGCATCGGCACGTGCGCCAGCACTATGCGGTTTGCGCGCGGCCGGTAGCGCTGACGCTCCAGGGGCCACGGCCGAACCTGTCTTCCACCAGAAGCTCACGAGGTCAGCATTGCCCGCCCTCGTAGGAGCAGTGTGTGAAAAACCTCAAAGCTTCATATGCGCCACAACGCCGCTAGGCGGTCGCTGGTCAAGCGAGGCAAGGACGCAAGGAGCGTGGCGTGCTGTGCACGCGAGCGACCGAGGACGCCGCCTCGCGCAGGCCAGCGGCCGCCCTAGCCCTAGTCGATTAGGCGTTTGCCCAGCTGCGATATCGCCAGGCGCCACATGATCAGTGCGAACGCCAGCAGCACCGCCGCATGGCCGAGGTCGGCCGTGCCAAGCGTGCCAAGCGACGCGTCGCGCACGAGCTGCACGCAGTGATACAGCGGGTTCACCTGCGCCACCTGGCGGATGCCCTCCGGCAGCGACGACACGGGGAAGAAGGTGCCCGCCACCAGGAACATCGGCGTCAGCACCGCGCTCGTTATGTAGTTGAAGTTGTCGATCGTCTTCGCTACCGCCGCCACCGTCACGCCGAACGCAGCAAAGCCGAAGCCCGTCACAAAGCCGATCAGTGGCACCAGTAGCATCCCCCATTCCGGCTCAAGGCCAAACGCGAACGCCACCAGGATCGGCGCCATCCCATACACGCCCGCGCGCAGCGAGATCCACAGCACCTCCGCCGTGATCAGCTCTTCCACGTCCACCGGCGCCGCCAGCATCGCGTCGTACGTGCGCTGGAACTGCCAGCGGATGAACGTGTTGAACATGCCCGGGAACGCCGAGGAGAACAGCACCGCCGTCGCCACCGTGCCCGTACCGATGTACTCGATTGTCTTCACGTGCCCGATCGACTTCACGAGCGTGCCGAAGCCCAGCCCGAACGCCAGCAGGTAAATCGTTGGCTGCACCACCGAGGAGAAGGTCGTCGCCTTCCAGTAGCGCCCGAAGATCGCCACATCGCGGCTCATCACCCCCGCCAGCGCCGCCGGTTCCAAACGGCCGATACGCCGGGCGCTCGCGGGCGCCCGGCCCACTACCGCTGTGTCGCCTTGCGAACTCCAACTCATTCGATCTCCTCCCCTGTCAACGCCACGAACGCGTCCTCCAAGTTCGCCGGGCGACGCACGCCCTCCGGCGCCAGGCCGTCCAGGCTCTCCGCGCGCATGATCGCCACAGCCGGGCCGCTACGCCTGCTCGACCAGCCGTTGCTCGATGCCAGCTCGTCCACCTCCGCCAGACGCTCCGGCGGCCCATACACCTCCAGCACCTGCTCGCCCACGTGCGCGCGCACCAGCTCCGCCGGCGTGCCCTGCGCGATGATCCGCCCGCCCGACATCACCGCCACCGTGTCCGCCAAGCGCTCCGCCTCCTCGATGTAGTGCGTGCTCATCAGCACCGTCACGCCGCTCGCGCGCAACCCGTCGATCAACGTCCACAGCTCCTGGCGCACCTGCGGATCGAGGCCCACCGTCGGCTCGTCCAGCAACACCTGGCGAGGACGGTGGATCAGCCCGCGCGCCACCAGCAGCCTGCGGCGCATGCCGCCCGACAGCTCCTTCACGATCGTGTCCGCCCGCGGCACCAGGTTGGCGATCTCAAGCGCTCGCTTGACCGCCTCCGTGCGCTCCCCCCGCGGGACGCGATAGAGGCGCGCGAACACCGTCAGGATCTGCCTGCACGTGAGCTCCGTGTCCAGGTTGTCCAGTTGCGGCACCACACCCATCTCCAGGCGTGACTGCTTGGACTCCCCCGGCAGCTGGAACCCCAGCACCGAGATGCTGCCCTCGTCCGCCAGCGTTTGCGCCGTCAGCATACGCATCGTCGTCGACTTGCCCGCCCCGTTCGGGCCCAGCAGGCCGAAGCACACGCCCGTCGGGACCTCCAGGTCGAGGCCGTTCACCGCCTTGATCTCGCCAAAGCGCTTAGACACGCCCTGGAGAGAGATTGCTGCCGTTGCCATCGCCCACACTCTATGGGCACGACTGCGCGTGGCGCACGACTGAGCGTGTGGCACGACTGGGCGATTGTCGATTGCCGGGACGGCCGATATGGGACGCCGGTCCATATCCATGCGGCGGACGCTGCTGCATGCTGGGTCAGGCTGCACGTTGCGCATCCCAGCCGAGGAAGAGGGTCATGCCAGACAGAGCTCCCCAGATCGTCGCCCTTGGAGGCGGCGGGTTTTCGATGGAGAGAGATAGCTCTCTGCTTGACGACTACGTGCTTGAGCTCACGCAGGCCTCGCGGCCACGCGTATGCTTCCTACCGACAGCGTCAGGCGACGCCGACCACTACGTGGTGCGCTTCTACCGACGCTTCTCCCCAACCTGCGACGCCAGCCACCTGTCGCTGTTCAGGCGCGACCAAGGCACAGATGGGGTCGAGGACGACCTCGCCACCCACCTGCTCAGCCAAGACCTGATCTACGTCGGTGGCGGCAACATGCTGAGCATGCTCGGCGCGTGGCGCGCGCACGGGCTGGACGCAATCCTGCGCAAAGCGTGGCGACGAGGCATCGTCATGTGCGGCCCCTCCGCCGGCTCGTTGTGCTGGTTCGACCAGGCGCTCAGCGCCTTCCACGGCGCGCCTCGGATCGTACGTGGGCTGGGTCTGCTGCCGTACTCCAACTGTGTGCACTACGACGCCGAGCCCGAGCGACGGGCCGAGTACCACCGCTTTGTCGCCGACGGCATGCGACCCGGGTTCGCTGCCGAGGACGGAGTGGCATTGCACTTCCGCGGCACCAGCCTCGAGCGGGTCGTCGCCTCACGCCCCGACGGAAACGCGTTTTTCGTCGAGCACGATGGCGCAGGAGTGCGCGAGACACGCCTACACGGCGAGTTCCTCGGCACACCAAAGCTCATGGCAACATCGGCGGTGGCAGCTTGAGGCGGCCCGCTCGATGACCCCGCGTCCTGTCGCTGCGATGGAGACCCGCCAGATCTTTGCCATGGGCGGAGGCGGCTTCACGATGGAGCCGAGCAACCCGCTGTTGGACGATTTTGTGCTGTCGCTCGCCGACGTGGCCGAACCACGGATCCTGTTCATGCCGACCGCATCGGGCGACACCACCTCGCTGATCAACGCCTTCAAAGCTCGCTTCAGCGAGCGCGCGTGCGTACCCGAATACGTGTCGCTATTCAATCTGCGTAACTCCACCCGCTCGCTAGCCGACATCGTGCTCGAACAAGACATCGTGTACGTAGGCGGCGGTTCGATGCGCAACCTGCTCGCGCTGTGGCAAGCCCATGGCATCGACGAGCTGCTCGTGCAGGCGTGGCAGAAAGGCACCGTGCTCGCCGGGCTCAGCGCCGGCGCCATGTGCTGGTTTCAGGGCGGGGTAACACGCTCCAGCGGGGCACCGGAAACGATCGCCGGACTAGGCGTGCTGGAAGGCTCGCTCAGTGTCCACGCCGACGGTGAGCCCGAGCGACTGCCAGTTTGGCTTGCCGCCGTGCGCGAGGGCACGCTGCCCGGCGGCTGGGCATTGGATGACGGTGTGGGACTGCTGTTTCGTGGCCAGCGCCTGGATCGCGCCGTCAGCTCCCGACCCGGTGCCGAGGCGCAGCGCGCGGACGCCATCGCCGGTGAGCTGCTGCGCCAGCGCCTAGAGGTGGAGCTCCTCGGCGACGGCCCCCACGCGGCGCTCGGCGGCCGTGACGAAGCCGTCGAGGAACTGCGCCGGGTGCACCGCATGCGGCGGGGTAGTTCTCGCCGGCGCGGCTGAGTGCTTCCTAACCGAAAAGTTACCCACGCTTGAAGCGCTATCGGCAAACTTGTTCTCCCCACCAGCGGAGGACGAGCATGCAACCTACCGAGCGGCTCACCATCAAGCAGACCCACACCGGCTACTGGAGCGTCCAGCGTGGATCGGTCCACATCGCGGGGGCCCTGACGCGCAAAGGCGCCGAAGCCGAGCGCGACCTGTTGCAGCGGCTGAGAAGCCGCGCCGTGCGGCGCACGAGCATGCGCCCGCCAGCCGCCGCATCGCGCTCCTAGAGTCGGTTCCTGGCACCGCGCCAGGCCCGCACTCAGCCTGCGGACGGGGATGCTTGCGGCGTCCTGCGGCCTCTGGCCTCCTAGTACACACGTCCAACTAGCTGGCTTTCCGCCGAGCGCGGGCTCACACTGCCCGAAAGGGACTACAGAGATTTGCCCGTTTCGGGCACGTGTCGTCCCAGCCGAATCCCCTTCCAACGTCAAGCAGGCCGCCAATGCCCTTTCAATTTCCCCCCATGCCAACCACTCCACGTCCGCCACACCGACCTGGCTCGGCACTTCCTGCTGACCACACAGCGACGCGCAGCCGCGACTCCGGCGAGCTGATGCAGTGTGTCTCATCCGGCTACCTATCTGAGGATTGCTCCTGCGAGGCCACGATCCCAAGCAGTGTGGTCACCACAGCATGGGCCCGTGAGCGAGAGCTGCTCGGCTCGCACGAGGACCGCTTCTTCCGCTTCGCGTGGCGCGGCGGCGTGTGGTTTGCGTTCGGCGTCAGCGATGGCAGCGTGCGCGGCGTGTACTGCCCAACCCATAGCGCCGCGCGAGCCGAGCGGTCGTTCGCCCAGAACTTCAGCGTCGCCGCGTAAGGCAGAGCTATGCGTCCACGCTTTCGAAGATCGCAGCCAGGCCTTGGCCTCCACCTATGCACATCGTCTCAAGGCCGAGCCGCGCGCCGCGTCGCCGCATCTCACGCAGGAGCGTGGCAAGGATCCTGGCGCCGGTGGCGCCGACGGGGTGACCGAGCGAGATGCCCGACCCATTCACGTTGACCCGCTCGAGACCGTCCTGAAGATCCCACTCGCCAAGTACTGCAAGCACCTGTGAGGCAAACGCCTCGTTGAGCTCGATAAGGTCGAGGTCCTTCAACGTCAGTCGCGCCCGCTCAAGTGCCAGCGCAGTGGACGGCACCGGCCCGATGCCCATCGTCTCCGGCGGCACGCCCGCCACCGCCCAGGAGCGCAGGCGCGCGAGTGGCTGCAGCCCCAGTTCCGCGGCCTTCTCCGGATGGGTGACAATGCACACTGCAGCGCCGTCGTTTTGGCCGCTGCTGTTGCCAGCTGTAACAGTCGCATCGGGGTCGTCCTTGCCCATGATCGCCCGCAGTTTGCCCAGCGCCTCGAGGGTGGTGTCGGCGCGGGGGTGCTCGTCGAGCGCCACCACCGTCTCGCCGCCGCGGCCGGGCACCGCAACGGGCACGATCTCCTCAGCGAACGCACCGCTTTGCTGGGCAGCAACCGCGAGCTGGTGCGAGCGCAACGCGATCTCGTCCTGCTTGTCCCTGGGAATCGAGTACTGGCGCCTGACGTTCTCCGCCGTCTCGAGCATGCCACCCGGCACCGGGTGGTTCACGCCACCCGCGTTCACACGCGCGCGTTCCAGGCGATCCTCCAGCCGGATCGCGCCGCTCTTTGCGCCCCAGCGCGGCCTCGTCGAATAGAACTCCGCCTGGCTCATGCTGTCTGCGCCGCCCGCCAGCACGAGCTCCGCAGCACCCGTCTGCACCTGCAAGCAGCCATAGATCACAGCCTGCAAGCCCGAGCCGCAGCGGCGGTCGATCTGCAGGCCGGGAACATCCACCCCCAGCCCCGCATCCAGCGCCGCGACGCGGCCGATCGCCGGCGCCTCGCCGCTGGCATAGCACTGGCCCATGATCACATCGTCCACGTGCTGCCCCTGAAGCCCTGTGCGGGCGACCAGCTCGCGGATCACCGTCGCCGCAAGCACCGCCGCGTCCACGTCACGAAACACACCGCCGAAGCGCCCCACGGGCGTGCGTAGGGGTTGGCAGATCACAGCGCTTCTAGTGGACATGACGTGCGGTCGCCTCCAGGGATTTGCGGGGGTTCGAGCCTAGCGTGCGGTGGGGAAGGCCGGTGCTTGATCTCCCGGCAAGCTGTTCAAGCAACACCGTCGACGATCACCCTCCGCGGGTCGTCCGTTAGGGTCGTCTCCATGACCGACGCGACGATCTCGCGTGCTCAGGAATGGTGGGCTCGTGGCGCACACTTCTCGTGGAGCCCGGGCAGCGAAGCGGCGCCCGTACGTGTATTCCACGTCGAGCTTGGGGACCCAGCTGCCCCGGCGCTTGCGCTGGTACACGGTTTCCCAACATGCAGCATTGACTGGTTCGAGGTAGCCGAGCGGCTGAGCACGCGCTACCGGGTATGCCTGCTCGACTTCCCCGGCTTCGGGTTCTCCGACAAGCCGCGTGCGTGGGGCTACAGCCTCCAGCGCGACGCGGGGCTACTGGATCACTACCTCGCACGCATCGTCGGAGCCGAGTCCGCTGTCGTCGTGGCCCACGACAGGGGCGACAGCGTCGCGCTCGTCCATGCAGCCGCAGGAGTAACTGGACGATCGGAGGTTGCGATCGATCACCTGGTGCTGTCAAACGGCAACATGTTTCTACCGCTCTCCAACCTGACCGACGCACAGCGGCTCATGCTTCACAACCCGGAGATACTCTCGCAGCTGACGCCCGAGCTGTTCGCGGCCGGACTGGGAGCTGTCGCGTTCACCCCGCCCCGCGGGCCTGATCATCCCGAGGTGCAGGCGCTGGCCGCCACCTTTGCGCACTGCGACGGCATCGCCGTGCTGCACGACACGATCCAATACCTCGTCGAACCCTCGATCGACGAGGAGTCCTGGCTACGATCGCTCGCCGCGACCGCACTCCCCACAACGCTTGTCTGGGGGCTGAACGACACGATCGCGCCAATCCGAGTGGCAAACCATGTCTGGCACAAGCACCTGATGTTCAAGCCCGGCCGCAATGCGTTCTACCTGATCCCCGGCGCCAACCACTATCCGCAGAGCGACCGTCCCGACGCGTTCGTTCAAACCGTCCTGCACACGCTCGACTCACCCGCCGAGGTCTCCCCCGGCGCCTTGGACGCAGCATTCGATGCTCCCGTTCTCGTTGACCGCTCTCGCACAGAGCTGCCCGACGCGGCGCAGCTCATCGCACAGCGCGCCCCCAGCTCCGGTTAAGGCTGCTCGGATCGGGCTGCGCGGATCGGCGATCTGACCGCGAAGCCAAAGCTCGACTACACGCGAGACCGGAGATCCACGACCTTGCAAGGACCGTCCGCGAGATCGATGATCTCGGGATCTCCAGTCAGGAGCGGCAGATCGTGCGCCGCCGCGGTCACAACCGCGAAGCAATCCCCAAGCGCAATTGGCGCCCTGGCCTGCAGGCGTGCCACCTCGATCATCCGAGCCGTTCCCGGAAGGTCCGGTGCGAGCGCCCCACGAAGATCTGCCAGCGTCTCGTCTGCGGCCCCCTGGCCCTGATCGCGCGCCACTCGGTAATAGACCTCCACGAGGTTGACCCAACTCACCACCGGGCGATCCGCAAGTGACTGCTCGATCCTCGTGAGCGCAGGCTCCTCGCCATCCAGCCAGGCAAGGACTGCCCAGGAATCCAGACAAACGCTCACTGAGGCTCGCGCGCCCGATCCTCGAGCAGACGCGCCGCCATCCCCGTCTTTGCGAAGCGCCCGCCTAGATGCGCAGGCGATCGCCGCGCGACAAGCACGATCTCATCGTCGCGCCAGTCGAAGTCGACCTCATCACCCGGATGCAAGCGAGCGCGATCCCGCAACGCCTTCGGAATCACCACCTGCCCCTTAGCGCCGATCCGGCCAGTCATACTTGGCGAGTATAACAAGCGTGTCGTGCCCATCGGTGCACCCATGAGCGCAGCGAGGTGAGCTAGGCTCGACGCGACCAAGCCATGAGCAAGCACCGGCACTACAGCGAGCAGGAATTTGAGGAGCTTGTCAGCTCAGCGCTCGACGAACTACCGCTCGAGTTCCAACAAGCGCTCGAGCATGTGGCGGTCGTCGTGTCCGACCGTGGTGCCGAGAACCACGCGTACGGCATGTACGTAGGCTCCAGGCGGGGTGGGAGCCCTTTCTTCGGGGGCGGTGGCTTGCCGGACGAGATCCTGATTTTTCGCGACACACTGGTGCGCGACTTCGGGAGCGATCCCGAACGCCTGCGCCAGCACGTCATCCAGACGGTGCGCCACGAGGTTGGTCACCACCTCGGCTTCGACGAGACGGGCGTTCGCAAACTCGGGCTGTGAATGAGACCCTCACCCACCAACAGCGACGGACGGTGAGTGACTGATGTCGGTGTGGGCGGTTCTGCAGCATGTTCCGTTTGAGGGGCCGGGCCTCATCGCCGTGCAGGCGCACGCGCACGGCATCGAGCTCGATGAGCGTCATCTCTACCGCGGGGACACACTGCCGAGCCTTGATCAGCTGGCAGGGCTTGTCGTGCTCGGTGGGCCGATGGGCGTTGGCGATACCGAGCAGTATCCGCATCTGGCAGCTGAGATCGATCTGCTAGCGGGGGCTGTAGCGGCGGACATGCCGGTCCTCGGGGTCTGTCTTGGCGCTCAGCTACTTGCGTGTGCGCTCGGCGGTCAGGTCGGCTCCACGGGATCCACCGAGGTCGGCATTGGCAGCGTCGCGTTGACCCCAGCGGGTGAGCGTGACGGCGTGCTGGGGCCGTCTGGTCGATTCGTTCCCGTGCTTCATTGGCACGACGACATGTTCACGATTCCGCCGGGCGCGGAGTTGCTGGCAAGCAGCGATCGGTGCGTCAATCAAGCGTTCCGTGCAGGCCGCGCGTACGGCCTGCAGTTCCACGTCGAGCTGGACGGCGGGCTGGTAGCCAGCATGCGCCCTCACCTGCCGATCAAGGTCGCGCTCGATGCCGGCGATGTGGCAGCCGTTGAAAATGTCGGGAGCACGATCCTTGGACGGTTCTTCGATGCCGCACAGCATCAAAGCCAGGCGCCGGGAGCTTGAGAGACATGCTGTCGATTGGCCCGATCACGCGCTCCCGCCATGCCTTGATCTGATGCCTTCCACGCTGAGATCGCCGGCCGTCATTGACGTCCTTGCACGGCTTTTCGCCCAAGTCGAGCAGCAAGACCCGCTCGCCAAGCAGCGAGTCCAATCGCGCGAGGCTGAAATCGGCCATCGGCTTCCCCAAGCGCAGAGATACGAGCTGTACGGCGAGGCGCCGCTGGCCATAGCTCACGACGTTGGTGAGCTGCTGTACACGCTTGTTTTGGGCACCCGGGCGCGCAAGGTCGTGGAGTTCGGGTCATCGCTTGGCATCTCCACGATCTTTCTTGCAGCCGCCATCCGTGACAGCGAATACTCCGGGTCAGTGATCGCTACCGAGATGCTCCAAAGCAAGGTTCAGGCCGCACGTCGTCACCTGGCCGAAGCCGGCCTCGAGGATCTCGTCGAGCTGCGCCGCGGAGACGCCCTGCAGACACTGGCGGATCTCGCAGAGCCAGTCGACCTGTTGTTCCTGGACGGACGCAACGATCTCTACTTGACCGTCCTTCGCCTTCTGGAGCCACGCCTGGCGCCCTCCGCACTGGTGGCCGCCGACCTCAACGCCGACGACCCCGACTTGTCGCCTTACCTGGAGCACGTTCGCGATCCAGCTAGCGGGTACTTCTCCACGACCGTTCCACTGGACGCTGGAGTCGAGCTTTCGATCCGACTGCCCGTGCCACCCACATAGAAAAGCCGCGGCTGACCCGAGACACAGCCGATCTATTAGCCTTGGGGGCGTCGCCTAGCACCCGGAGGGGTGGCAGAGCGGTTGAATGCGGTGGTCTCGAAAACCATTGTGCGTCTTATTGGCGTACCGGGAGTTCGAATCTCCCCCCCTCCGTTTTTGGCCTGTATGAGGTCGTTGTTCGAACTTCTGCCGATGCTAGACGCACGCTAAGCAGCGTGGCTTGGTATCAGGCGCAGGCGGCTGCTCGGACTCGAAAGGCGGATTCCTGGGGCTGGGATGCGATGATGCTCGGTATGGGCACTGTCGTGGACCTTCTTGATCGGCCGACCTACGGCCTGACGCAGATTGATCGTCTGCTCGGCCTAAGGGCTGGCACGGCTCGCCGGTGGATCGACGGCTATGAACGTGCTGGGAAGCAGTACGACCCCGTCGTGCGAGAGCGTCACACAGGCGATGAGCTTGCGACATGGGGCGAGTTTGTCGAGACCAGGCTCCTCTCCGAATACAGGGACGCAGGCGTCCCGTTGATACGGATGCGCCCAGCAGTAGAAGCGCTTCGGCAGGAGCTGAAAGTGCGTTATCCGTTGGCGTCTGCGCGAACGTGGCTTGCTGCAGAAGGGCGCGAGCTCGTGCGCGTGGTTCAAGACAAAGTGGAGCTGCATCCACATCTGGCGCTGGTCGTCGTCGGCAGCGGCCAGCTTCGCTGCTGGTCGCAGGAGGCGGACAGGTTTCGTAGCGCGATCGATTGGACCGGTGAAGATGGCGATGCGCAACCTCGCCGTCTGAGGCCGATCGCCGGGATCGACGAGGTTGTCGTTGATCCACTCCACGGCTTCGGTGAGCCTGTTGTGCGAGGCGTTCGAACTGAGATCATCGGGGAGCTTTACCAGGCGGGTGAATCTCAGGACTCGATAGCCGAGGTCTATGAGCTGCCGCGTGCGACGGTTGAAGCCGCGGTGAGATACGAGCTGCTCCGAGCCTCGGCGTGATCGACTCTGCATAGGGCACGTGGTAGCCAAAGCCGAGCGTTTGAGGTTCTACGTCGACGAGAGCGCGCTCGGCCTTGGCAAGACACTCGCCGCCGCTCGGGAGGATGTCGTGCACGCTGGCCATCCTCTCATCCCCGAGTGTCCACTCGGAACGCCTGATCCCGATTGGATACAAGCTGTTGCAGCACGGAGTCTCATCGTCATTGGGAGGGACAAGCGCATACGTACACGTCCGGCCGAGGTCCAGCACCTCGTGAGCGCTGGGCTTCGCGTCTTCCAGATCGGTGGCAAGAAGGACTCCACGACATGGGCTGGCTGACGTGGCTCGTCAGTCAGTGGGATGACGTCGAAGCCATCATCCGCACTCGGCAAAGAGGCCCGTGGTTCTACGTAATCTACGAGAGCAAGCTCGTCGAGTTGGATCTGCCAAGTCCATCTCAAGGCTTATCCCCATAGTCGGCTCTCGGACGAAACCGCTCCTCATGAAGCCTCTGGATCAGAGGCCACGGAGATTTCGAGGACTTTCCCGCCCTCTCCGTTTTTGAAGGGTTTGTAATGGTTGTTCGAACTCTGGCTGCTCACTAGGAGCCGCCGTCAAGCGGAGCCGTCCCAAGTGCCGCTCATGATGGTGTCGTGCCTCGGATCAGCGTCTCTACGGCATCGTGATCACGATGTACCTCTACGATCACGAACCGCCCCATTTCCATGCCCAATACGCGGAGCATCATGCGGTGATCACAATCGAGACCGCCGGTGCTCGTTGGAGAGCTACCGAGTCGTGCGCTCAAGCTTGTGCGTGAGTGGGCGGAGCTGCACCCCGCGGAACTGGAGGCGAACTGGAGCCGGGCGAAGGATGGCGGTAACCCCGAGCCGATCGATCCGCTGCCGTAGGATGAGAGTCGTGGAATTCACGAAGATCACATCCGTCGAGGCTCTCGGCCACTATCGGCTGCGGCTCGGCTTCAGCGATGGCATTTCCCGCGATGTCGATCTCGCGGGAGAGCTACGCGGCCCTGTGTTCGAGGCCCTTGCAGACCCCGAGTTCTTTGCCCAGGTTCGTGTGGATGACGAGCTCGGCACGGTCGTATGGCCCAACGGCGCCGACTCGACCCGCTCGTCTTGCACGGCGACTTCGAGCCCGCCTCACGCTTCGTGCATCACTAGAGCCGCGCAGACGAGGCTCGCGGCTCTGGCGGGTGTGCCGAGACGGCATTCTGTATCAAGAGGGCGATGGCAGCAGCAGGTCGCGTTGCTGCGGTGGATCGCTGATGGCTGCTCCGACGGGGAGATGGAGGGTACTCGCATCGGGTCTCGGCTGCGGCCTTGCGGAGTCGTGGGTTGGTCACGACCAAGGGCAGGGGCGCTACATGGGAGGCTCAGCTGACGTTAGCCGGACAGGAGTACTTGGCCGAGGTTGACGGCCCAAGCCCGCCTATCCCGAGACAGACGAACGTCTCTGTGACCGAGCAGCTGGTCCGGGATGTTGACGCTGCTGGAGGGTCGTTGCGGGTGCCTCGTCGTAACTGGAGTCAGCCCGGCGGCATCGATTACGGGCATCGTGCTTTGCTGGCTGAGCGCTTTAGAAAGGTGCCGGCCGGCAAGCGCCTCGTGGATGCGCCCGACCAAGCGGACGAGACGCTCGACCTCCTGCCGATCGCTGTCCCCATGCGGGTTGGGCGCTATCACCGTTGTGCGCGAGAGTTTCGAGACCTGACGGCGCGTCACGAGGTCTCAAAAGCTCAGCTACAGCGCGCTGTATTGCTCGTTCATGCCATCGCCGTCGAGGCCGAGCGGCGCGGGTGGTCGGCGAAGCTCCCGGAGGCAGGCGCCGATGGCTCTGGCCGCGTGGCGTGGAGCGGGTCTCGAGACGGGCATTTCGTCGTCGATGCTCAAGGGCATTCGTTCGTCTTGCGAGTGAGGGAGAAGGGGGTACGAACGCGCGGTCCGTGGGAGGATGAGGTCCACCGCTATCGGAACGTTCCGCGAGACTCGCACTTCTATCGCTAGTCGTGAGGCAGAGGAACGCGAGCAAATTTGGCGAGCTCTCATGCGGGAGGCCGAGGCTCGAGCAGCCGATGAGCGACGGGTCGCTCATCTACGGAGCCAGGCTGATACATGGGAAGAAGCTGATCGCCCACGTCGATACTGCCGCGCGATGGAGGACGCATACGGAGATCATCCAGACACCGGCGCGTGGATCGAGTGGGTCCTCGATCACGCTGCCACACTCGACCCGCTGCGGGAGGCACCCACTGAGCCCGATCCTGTCGAGAGCACCCCAGAGGAACTACAGAGGCATTTGCCAGCCGGTTGGCGCGTCGAGGGACCTACCCATCGCCGCTACTACTGACGGCGGAGTCGAACCGACGTATTGGTCCACTCGTTCAAGGCTGGCTAGTGAGTCTCCTGCCGTCAGCATCTAGCCAAAACGCTCCGCGTGGAGCCTCCGGATCAGAGGCCACGGAGATTTCGAGAACCTTCTCGCCATCCCCGTTTTTGGCCCGGGTTTGAGTTCGTTGTTCGAAACTCGCTAGCTATGAGTTTGGCGAACAGCCCGGCAACGATGATCCGACGGTCCTACGTTGGCTGGTCCTCGTCCGGCTCTTGCCGGCCAGGAGTTGACGGCTGTCCAGTGGTCTCTAGCTCGTGTTCGGTCCACGCCCTGAGTTGTTCGACCAGGACAAGGGTCGCGAACTGGCGGTCTCCAGGAAGGTCAACACGTAGACCCCGCTACGTCCGACGGCAACTCTCATCCCAGCACGAGACCTAGATCAACGAGAGAGAAACATACCACGCATTGAAACTTCTACATTAGCCACTCCGCCGTTGGCTCCAGCACAGGCAAAACGATGTAGCGGCAACTTTAGCCTGTCGTGTTTCCTGCAGCGAAGTACCTGTAGCCGGAGTAGCGTCGCGCCTTGCCGAGCACGGTCCTAGTTTGCCGAACGGCAAGAGTACAGACACAAGGCTTTAGCTTAAGGGGAGATGCATGCCCAAAAAAAGCGAAGAACCGTCACAACGGCAGGATCAGCCGCACGCGCCAGCGTTGGACGAGACGCTTGAGTTATACGCGCGTGCGAAGCGTCGACCGACGTCACCCGTGGGCGTTTTAGTGAATGCGTTAGGCGCATAGCGATCAATGCCGCTCCCTCGGCCTCATAGCGATGCTAGGAAACTCGTTGACGGGCGGCGGACGGGCGGCGGCGCACGTCGCGAGGTGAACACGGGTATAACGCCGGTGGGGTGGGTCGCGCCGGACGATGGCATGGATCATCCACAGTGGGTCGCCGTCGGTCGACGACTCGGGGGGATCAGTCGCAGCAACCAATGGTGGCTTGGCGACTGGTTGCGCTACGGCACCGCGAAATGGGGAGAAAAATATGTGGAGGCGTCCAGGATCACAGGCTATGACGTGCGCAGCCTAACCAATATGGCATCGTTGTCAGCCTGCTTTGAAATATCACGACGTCGTGACAATCTGAGCTGGAGTCACCACGCCGTCGTGGCGGCGCTCGATCCGGACGAGCAAGATAGATGGCTCGACATGGCGACTGCCGAGAGACTGTCGGTCGCAGATCTGCGCATCGAGCTGCGCGGCGTCGAACGGCGGCGCGGCGCGCAGGAACGCGCCTATGCCCAGCTGCCAGATGAGGACGTGTCCGGCTTCATCTGTCCCCAGTGTGGCTACCGACCCTCGCAGGGAGAGCCGGCGCGGTCGGTGAGCCAGTCAAAGGATCTGGCAAATGGCTGACAAGCTGGCCATGCCGTCGACCGGTTCACTTGAGCGGGCAGTAGCGCGACGCCTCGCTCACCTGTACGACGACAGGTCCGTAGACTCGGCTGCAATCGATTGCGATGCCTCCTTCTTCGCCCCCACGGGCTTTTACATAGGTGCCAATGTGCTCGACTCTCTGGACATCGTCGAGATGATCGTGGCCCTAGAAGTTGACTTCAACTGTGACATTGTGATGACACACGATGTCACTCAATACGACTCGATCGCGAAGCTGAGTCGCCTGCTCGAACAGATCGTCGACGGCACCGAGCTTGCGGCGTTCGAGCGTCACTGGGGCAGATGACATGGGAATGGAAATCGCGGCGGAGCGCATGCGATGATGTCCTCTAGGCCCGTGAGTGTGGCCGCGCTGCCCGAGGGCCCGCGGGATTCCGCATCACTGCAGACGCTGAGGTTGCTGCGCGACGCCGGCAGCTACCTGCGTGAGTTGCGGGAGAGCTACGGGGGCATCTTCACCCTGCGCCCACTCCACTCACCGGCATTCGTGGTCGTCTGCGATCCAGCGCTCATAGGCGCGCTGTTCACGGGAGATCCGGCGACGCTACATGCCGGCGCCGCGAATCGCATCCTTGAACCGGCGTCCGGGCCAAACGCGATGCTGTTCCTGGACGAGGATGAGCACCTGTCCCGTCGCCGCCTTCTAGGACCGTCGTTTCAGGACACGAATCTGCAGTCGTATCTGGGGCTGATCGAGACGCTCGTCCAGGACGAGCTCGACTCGTGGCCGCTGGACCAGCCGATCGCCCTGCATACGCGCTTTCGAGACCTTGCCACGGACGTGATGCTGCGCGTGATCCTCGGTGAGGACGAGCTCGGCATCTGGCGGGAGCTGAAGGCCGATCTGTTGGAGATCAGACGTGACGCGTCAAGACACCGGGCGCGTGCGCAGCTGGGCCAGTTCGTCGTGCACGCGCGCCGCGTGGGCGGAGGCACAGGCGGAGGACAAACGCGCGTGGTGCGGGCACTTTTGAACGAGCGTGGCCAGTCCAACGAGCCAGTAGTGGACGATGCTGTCGTCGACGAGCTGCTTGCGCTGCTCGTGGCGGGGCAAGAGACCACGGCTGGCACGCTCGCGTGGGCCGCCGAGCGTCTGTGCCGAGACGCGTCGCTGCAGAGACGCCTTCGAGCCGCGTTCTCTGACGAGCGCGACGACGACTACGTCGACGCGTTCATCTCCGAGCTGCTGCGTGTGCGACCGGTGCTGCAGTGGTCGGTACGGCAGCTAACGAGGCCATTGCCTCTCCGCTCATGGCTCCTGCCCGAGAGTACGGTCGTAGCTGTCTCCATCTACCTCGTGCACCACGATCCTGACCTCTTCCCCGATCCCGACCGCTTCCTGCCAGATCGCTTCCTCGGTGAACAACCGTCGCGTGCCCATTCATTCGTTGCGTTCGGCGGCGGTACGCGACGTTGTGTTGGCGGTCGCCTCGCGCTGCTCGAGATCAGGACGGTGCTTGCACAGCTGCTACGGCGCTTCGCGTTGGAACCGGCGCGCGGCCACGAGCGTGACGAGCGCTGGCGCAGGAGCGGGATCACATACGTGCCAGCGGAGGGTGCGCTGGTGTGTCTGTCGGTGCCGGCCCGTCCGAGTGATGAGGTCACGCTTGGCGGCTGCGCTCGATCCGGTCGTTGCCCCGGCTGAGCCGGCGAACCATGTTCCTGTCCGAGACAAGGCTCAAGCGGGACCCGGTGGAGACCACGAGCGCGCCCAGACGACGGATGCGCCCGTACACCGCACGCGCGCCGTGCCGTCCCGCGCTGGCGATGGCAGGCGTGCACAAGAGCTACCGCGACGTCAGCGCCCTATGTGGTGTCGACCTCGAGATCGAGCCCGGCGAGATTGTCGCGCTCATCGGCGCGAATGCCGCCGGCAAGACCACCCTGATATCGATCGCCGCCGCGCTGTGCCGGCCAGACGCCGGTGGCGTTTGGGTGGACGGGGTGAACATGCTCACTCACCCCAAGCAAGGACGGCGCAGCCTCGGTGTCGCGACGCAGGAGACGGGCGTCTATCCGAGACTTTCGGTGCGTGACAATCTCCGCTTCTTCGGCGAACTCGTAGGGTTGAGGCGCAAGGTGCTCGATGAGCGACTGGAGAGCGTGGCGGAGGCGTTCGCGCTGTCAGCTGTGCTCGACCGGGAGACACGAATGCTTTCGGTAGGGGAGGTACGCCGACTGCACACGGCAATGATCATATTGGGCCGACCCCTGCTACTGCTGCTCGACGAGCCGACGACTGGTGTCGACGTTAGGACGCGCGCGCGCATGCTCGAGCTGGTGCGTGACCTGGCTATGGACGGCTCCGCGGTTTGCTATTCGACTCACTACCTGGTCGAGGCCGAACAGCTTGGCGCCTCGGTTGCGGTGCTCCATCACGGGCGGATCGTGGCGCGCGATACCGTGCAGACGCTGATCGGCTCCTACGGCCAGTCAGCGATCGAGCTGCGATTCGACGGGCCGGCACCACAGCTCGTCGACGTCCCCGGCGTCCAACGATCCGAGGCCATCTTGAGGCTTGCCACCGATCGCGACTCTGCGAACAGCGTGGCGTCGTTGTTTGCTGCGCTGGGTGATTCGATCACACAACTGCGCGACGTCAAGTTGATTCAGCCCAATCTGGAGAGCGTGTTCCTGGCACTCACGGGACAGGCGTCGTCGTGCAAGGACGAGCGGCTCGAGGTGACCGGTGATACCTAGGTGCAGCATCGCGATCGCACGCCAGGACTGGCGAATCCTGCGCCGGGATCCATTCCCGGTGATCGTGCCGGTGGCACTGCCGCTGCTGCTGATCCCATTCGTCAAGCCGGCGTTTCAGCTCGGCTTCGGGGCCGAACACATCAGGCACACCGCCGGTGCCGAGCAGGCGGTCCCGGCGATGGACGTGACGTTCGCCTTCTTCCTCGTCGGCAACTCCAGCATTGGCTTCTTCCGCGAGCACGCCTGGCGCACATGGGACCGCCTGCGCGCTAGTCCCGCCAGCAATTACGAAATCGTGCTCGGCAAGATCGCTGTGCCGCTGCTTCAGGCAATGGGCCAATTCGCCCTTCTGTTCGGGCTCGGCGTGCTCTGCCTTGGTCTCACCGTCCATGGCTCGTGGGGATCGCTCGTGGCCGTCGGCGCGGCGTACAGCCTGTATCTCGTCGCCATGGGCCTTGCGGTGATTGCGATCTGCAAGACGTACATGCAAGCAAACGCCATCACCAACGTGGGCGCTCTGCTCATAGCCGGTCTCGGCGGGGCGCTTGTGCCGCATGCCTTCCTTCCAGCTTGGGCGCGAGTTCTGTCTCCCGCTGTACCCAGCTACTGGACGATGAGCGGCTACCGCGAGGCGATCCTGGGATACGGGCACCCACTGGTAAACGTGGCGGTGCTGCTTACCTTCGCGACCGCCTGCCTAGTCTTTGCGGCACTGCGCTTTCGCCTGGACGACACAAAGATCGCGTGGGCGTGAGCTGAGCTACAGCCATACTCCTGACCGGGCTTTCGGCTCTGGTGGCGATTCGCAGCTTCGTCGCCTCACGCCGCAACAGTAGGCACGACCAGCCAGCCCAGCAGATGCGGTGCGCTTCGATGCAGCGGCTCGCCGCCGTCGCAGCGCTGCCGTGTCCGCGATCCACCCCAGCGTGCACTTGTCGTCGCCGACCAGGTTGCATCCAGACGAAGAGCGTTCGCCTCGCCGGCCAGGAGGGGCCACGGCCGGCGAGAGCGGCATCGTCTCTGTCGTCGAACTTCGGCGGCTTTGACTTCGAAGCCTGCTCGATTCAGACTCGCGCCTAACGGGTCAGTCTTCCCGAACCGGGGCATAGTCAACGACCCAGCGCGCACGCCCATGATCGCAAGCGACCAGTCGAGGTTCACCAACAGTTGTCGCTCCTAGTGAATGACATCCCTCATCGGCTCGCCCGCACTGCCGTGAGGCACCGTCGAACGGTGCTGTGCACATGGCTGTGCGGGCTGCTCGCATGCGGGCTGATAGTCATACTCACGCCCGGAGATATCACCAATATCGGCTACTCCGTCCCAGGCTCACAGACATCACGGACCGTAGAACTGGCGCGCCGCCACATCCCGAGCACGCCAGGAACGACGGTCACAGCCGTCCTCACGAACGATCGGCCCAACGTCGCCGAATCGCAGCAGATCGAAGAAAATAACGCCGCGATGATCCCGCTAGAACGGCTATCTAACGTACGGGACGTCGAACGTGCGGAATCGGGCACGGAGGAAGCCGACGGCGCTGTCAAGTCAGTCGCGGTGTATTTCGTGCGCGTTGGGCTGCCATATGCCGCCGCTGAGCAACTGACCCCGACGATTGAAGCGGCTATTAAACGTGGGGCGACCGGGTACATGTCGCTAGGGCTGTTTGGCGAAGCCGCTATTTCATACCAGTATGCGAGGATAATCGAGAAGAATCTTCGCCGCGCCGAGCTGATCGCATTGCCCGCGACGGCATGCGTGCTTGTGATCGCGTTCCTGTCAGTCGTGGCGGCCCTGCTGCCGGTGCTGCTGGCGGCGGTTTCACTCGTATACGTGTTGGCAATCGTGCACTTGCTCAGTCTCGCCTTCGAGCAAAACGTCTTTATCCTCAGCACCGCCCCGGCGATCGCCCTTGGCCTGAGCATCGACTACTCACTCATTCTGATCACCCGCTTCCGCGAGGAGCGCGAGCACGGCCGCGAGATCGATGACGCGATCGCGTGCGCGATGAATACAGCGGGTCGCGCGACCGTGCTATCGGGGCTGACAATTGCGATGACACTGCCAGCATTGGCGATCATCGGCATCAGGCTGTTCACATCGATCGCCGTAGGAGGAGTCATTGCTAGTCTCACCGCTGTCACGGCTGCCTGCACGCTGCTGCCGGCCACAGTTTCACTGCTAGGCGATCGTTTGGAGCTTCTGTCGCTCAAGCCTGCCGTCTCTGCGTCCCGCCGAGGGACCTTTTGGCGCCGTCTTGCGGCAGCCGTGACCACACATCCGCGGCTCGCCGCCCTCGCCAGCGTACTCGTGCTGCTGGCGCTTGCTACCCAGGCGGTGTCCCTGCGGTTCGCTTATGGCGGCGCTGCGACACTTCCCGCGCATAGCACAGACACACACGAGGTAGCGGATCTGACGACAGCGTTTGGAGCGGGTGCGGCAGGCTTGGTCAAAGTGGTGTCCGACGATCCTCGTGCTCAGTCGATATTGGGCGAAACCCCAAACGTGCGCTCAGTCTGGCGGGTCATAAGCGGCATCGGCCAATGGAAGGAGTACAACGTCGTCCTGAATACAGCGCCCGAAAGTCAGGAATCCCACCAAACAGTGGCGCGGCTGCGGAGAGAACTCCACGGTACCAACAGCGCCGTGGGGGGAGCCTCTGCCGGCGAAATAGATCTGGCGGCCCGCTTGACGGCGAGAATGCCGCTGGTTCTGACAGCCGCGGTTGCGATCCTGCTAGTTGCGCTCTCGATCGGCCTGAAGTCGCTCCTGGTTCCGATCAAGGCAGTCGTTTGCAGTGCCCTCTCGGTTGCCGCGACGCTCGGCCTGCTGCAGATCTGCTTTCCGGCCACAAGCGAACGCGCTGTGATTCCGTTCTTCGTGCCGGTTGTCACCTTCGCGTTGGTGCTCGGATTGTCGATCGATTACGAGGTGTTTCTCTTGACCCGAATGAGGGAGCTGGTCATTGCGGGGCACACGATCGACTCCGCTGTTGCGCAGGGCCTGATTCGCACCGGTCGTCCGATTACTCTTGCTGGACTTGCGGTGATGGCAGTGTTCGCGGCGTTCAGCTTCTCGTCGCTTCCGGCAGTTAGCCAGCTCGGTGTGGCGGTGCTTTTTGGTGTAATGCTCGACATTACGCTTGTGCGGTGGATACTGAGCCCTGCCTTTGTTGTGCTAGCAGGCCGATGGAATTGGTGGCTTCCGCGGCGTGGCGGGAATGCGCAGGACGGGCTCGTCGGCCCTGGGTGATAGGGCTCTGAGTGTGTTCCTAGTCGCTGGTGGCGAGGTTGCGATGCTGCTCATCTTCAGATCTCGGAAATCGCTGCCGGCAGGTAGGAGGTAACAATGTTGTGGCTTAGCTCGTTCAAACTGCTCCTGCGGAGGATCGTATCGGCACGGCAGGCAAAGGCGGAGGACTGCGCTCGAGGGGTGACAGCCCCACGCGAGCTGTGGGTCGACGCTGCGCAGCGGACTTCGAACCCGGAGTTTGCGGAGCTCAGCAGATATTTTCGGGACGAGCACGGGCGCGTGCACGTTCTCCTGTAGTTGCGCCGGGCCGCGGTCGCTGAGTCTGGCGGGGCCTCGCGACGGAAAGCGGCGCGCTCAGCGGCAGCTTCGTCTGATGCGTTCATTGCCGACTCGAAGGTCTGAGTTGCCAAGCTCCGCGTCCATCGCTTGAATCATGTCGACGTAGGTACTACGGCAGTCGGAGCTACGACTTGACACTTTCCGAACAACACAGCGGGGAAAATGGGCATGCCGGCAGTGGGCTTGAACCGATCGCGGTCGTGGGGATGTCGTGTCGCTATCCGGGCGGCGTGCGTGGTCCAGCGGATCTCTGGGAGCTGGTAATTCGCGGCGAGGACGCGGTGTCGGATTTCCCGACCGATCGTGACTGGCCGCTGGAGCGGCTGTATGACCCTGACCCCGATCATCCGCGCACCTGCTATACGCGGCACGGGGGCTTCATCTACGACGTTGCCGAGTTCGATGCGCCGTTCTTCTCGATCAGCCCACGGGAGGCGCGAGCGATGGACCCGCAGCAGCGGCTCCTGCTGGAAGGAGCTTGGGAGGCACTGGAGCACGCGGCGATCGTCCCGGACACGCTGCACGGAACCCGCACGGGGGTCTTTGTCGGCGTCACGTCGTCGGCCTACGGTGTTTACCTGAACGTTCCGCCGGAGCTCGAAGGACACATGCTGAGTGGTACGACGACGAGCGTTGCGTCCGGCCGCATTGCGTACACATTCGGCTTCGAGGGCCCTGCGGTGTCAGTCGACACTGCATGCTCGTCCTCGTTGGTGGCACTGCATCTTGCCTGCCAGTCGCTACGCGACGGGGAGTGTCCACTGGCGCTCGCCGGAGGTGTGACCGTGCTCGTCACGCCTGCGCTGTTCATCGCTTTCTCGCGCCATCGGGCGGGGGCGCCGGATGGGCGGTGCAAGTCCTTCGCGGCGTCCGCAGATGGTGTGGGCTGGGGGGAGGGGATGGGGCTGCTCGTGCTTGAGCGGCTTGCTGACGCGCATCGCAACGGGCATAGGATCCACGCTGTTATCGAAGGCTCGGCAACCAGCCAAGATGGCGCGAGCGCTTGGCTGAGCGCACCCAGAGAGTCCTCGCAAGAAGAGGTCATACGCAGGGCGTTGGTGAGCGGGAGGATCGCCGCTGCCGAGGTAGATGCGGTCGAGGCACACGGGACGGGAACCGTTCTCGGCGACCCGATCGAGGCGCGAGCGCTGCTCGCAACATACGGCGGCGAACGCCGCGACGAGCCGCTGCGATTGGGCTCGATCAAGTCGAACATCGGTCACACCGTCGCGGCGGCCGGCGTCGCGGGCGTGATCAAGATGGCACTGGCAATGCAACACGGGCTGCTACCGCGCACGCTCCACCTCGATGCGCCGACACCACACGTCGACTGGTCCGGCGGTGATGTCCGGCTGCTGGCGGATCACGAGCCGTGGCCGCGGGGGAGCCGTCCGCGACGCGCGAGCGTCTCGTCATTCGGCATCAGCGGCACAAACGCCCACGTGATTATCGGCGAACCTCCGGGACCGGCCGCCGTACAGGCGCCGCCACGCGCGCGAGCGCCCGGCCGGCTCGCGACGCTGCCAATACTGCTGTCGGGCAAGAGCGAGCAGGCGCTCATCGGTCAGGCGGAGCGACTACACGCGCATCTGCAGACGCGGCCGAACATCGTGCCGCTCGACCTCGCGGCTTCCTGTGCGAACACGCGAGCGCATTTCGAGCACAGGGCAGTAGTGCAGGGGCAGGATAGTCAGGCGCTCCTGGCTGGGCTCGACGCACTGCAGAATGCCCAGCACGCCCCGAATGTCGTGCGAGGCACAGCAAAGGCAGGCAAGGTCGCCTTCTTGTTTTCCGGTCAGGGCACGCAGCGGCCCGGGATGGGGCGCGAGCTCTACTTAGCGTTCCCCGTCTTTGCGGATGCGCTGGACGTGGTCTGCTCCGCGCTCGACGACCACATCGGGCGATCACTGCGGGAGCTGCTATTCGCGCCAGAGGACGAGCAGAGCGCGAGCACCCTGGATGCGACCGATGTCGCCCAGCCCGCGCTGTTTGCGCTCGAGGTGGCCCTGTTCCACTTGCTTGGCTCGCTAGGCGTGAAGCCCGACCTGCTGGTCGGACACTCAATCGGCGAGCTGACGGCAATGCACGTCGCCGGCATGCTCTCGCTCCACGACGCCGCGATGCTGGTGACGGCACGCGGACGGCTGATGGCAGCGCTCCCGTCAGGCGGAGCGATGCTCTCCGTGGAGGCCCCAGAGCAAGAGATCGCGCCGACGATCCGGGAGTTCGCCAACAGTGTCTCGATTGCCGCCATCAACGGTCCAACCGCTACCGTCGTTTCGGGCGACGAGGCGGCGATCGGCGCACTGGAACGCGCATGGAGGGGACGCGGGCGGCGCGTGAAGCGGCTGCGCGTCAGCCACGCGTTTCACTCGCCGCTGATCGAGCCAATGCTCGCCGAGTTCGCAAGCGTTGCAAGCGAACTCAAGTTCGCGGCGCCGGAGATCCCGATCATCTCCAATGTCTCGGGCGAGCTCGGAGCAGAAGAGCTGTGCTCTCCCAGCTATTGGGTGACACACGTCCGCGAACCCGTGCGCTTCGCCGCCGGCGTGGCAACGCTGCAACACACCGGCGCAACCCGCTTCCTGGAGCTTGGGCCCGACGCCTCGCTATGCGCAATGACTAGCCACTGCCTCACGGCGGACGTCCGGCCACACGTGCTCGTGGCGCCGGCGCTGCGCGCTCACCGCAGCGAGCCCGACAGCCTCATTGCGCTGCTCGCGGCGGCACACGCTCACGGCGTCGAAGTCGACTGGCACGAATTCTTTGCCGGCCGCGACTCGCGCGTGGTCGAGCTGCCGACCTACGCGTTCCAACGCCGACGCTACTGGCTCGGCGACAGCGGCGGCATGAGCGATGCTGGCTCGCTTGGCCAAGAGACATCCGAGCATCCGCTGCTCGGCGCTAAGGTCTCACTCGCCAGCGATGATTCCTGGCTGTTCACGGGACGGCTATCGCTGCACGATCAGCGTTGGCTGAACGACCACGCAGTGCTCGATACGGTGTTGTTCCCGGCCACGGGCTTCATCGAGCTCGCGCTATGCGTCGGGGCCGAGCTTGACGCGGAGACGATCGAGGAGCTCACCTTCGAAATGCCGCTGATCCTGAATGAGGAGCACGCCACGCAGTTGCAGGTAACAGCGTCGGAGACAGACGAGAAAGGGCGCCGACGAATGGCGATCTACTCGCGTCCGCAGCGTGCTGGCGAAGCGGAGCAAGCACCGTGGACGCGTCACGCCAGCGGCACGATGACGCCATCCGAGATACAAGGCGCGGACATAGAAGGGTTCAAGGACGCGACTTGGCCACCCGCAGGTGCGACGCCACTCGAGACTGCCTCCTTGTACGCCCGGCTCGCCGAGACGGGATACGAATACGGTCCAGCCTTCCAGGCGCTGCAAGCCGCTTGGCGGCTGGAGAGCGAAGCCGTCGGAGAAGTCACGCTGGGCCCCGAACAGGCGCGCGAGGCGGCAAGCTACAACGTGCATCCTGCGCTGCTCGATTCGGCCTTGCACGTGGCGTTGGAGGCCGTGCTGGCCGCACAGCCGAACCACCTCGTCGTGCCGTTCTGCGTCAGGGGCGTACGCGCACAGGTGCGCGGCGCCTCGAGCATGCGCGTGCGGTTGCGCGCGGTCGGAGAGGGCGCGCTGCGCCTAGTGGGCGTGGATGATGCGGATGCGGCAGTTGTCACGATCGAGTCGCTTACCACGCGCTCGATCGACGCGAGGGGACTGCGAGGCGACGTGGGTCTCGTGCACGATTCGTTGTTCACGATCGCTTGGACCCCGCTGCGGCTGCCCGCGAGCACCAACGGGCAGTGCCGCTGCGTGTCGCTCGGCGAGCTTGACTTGGCGGGCGTCTCCGAGCGCTACACCGACCTGGCGGAGCTCGCGCAAGCAATCGACGCGGGCGCTCCTGCGCCTGACGCTGTGCTCGTGGAGGCGGTCCGTGGCGCGCACAGCGGAGCGGTGGCGGAACGCTCGCGCGTCGCCGTGCAGCAGGTGCTCAAGCTACTGCAAGAGTGGCTCTCAGATCACCGTTTGGGCTCAACGAAGCTTGCTCTAGTGACCCACGGTGCGGTGGCGATCAACAATCGCGAGATCCCTGACCTCGCCTCGTCCAGCGTGCTGGGGCTCGTGCGTAGCGCGCAATCGGAGCACCCAGGGCGATTCATGCTGCTCGACGCCGAACTCGGCGATTACGAGGAAATCGACTGGCGTGCGGTGCTGACGAACAGGGAGGCGCAGCTCGCTTTGCGCACGCACGGCATCTACGCGCCGCGAATCGTACGCCCGGAGGCCATCAGCCGACTCGACCCACCTGACGGCGACACGCCGTGGCGGTTGGGACTGACGCAGAAAGGTACGCTCGAGGGACTCGCGCTCGTGGCCAACCCGATTGCGCAAGCGCCGCTGCATGAGCGTCAGGTGAGAGTTGCGATCCAGGCTTGCGGTCTGAACTTCCGCGACGTGCTAATCGCGCTGGACGTATATCCGGGGGAGGCTCCGCTCGGCAGCGAGGCTGCAGGCGTCGTGACCGAGGTCGGCTCCGGCGTGGAGGACCTCGCTGTCGGCGATCGCGTGATGGGTCTATTCAACGACGCCTTCGCGCCACTGGCGACTGCGGATCGGAGCGTGATCGAGAAGATTCCCCTGGGCTGGAAGTTCGTCGACGCAGCGACTACTCCGATCGCGTTCCTCACCGCCTATTACGCGCTCGTCGACCTCGCCGAGCTGCGGCCGGGCGAGAGCGTTCTAATCCATGCTGGCGCCGGCGGCGTAGGGATGGCTGCACTGCAGATTGCACGCACGATCGGCGCCGAGGTGTTCTCCACCGCGAGCCCAGCCAAGTGGGCTGCGCTGGAAGAGCTCGGCGTCGATCGTGAGCATCTCGCGTCTTCCCGCGACCTCGACTTCCGCGAGCGCTTCTTAACGGCGACCGAGGAACGCGGCGTCGACGTGGTGTTGAATGCACTCACCGGGGACTTTATCGACGCATCGCTGGACCTACTGGCGCCTGGTGGACGCTTCGTTGAGATGGGTAAGGTCGACCTGCGCGATCCCGAGCAGGTCACAGCCAGGCACGCGGGGACGCGCTACACCTCTTTCGACGTCACCGAAGCCGGCCCGGAACGGCTGCGAGAAATCTTCTCAGAGGTACTGTCGCTGTTCGAGCGCGGCACCCTTCGACCTCTGCCGGCGCGGACCTGGGACATCCGGAACGCGCCTACCGCGTTCCGGTATCTGCGCGAAGGGCACAACGTTGGCAAGATCGTGCTCACGATCCCGCGGGCCACGAACACCCCCAGCACGGTTCTGATCACGGGTGGGACGGGCGCGCTTGGCTCGTTGGTGGCACGCCATCTAGCCGGTGAACACGGGGTCCGCTACCTCCTGATCGCTAGCCGCCACGGCACCACGGCACCACGTGCACAGGAGCTACAAGATGAGCTCTCCATGCTTGGCTGCGAAGCGGAGATCGTCGCCTGTGATGTGTGCGACCGAGGACAGTTGGAACAACTGCTGAGTTCGATACCGAGTGAGCGTCCACTGCGCGGGGTGATCCACATGGCAGGCGTACTCAGCGACGGTGTGATCGAAACGCTAGGTGCCGAGCAGGTCGAAAGCGCCATGCGCCCAAAGATCGACGGGGCGATGCACCTGCACGAGCTCACCAGCAACCACGAACTCGATCAGTTCGTGCTGTTCTCGTCCGGAGCGGCCACGCTCGGCACCCCAGGGCAGGGCAACTACGCAGCGGCGAACGCCTTCCTCGACGCGCTCGCCCACTGGCGTCGCGCTCACGGGCTGTGCGCCCAGTCGCTCGCGTGGGGGCTATGGCTGCAAGCGGCAGGCGTCGGCATGGGAGGGCTCGAGGACATCGATCGCGCACGTCTGAGCAGGATCGGCATCGACGCTCTCTCGCCGAGCGAGGGACTCGAGCTGCTGGACGCAGCACAGGTGATCGACGAACCCTTCCTTGTGCCAGTGCACCTGAATCTCAGCGTGCTACGCACGCACGCCCGCAACGGGCTGCTGCCGCCGCTGCTGGAGCGCCTTGTACGCGCGCCTGTGCAGCAGAAAATCGTGACGAAGGGTTCACTCACCGTGCGCATGGCAGCCACGCCCGAGGGGAAGCGGGACGCGATTGTGCTCGAAGCCGTCTGCGGAGTCGCCGCCGTGGTGCTCGGCCACGAATCCGCCGATGCGATCGATCCGGAGATCTCTCTTAAGGATCTCGGCTTCGACTCGCTGGCCGCTGTTGAGCTCTACAACTACTTGTGCCAGGCCACGGGTTTGCAGCTACCCACGACTTTGGGCTTCGACTACCCGACGCCCGTGGCGGTTGCTGGCTACTTGCGGGCAAGGATGGAAGGCGAGGCGGACTCATCCCCTGCAGGTGAGCCAAGCGCAGGGACAGAGGCCACGACGAGTGCGGTCGTGCTCCCCGAGCGAGATGATCGCGATGCCTCGACCACCATGGAGGTACTTAGCGACGATAATGGTCTCGCACTCGAGGGCACGAAGACAAGCCCGCAGAGCGAAGTGACCGTCGCGCGCAGGCACGAAAGGTAAGCCGATGAGCGTGTGGGATGCGATGACGCATCCGCGAACGCTCGCTCGCGAGATCTGGGAGTGGGACGGCGAGCGTTACCGCACGGGCACTTATGGAGACCTGCTCTCGGATGCGCGGCGTGCGGCAGCGGCGCTTCGTAGGCGGGGCGTCGCTTCGGGTGCGGTGGTTGGCGGGGTGCTCACCAACGGCCCCGAGACGACACGCGCAGCGATTGGAGTGATGTTCACGGGGGCGACTTTCGCGTCCCTGCCGATAATCGCGCGCGGCATGAGTCTCGCTTCGTATTCACGCCAGCTTGCGGGCATGTGCAAGCACCTCGGCGCAGACGTGCTGCTCACCGAGGAGCGCTTCCTGCGCGCGATGCCTGCGGGGCTCGACCTGGGGGTCGAGGTCGTGAGCTACAGGAGCCTGCTCAATAGCACTGAGATGGTGGACGTCACCCCGCCGGAGCTCGACGAGGTGCTTTTCATCCAGTTCTCCTCGGGCACCACTGGTAAGCCGCGCGGAGCACGGCTCACAGGCAGCGCCATCGAAGCGCAGCTGATCAGGTTGGCCCAGGCACTCGAGATCGACTCCGAGCGTGACATCGGCTGCATGTGGCTGCCGCTATCGCACGACATGGGGATCTTCGGCGGCGCGTTCCTCGCCTGGTACATGGGAATGCGCGCCGTCAAGTCCACGCCGGAGCGCTTCCTGCAGGCGCCGCGCAGCTGGTTCGACGACTGCGCACACTTCGGGGCGACTATCACGGCCGGCCCTCCGTCCGCACTTGCGATGGCCAGCCACGCGGAGGCAGCCCGCTCCTCAGGAGAGTCACTGAGGCTCAGGGTGTGTCTGGTGGGCGCGGAAATGGTCGACTGGCCCGTCCTCGAGCGAGCCGCGGAAGTGTTCGCACCGCGAGGGCTCGAGCTGTCGACGTTCACGACGGCATACGGCCTTGCCGAGGCCACACTTGCAGTGACAGTCAGCGATCTCGATCGGCCCCCCGTGTTCGTAGATGTCGACGCGGACGCACTCACACTAGGAACGCTGCACCTAGCGCACCCAAGCGATCCGCGCGCACGCCGCCTCGTGTCCGCGGGAACACCATTGAAGGACACGGAGGTATCGATAGACCGACATACCAGCGAGATCGTCATCCGCTCAAGCAGTCTCGCATGCGGCTACTTCGACAACGCCGAGGAGACGGGGGCCCACTTCAGCGACGGGGCGTTTCGTACGTCCGACCTGGGATTCCTGCACGAAGGCGAGCTGTACGTGGCGGGCCGCAGCGACGATCTACTGATACTGCACGGCCGCAACATCTTCGTGAACGATCTCGAGGCGCGCGTCGGCGCAGTACCTGGCATCCGGGACTCCAACTGCGCATTGGTGCAGCAGTTCGGGAACGGTCGGCACCGTGTCAGCCTAGTCGCGGAAACCGACGAGTCGGTTGACCTCGCGATGCTCGCGTCGCAGCTGTGCCGGTTGACGATGGAGGAAGAGGGAGTATCTGTGAACGAATGTGTGTTCTTGCCGAGGGGTAGCTTCCCTATGACGCCGAGTGGCAAGGTCCAGAGGCATCGCTGCCTTCAGCTTGTACGCCAGCCCCAGCTCGGGATCCGCGTCCTCACCTAAACCGCCTCATCAAATCCAGGCGATCTCCCGCCTCGTCGATGCGGGACAGGACGACGGCAATCGCGGTGAGCACGATCGCAAAGCCAAAGCTGCTATGAGTCACCGATAGCCCGGTGTGCCGCTGTCGGGCGACGGCGCATCTCGGTTGCCTCTAGTCGCGAAGTCAGACACGGCCATCCACCCCAGTAAAGGCGGTGCTCATCGATCCATCGGCTCGCCGTGGCCCCTAGCGCTGCGGTGTCAGCAACTTGCTGACACCGCACAGTCCATGTGCCGTTGGCGCGCCGCTCTGGCCAGACGAACAGTAGCCGTGCGCCATACACACCGGCGAGTAGATCGATTGCTGGCGAGATTGGCATCGCTAGCTGTCCTACCCTGAGCCACGCGACAGGAGCACGCCGCGAATTCACAGGCGCGTCCAAGGCGATGAGAACGCTTCCCCCATGCTTTACGTGACGCAGCGCCGTAATTATCCAGCTAGGCTCAGTAACAGGGAGCAGAGTCTGGAATATTAAGTCTGGGATGATGCTCCCAGCTAGATAAAGCTCTGGCCCATGCTGCCAGCGAAGCGGTTCGTGCGGCGGAGGCGGATAGACCACCCAGCGAAAATCGCGCCTGTGATTCGCGGCGATTAGAGCGAGCTGGAGCGAGGGATCGATTGCATAGTGGAGATAGGTCACGATGCACGGTGCCTCTACAGAGTCCCCGATGAGCAAAGGCTCTATGAGATCGGAGTGACGACCCGCCTGTGTGCGGGCCAGATACGTCATGCTGGTCGCGAAAGCGCTGGCCCGCGTCATGACAATCTTCGTCATGAACGCTTCTGTGTCCTCACGCGGAAAGGCATCCTGATACGCGGAGCGTGTGAAACGCCACCGCGGGTCCTCCGTTGACCATCCCCACAGCTGTGGGCAAAGCCGTAGCACCGCCGCCAAGATGGTGCGACCACAGAGCTCTGGACACCGCGAAAGGCCATGCCGAATGAGTGGCATCAGGTATCCGCGCGCCCGATTCATAGCTCTTGTGAACATCACGGCTGGGCCCGTCGCCGCCTACCACCGACGCCCGGAGCTTGGGTGTCGTGGAATGCACGGTGAGACTGCATCCTAACGGCTTCTCTCAGATCAGCGAGCGCGAAGCGCATGCTGTGAATTATCACGCGATAGCAACAGAAGTGGAAACGTCCGCGATCGTAAGTTCGCCCTTGCATAGGCCCACCCACTCGCATCTAGTGATCCGAAGGGTTGATGACGTAGGTATAACCTCCGCTTGTCGAAGCGATGAGACCAGTGAAGCAGCAGACTTTTGCGACGCTCTGGTAGGCCGCTATCGTTCCTCTGATGCAATGAAGCTGCTGCAATCCACACACATCCATGCCCAGCAAACGCCGGACGGTGGCGTCTTTCTTCCGCACTCCTGGCGCTGCACCTTCCCGAACTACCACGGAACGTTAGGTAGTTCCCTCTATTGCTCGGTGTTGCGCGACGTTCTTGGCTGGCCGACTCAACAAGATGGAGACACCATCCACGATCTCGCTCCAGCGCGTAAATGCCGCCGAACGTTTCATCACGCACACGCAGTGCCACCCAGCTCAGGAAGATAGTGTGCGCGCCCCGTGAGTCCGGCAGCGGGCATGAGACGCCCAGTGGCCACAAGTGGATCACGGTCGCTCGAGCCTCCGATCAACACGGTCGCTAACATGGAGTTCCAGCGCGCACGTTCATCTGCATCTGATGGGCCATCCGCACTTGTTCTACGTGTGCCCTATGAGGAGGGTGCGTACTGGCGAAAGGGAACCAGAGAAGGGCCGGACGCTATCGTAAACGCGCTTAAGCGTCTGCGGCCTTTTTCACTGCGTAGGAATCGTGCTCTTCCCCTGCCGGTTCAATGCTACCTAGCGCCGATGCTGGATATAGATCCGTACGACCGGTCAGTCGCGTTTCAAAAAATCGAGGCCGGTATATCAGGCATACTCGCCCGGCACTGTGTCCCAGTCACGCTCGGTGGCGATCATTCACTGACCTATCCCGTCGTGCGGTCACTCGCGGCGTATCACGGCCCAAGGACCTTCGCAATTCTACACCTCGACGCGCATTCTGACACGTTTCCAGCCACGGGCGGCTACGACTATCATCACGGAGCGGTTTTTCGTAAGATCGTCGAGGACGGACTTGTAGCTCCTGAAGACATGCATCAACTCGGCCTTCGTGGCCTCGTGCCTTCCGGTGGCATGGACTTTGCGTCGACGCATGGTTACCATCTTGTGTCCGCGGGTGATGTACGGGCGACCGGTTGCCGACTAGATGCTCTTGAGATCGACTCCGGGAAGCCATACTACGTGTCGATCGACATCGACGCCGTAGACCCGGCGTTTGCCCCTGGCACCGGTACGCCGGTGCCAGGTGGCCTAACGAGCGCGGAGTTGTTGGACCTGATTCAGCAAATAACGTGCCTCCCGCTGGTGGGACTCGACCTTGTGGAGGTCGCACCGATTTATGATCCAGCGGGCATCACCGTGCTGCTCGCAGCACACGTCATCATGGAGATCCTAATCGCCAGTCCGTTTGTGACAGCAGAAGATGCTCAGCTCACATGATTGCTAGCGCCCTAATAGGATACGCATCAACGCGATGTGTGCCGCACCATGATCGCGACCCGTTCAGGACCGCGACATGCAGCGAGACTCTACTGATTGCCCACGACGCTCTGATTTTGGAGATAAGCATCGCTCGGAGCAAGTCGGGCGGGCAGGGAGAGACTCCGGACCTGATTATGGTCGGCTGGCTCAGTAATGCGCTCGACGTTGCTAACTACGTGGGAGTGGACTCCTTGGCGAGCGACGACACCGTGCTGCATGGGGCGTACCAAGAGCTTGGCAACAGCGCCCTCACGATTTGTCATGGCTCATATGTCGCGATCGTGATCCATGACAGCAAGGTGATACTCCTGGCGAGCTCGGCACCCGGGCCGCCGCTGTACTGGGCTTGGAGCGCAGACAAGCAAGCCCTCTGGTTCGCGACCGAGTGCGCTGACTTCCCGTCGGACCTGCGCAGTCTGCGACATCCGAGTGAAGTAAGCGAGGTGTATATGCGAAAGTATCCTGCGGCGACGCCGTTCGGCTATATCAGTCGAGTAGTTGCCGGGACGCTAGTCGAGTGTGATGCGCGAAACGGCGAGGTGCGTCGGCGCAATTACTTCAACTGGACAAGAGGCGCGGCGCAGCGTCACGCGCGTGCCGAACAGGTCGTGAGGGATGAACTTAGGTGCTGGATTACAGCTGCAATCGCTGGGCCACGCGAGCGCCCGGCGTACTGTCTCGTGTCCGGCGGCGTGGATTCAAGCATAATCGCGACCCTCGCAGCTGGCAAGCGAGAGCACATCGACCTGGTCAGCGTCGGCACAGAGCAGGCAAATGAGTTTGAGGCCGCCCGGAGGGTGGGCGAGCTGCTAGGGAAGACGGTCCGGGAGATTACACTACCCGGGGAAGCCTACGAGCAACATTATCCGGCCCTCGTTCTCGCGCTGGAACACCCCTTTAGCACCTACGCAGAGTATCTTTTGCCGCTGTGGATCGCTTTGCGGGAAGGTCAGTTTGAGTCTGGGGCCGACATCCTCACCGGCTACGGGGCCGACGTGCTATTTGGCGGTTTTGCTCGCGCAAATAGTGGCGTGCGGGAAATCTCGCAGCTCGTGCGCTCAGAGTATCAGTCGACACTTTACTCGAACGAGTTTTCCCAAGCACTGTCACCGACGCCAGACACACGTGTGATGTCGCCGTTTTTCGACAGTGGAGTAGTGAAGCTGGCTCTATCGATAGACCCAGCCCTCAAGCACGACGGGTCGGTCGAGAAGGCTATCCTGCGACGAGCGTTCGAGACGGACCTAGGAGGCGAGCTTGCATGGCGGCCAAAGCTGGGTGTTCACACATCCACAGGCTCGGAGGGCTGGCTGACTGGCCGCGCGTGTGTATCCGGTACATCCGCGTCTGCCGCGAGGGAATTTAAGGACAAAGTGTCGTATGAGATCCTACGAGCCGGCTTTGAGGAAGGGCTGCGGTCTGATGAGATCCTCATGGATGAGGTGATTACGGCGTGCCGATAACAAGTCCAGTGGCGACGATGGATCTAGCACAGCAATTGCTGAGTGAGCTGAGGCGCCGTGGTGTGACAACGATTTTCGGAGTGCCTGGTCGCGAGTCGGCCTTTCTACTGTTCAACGAGGTTCCAGGACTGAGGCACATCACCGCCCGCACGGAGTTCACGGCGGGCATGATGGCTTGCCACCTGGGCCGGCTGACGAGAGTGCCGCAGGTGGCGTTTTGCACGATGGGGCCTGGCGCTACAAACATGGTCACCCCCGTCGCGACCGCAATGCTCAATCGATCGCCAATGATCCTTATCTCAGCACAGCTCGAGTCTGACGATCGTCTATATAATATTACTCATCAATGCGTAGACCAACGCACACTGTTCGAGTCAGTGACGAAGTGGTCCCACGAGTTGTCGCACCCAGAATCCCTGCGCTGGGACCTTGCGCGCGCGTTTGCGGTCGCGCAGGCGGAGCCGCCGGGTCCCGTTCACTTGTCGATTCCCGTTGACTTTCTCAAGGCGCAGGTGTCCGGCGATTACGACATAGACTCGACGATACCCGCCGCGGCCAGCGCACCTACCACTGTCGACGCGCATGCCCTTAGGTTGGTGCGGTCGGTTCTGGAGGTAGCCGAGCGCCCCATATGCATATTCGGGGACGAGATCACACGAGCCGGGTGTAATGCCACCGCCCGAGGCTTTGTGGAAGCCTGGGCCCTACCCACACTGACTGCAGCTAGCATCAAGGGTTTGCTGCCAGACGACCACCCGCTTGCACTAGGCTCCGTGAGCCCATATATGGAGGGGATTCTCGGCGAGCCGGTGCTAGACCGCATCTTCGGGCCGGCTGATGTCGTCGTATGCGTCGGTGTGCAATACGTCGACGATATCTTGCCCCGGATGTGGACTCGAGGCCAGGACAAGGAGGTGGTCGTCCTGTCCGGTACGCCGCTATCGGACGAGCGAGACAGGTTCGACGCGACCGTCGAGTCGGTGGGGCCACTCGACCAACAGCTTATGATTCTCTCGGACGCCACTCAGAGAGCGTCCGCTTTACGCGGACGCAACTACCAGTGGCTCCGAGATGTGTACCGGCGACGGGAAGCGCGCCATAGCGCCCAAAAGGGTCTCGACCCAGTGGCGGCCGTGGGCGTGCTCAATCGACACATTGCGTGCGGAGCCGCCCTGGTCGTCGATATTGGCTTTTTTCGCCACCATGCGATCCTGTTCGCGAAGCCGGCGCGCGCGGGGCGTCTATTTACCGAGACTGCGCTTTCAAGCTTCGGCTCGGGACTAGGTGCGGCGCTTGCGACGAAGCTGGAGGAGCCGGAGTCCGATGTCTTCTTGCTCGCGGGCGACGGCGGATTCCACTCCACTAGCGCCGATCTCAGTACCGCTGTGCGCTACGGCCTCTCGGTGGTTGTCATCGTGCTCAATAGTTGCTCGTACGAGCTAATAGGGCGGTACCAAGAACGGGGCGGTAAGGGTATCAATCGCGACGTAGTAACACTTGCGTCGGTGGACTTCGTCCGGCTCGCCCAAGCTAACGGATGGGCCGGCGTCAGGGTCAACGACCCCGAGGAGATGGCGGAAGCGCTTGACATGCGCGACCGTTCGCGGCCATTCTTGGTGGAAGCTGACTGCTGCTACGACGATGGCGACTACTTCGCCGAGGCATACTGACGCCATGACCGTTGACGCGCGACAGATATGGCCCGACCAGCCACTATGGCTCATCGAGGGCATGACCACAGACTGGGAGCAGCACGAGATGTGGGTGGACGTTGACGGGAGAAGGGTCGACATCAGGCCGGTGAGTGAGATAGTTGTCGATGGTATTACGGCAGCGTCGTGCTCGATCGACACGTCAATGGGAGGTGTCGACCTGTCACTGGTGTTGGCCCGCGGCGCGACGGCAGCCGGCCTGTTTACGACGAATGCGTGTGCTAGCCCATCCGCGGTGCGTGGACGCGAAGCGATCGTGGATGGGCGTGTGGACGTGTTGGCGATCGTCAGTAAAAATGCCAATGTAGCGACGCCCACTGCCGAGGCCGACACGGACGCGCTGGTCGGGGCGATCGCAGACGAATTCGCGGTCGCACCAGGAAACGTCCTTCTCTCGTGCACCGGAGTTATTGGACAGCGTCTGCCAATCGAGGACGTCGTTGCGGCCGTCCCGGCAGCACGGCGCGCACTCGCGCCGCGGGGCTTGGCGGCCGTTAGTCACGGCATATTGACCACGGACCGGAGGCCGAAGATGGTGGCCGCGAAGGTCGGTGGCGTCACCATAGCGGGCATTGTAAAGGGGGCGGGCATGATCGAGCCGCGAATGGCTACCATGCTCGCGTATATATTTACAGACGCTGCGATCGAGCCGGACCTGCTCCGAAGCTGTTTTCATGACGCGGTAGGCAAGACGCTCAATGCACTCACGATTGACAGTGACACGAGCACCAGCGACACCGCAGTGATGGTGGCGACGGGCGCACGAGAGTTGCCAGAAAGCGACGTGACGTTGTTTCGGCATGCGGTCCTCGGGGTTTGCGCTGCTCTGGCGCGTGCGGTTGTGTCGGATGCCGAGGGCGCGACGAAGACTCTTGAGGTGAACGTCACCGGTGGGCCTACGACGCGCGCATGCGAGGCCGTGGCACGCCAGATCGCGAACTCGCCGCTAGTAAAGGCCGCTGCAAACGGCAACGACCCGAATTGGGGCCGGATCGTTATGGCTCTCGGCAAGCCGGGGGCGTTCGGACACGATCACGTGGTTGACATGTCGGCGCTGCGCATCGCCTTGATGGGCGTCACAACCTATGATTGCGGCCGACAAGTCGAGTATGAGCGCGGCGCAGTAGCGATACGCATGCGTGACTCACCCACTGTGACGATTGACGTGGACTTGGGAGTCACGTCGCACCGGGCGAAGATTTGGGGCTGTGATCTCTCGGAGGAGTACGTGCGCTTCAATTCAGTTTATACAACATAGGAGGTGAGGTATTATGCGCGAGGCACAGCAAGTCGCGCAGGCCGGATTCGGGCGATTAATAACTAGCGATCACCCCGCGTGGCAGTCCCGAGACTGGACTGCGCTACAAGGCTTCGTGCGCGACTTCGGCTTCGTTCTCGTAAAGAATGTCGATCTCGACGAAAGTGCGTGTGAAGCAATCTGCTTTGGGCTGGGCGAGCCTGTGACATATACGGACGATGATTTCGGTTATGGATATAAGGTTCTGGTACATCTTGGTCGAGACGGGGACGAAGGTCGAACAATCCAGGGCCGTGGTTCCATGCCTCTGCATAGCGATGGCCTACTTGCGGGTCGTAGAGTAGACATCGTCCTCCTGTATTGCGCAGACTGTCGCGATGCGCAGGGTTTCGATGGGGCCACAATCATCTCTGACCAGGCGCGGGGACTGGACTTTGTAGATAGTGAAATCGTCGCCAGGCTTTCAACCACTGGTCTTGAGTACCGGATCGGAGAGCGAGACTACTTCACCACGCTTCCGGATGAGTGGTATTGCCTCCCGGCCGTCGTCGAGCAATGGGGGCGGAAGTGCCTACGTCTCGGGCTTCGCTACCGTCCGGGCGCAGATGCTGCCTGGGAGGTTCGCGTGCCGGATGTTTCGGAGTCAGAGTCTACTGCGATACTCAATCATCTAGAGCTGGCGCTGACGAGGGGTGACGTGCTGTGTCAACACCCATGGGAGACCGGCGACCTGCTATTGATCAACAACTACACGACTCTTCACGGTCGTAACGGATTCACAAGCCAAAGGTGGCTTTTGAATGGGCAAATCATCGTCCCACGCTGGGTCTCTTAAGAGTGACAGACCACGGGCACCGCGGCGCGACGTCTACGGATGGTCAAACGAGATCTCGCGAGGCTATCGCTTTGACATTCGCCGCCTCACCGCGACGGTGCGTGCCAACCCGGATTATATCATCGCTGGGGCCGGAAAGTGCGGCACCACCAGCATGCAGGCTTACCTCGCCGCGCATCCACTTGTGCGAGCGCCACTGGGGAAGGAGGTGCACTATTTCGATCATAACTACGACCAAGGAGAGCGCTGGTATCAAGCGCACTTTCCGCTCGCGCGGCGTCGGCGGCCGTGGCTGACGGGTGAGGCGACCCCGTACTATCTCTGCCACCCCGGCGTCCCGAACCGTGTGGCCCAGGCAGTTCCCGACGCAAAGATCATCGTGCTACTGCGGGATCCAGTCGAGCGCGCGTACTCCCAGTACCATATGGTGCGCGACGAATACCGCTGCGAGTGTCTCACGTTTGAGGAGGCCCTCCGGACGGAGGAGCAGCGCCTAGCGGGAGAGTGTGAGCGGCTTGCGAGCGACCCGTCGTACCGCAGCTATTCACATCTGTTCTACAGCTACAAGGAGCGGGGGAGGTACGCGGAGCAGCTAGAACGATGGTTTACATATTTCGGGCGCGACCGAATGCTTGTGGTGAAGAGCGAGGATCTTTTTGCCCGCCCACGCGAGGTGCTTGCCGACGTGTTCGCGTTTCTGAAGTTGCCAGCGTGGCGCCCAGAGGGCCTTCCAACATACAACAGAGGCACCTACGGGCACCCGATGTCTGAAGAGGCGCACGAGCACTTGCGCGGCTACTTCCTTGAGCACAATGAGCGTCTTGGGGTATTGCTAGGCTGGCCCGCGCCAGTCTGGGGCTAATCGTGCTCTCGGACGCAACCAGCTCCTCGAAGACTTCCCCCAAAGCGCTCGACATCGAACGTGGATGGCACCACCAGCGCGAACAATGGCCTCGGCCAGGCAAGAGAGCAGCTCGACGGCGAGCCGCTCGTCACGGAACTGTGGCTCGAAGTACTCGCCGTAGGCGGTCTGCGAAGGCGAGCCCGGGTCGACGTAAGCGCTCCTAGCGAGACAAGCGACACCAGTCCCGCAACTCGTCGAGTGCAACTGGCGACTCGACGAGGACACCCGCGTGCTGGGACGTCTTGTCGCACAGCGCCATCCCCTCCCCAGAACTCGCGATTTAGCGTACAAGTGTATTTGCGCTCATGCGGTGTGTCCGATACGGTCGAATAGCGAGAAGGTCGGCTCAACGATGGCCAGCGTGGAGGTTGAGTCCACTATGCAGAATGGCGTTCCCTATCCCGTGGCAGCACGGGAACTACTGCGCACTAGCCTGCTCGATGCAGCGTGTGATCAGCTTAATAGTCGCGTGTGGGCAAACGTCACGATGGCCGACGTCGCACTTGCCGCCGGAGTTAGTCGTCAGACCCTCTACAAGCAGTTCGGCTCGCGCGACGAGTTTGCCCGGGTCCTGGTGATTCGGGAGACTGATCTCCTCCTATCCGCTGTCGAGCGCGCAGTCAACGCCCATCGTGAGGACCTCGCCTGTGCTCTTGTTGGTGCCTTCGAGGTACTCGTGCAAGCGCCGGCTGACAACGCACTGGTTCGCGCTGTCGTCCATGGACAAGGGGCAGAAGAGTTGCTCGCGCTGCTCACGGCCGGAAGGGACAGGTCGCTCGTTGATCTCATCACCGAGCATCTCACCAAACTGGTGCTGGGCGGTTGGTCAGGTCTCGACCCGAGGGTCGCAAAGGCTCTGAGTGAGTGTCTGGTGCGCCTCGCGGTCGGTTACACCGTGTTGCCTAGCGGTGGCTTCAGCGTGGGACACGCGCCGGTCGCAGCGCTGCTCGGGCCCTATGTCGAACGACTCATCGAGGACCACACCGCACCTGCATAGATCGAGAGATTGCCGAGCAACTCGGTGCTGACGCAGCGATCAATCCTGGCGCGTCCCACATCACCGAGGCGAGCATCGATGAGCCGCGATTGTTGCCTCGGGGATCGAGATCCGGCTGTAGGGCTTGTGGCTAGGCGACCTTGAGGTAGGCGATATCGGTGGCGAGGCGCACGAGCGCCTGCGCTGCCGTGCTGAGCTCGTCGGGCGGCTCTGGAGCGCTGCGACCACGTGCTTCTTGCTCCTGGCCGAGCAGGCCGATGACTCGCAGGTTGCGCCGCTTCTCGGGGTAGTCCTCCAGCAGGCGGCTCGATCGTGCGTTTTCCGCTGGCTGTAGAGAGCACGTCCGGTGTCGAATTGTTACACCCCGAGCCCGGCGGACTGAGGCACCAAGCCTCACCGCCGCGAAGCAAAGAACGCGCTGAGCAGCCTCCCGCACTCCCCCGCGAGCAGCCCCCCGGCAACATCGGGGTGATGGTTCAGCCGCACCTCCCCGAGGACATCGAGCACGCTCCCGCACGCGCCGGCCTTGGGATCGCTGGCGCCGAACACCACGCGCGGCACCCGCGCGAGCACGATCGCCCCCGCGCACATCGCACATGGCTCGAGCGTTACGTACAGCGCCGTGTCGAGCAGTCGCCACGTTCCCATCACCTCGGCCGCCTCGCGCAGAGCGATGATCTCCGCGTGCGCCGTGGGGTCCTGGCGCAGCTCGCGCTCGTTGTGCGCCGCCGCAACCACCTCGCTGTCACGCACGAGCACCGCGCCAATCGGTACGTCCTCGTGTTCTAACGCACGATCGGCCTCGCGCAGGGCCAGACGCATGAAGTAGTCGTCGCGTGGGAAGAAGCGCTCACTCATCGTTATCGCCCGCGGAGTCTGCGACAGTGCCTCCGCGCCGCGCTCATCTCGGGCACATCATCATTACCCAAACCTCCATGCTCTCCCGCACCGGCCGCCCACCCCTTCCCCACTCCGCGCGCCGGGCCGTGATCCTCTTGGCGCTCGGCATCGCCCCGACGGTCCTCGTCGCACCCGCGGCGCAAGCCGCGGCTGCGGTTCCAGCCGACTATGTGCCAAACGAGATCGTCGTTGGGTACACCCCCGTGCGAGCACGCTCGAGCACCGACTCCGCCAACGGCGCCACGGCCGTCGCGAGCAGCACAGATGCCGGCAGCGCACAGGCGGCGGAAGGCACCCAGACGCGCGTACTGCGCCTGCCTGACGGCGAGAGCGTTGCTACCGCGCTACGCCAAATCCGCGCGCGGCGCGGCGTGCAGTGGGCTGTACCCAACTACACCGCGCATGCGGCCGGCGGCATCATCCCGGACGACGAAGGCACCAACCACACGCCCGGTGGCTGGCAGGAACTGCAGTGGAACTTCATCGGCCAGTTCGGCGTGAACGCACCCGAAGCGTGGGCCAACGTGGCCGCCGACGGTAGGCCCGGAGGCAGCGACGTGACCGTCGCGGTGCTCGACACGGGCGTCGCCTACGCCAATCGCGGTCCCTTCCGTCGCTCACCCGACCTCAGCCGCTACACGTTCGTCAAAGGCTATGACTTCGTCGCCAAAGACCCCTTTGCCAACGACCGCAACGGCCACGGCACGTTCGTCGCCTCCACGATCGCCGAGGACACGGATAACCACTACGGTCTCACCGGTCTCGCGTTCGCCGCCCACATCATGCCCGTGCGTGTACTCGACGGCGCGGGCGAAGGCGAAGCGTCCACGATCGCCGAAGGCGTGATGTTTGCCGTCAAGCACCACGCCCAGATCATCAACCTCAGCCTCGAGTTCTCCCCCGGGGTTACTGCGGCAGACATCCCCGAGCTGATGAAAGCACTCCGCTACGCCCATCGTCACAACGTGCTCGTCGTGGCCGCCGCCGGCAACGAGGGCGCTCGTTCGGTCGACTATCCAGCGCGCGCGCCCAACGTGGTCGCCGTCGGCGCCACCACCGAACACGGCTGCCTGGCCGATTACTCCAACTACGGCCCCGAGCTCACGCTCGTGGCGCCCGGCGGCGGAGCCGACGCCAATCTCCCCGGCGACCCCAACTGCCGCCCCGAACTCCCAGCCGGGCGCGACATCTTCCAGGTGACGTTCACCGGCAGCTCGTTTACAAAGTTCGGGATCCCATCTGGCTATGAAGGTACCTCGATGGCGACCCCCCACGTCGCCGCTACGGCCGCCCTGATCATCGCCAGCGGCGTACTCGGTGCGCACCCCACCCCCGCACAACTCACCGCCCGCCTCCAGGACACCGCGACGAAACTGGGAGGCGGAGGCGACGAACGCCTGTATGGGGCGGGCCTGGTGAACGCCACCGCCGCCACTACCCCCGGCGGCCCTGGGGCGCTCGCGCAGTAATCACGCCTGCGCGGACACGGTAGCCTGGGCGCGTGTCTGGCCCCGCCCCAAGCCCAATCCCAAAGTCCGCCCAGGCGCCTGAGCGCTGCGACCTGGTGGTCGTCGGCGGCGGGATCTTGGGTCTAGCTGTCGCACGCGAGCTGATCCGACGCAACCCTCAGGCATCGGTATGCGTGCTCGAGCGCGAAGCCGAGATCGGCACGCACCAGACAGGACACAACTCCGGCGTGATTCACGCGGGCGTGTACTACGTGCCCGGCTCGCTCAAGGCGCGCCTGTGTGTGGAGGGTGCACGTGAGATGTATGAGTACTGCGAACAGCGCAGCATCCCGCACGAGCGCTGCGGCAAGGTGATCGTCGCCACCCACGCCTCCGAGCTGGGACGCCTGGATGAGCTGGAGCGCCGCGGCAAGGCCAACGGCGTGCCAGGACTGCGCCGCATCGACGCAGCAGGCATCGAGGAGCGCGAGCCCCACTCGCGAGGGATCGCCGGGCTGCACTCGCCGAACACGGGAATCGCCGACTTCCCAGGGGTCGCGCGAGCGTACGCGCAGGACATCCTCGAGGCAGGCGGAGCTGTCGTGACGGGCTGTGAGGTGAACGCCCCGCGCAGGAACGGGCGCTCGCTGCGAGTCGAGCACTCGCACGGGGCAATCGAAGCCGGCCACGCCGTCTTCTGCGCCGGCGCGTGGGCCGATCGTCTTGCCGTCGCAGCCGGTGCCAGCGCCGACCCGCGGATCGTGCCGTTCCGCGGCGCCTACCTGCGCCTGGCCCCCGAGCGCCGCCATCTTGTGCGTTCGCTGATCTACCCGGTGCCCGACCCCGCCCTGCCATTCCTTGGTGTCCATTTGACAAAGCACATCGATGGCGAGGTCCTGATCGGACCCACTGCACTGATGGTGGGCGCACGCGATGCCTACAGCCTCGCCACCATCCGCAGGCGCGATCTGCTCGACACGCTCGCCTGGCCCGGCACGTGGCGGATGCTAGCCAACTGGTGGCGAACGGGAGTAACGGAGCTGCGCCATGCCGCATTGCGCTCGGCGTTCGTCCGTGCCGCCTCCCGCTACGTGCCCGAGCTGCAGATCGGCGACGTACAGCCGGCGTTTGCCGGCGTGCGTGCGCAGGCCCTCGGCCGCGACGGCAAACTGGTCGACGATTTCGTCTTCTCCCATACCGAGCGGGCGCTACATGTGCGCAACGCTCCCTCGCCGGCCGCTACGTCCTCGCTGGCCATCGCCCGTCACATCGCCGACGAGGCACAGCGGGCATTCGCGCTCTGATGCGCAAGACGCTCGTAGCTTTGGTGGTTTGCCTGTTGCTGTCACTGGCTATCGTCGGGCAGGCGCGCGCCTCGGAACTAGTCGGATCGGAGCTGACCAACTCGGGGGGAGACCTGCGCACCGGTTGGTATCCGAACGAGCCGTCAATCACCCCTGAACTTGTCAGTGGTGGCACATTCGGCCGACTGTGGACCACGCCGGTCCAGGGCCAGGTGTATGCCCAGCCACTACTCGACGACGGCACCCTGTTCGTAGCCACTGAGGAAGACGACATCTACGGCCTGAGCCCGACAACCGGCGCGGTGCAGTGGTCGAAAAGCCTCGGCGAACCCTGGAACGCGGGGGAAATTGAATGCGCCGATCTGGCCCCACATGTGGGCGTAACGGCAACGCCCGTCATCGACTCGGCCACCGGCGTCGCGTACTTCACTTATAAGTCATACGAGGAAAAAGAAAAGGAACCCGAGTGGTTCATGGACGCCGTCGACGTGGCGAGCGGCGCACAGGCTCCCGGTTTCCCCGTGCTGCTGAGCGGCACCGCCCAGAACGCGGCCGGGCAGAGCTTTCATCCGCAAACCGAGCTGCAGCGCCCCGGCCTGCTGCTGCTGGAAGGCGTCGTGTATGCAGCCTTCGGTTCCGACTGCGATCACCCGGTCTGGCAGGGATGGGTGTTTGGGGTCTCCACTACTGGCGAAGTCAAGGCGCGCTGGGCGGCCGACGAGACCGGTGAAGGCGCCGGCATCTGGCAGTCCGGCGCCGGCCTCACCTCAGACGGCCCTGGCACGATCCTGCTGAGCACCGGCAACGGCGGCGCACCCTCGAACCCGCTGCCCGGCGACACTCCGCCGGAAGATCTCGGCGAGTCGATCGTGCGACTCGACGTGCAGAGCGATGGCTCGCTGAAGGCGGTGGACTTCTTCGCCCCCTACGATGCCGACTTCCTCGATACCTGGGACGCTGACTTCGCCTCCGGCGGGGTTACCGGCCTGCCGGAAGAATATTTCGGCACCCTTGCCATCCCGCACCTTGCGGTGGCAGTTGGCAAGGACGGCTACGTCTACCTGCTCAACCGCGACAACCTCGGTGGGATCGCCCAGGGGCCGTCGGGCTCTGACGACGTCGTGCAGCGGATCGGTCCGTACGGCGGCGTTTGGTCGCGACCGGGCGTGTGGCCCGGCGAAGGCGGCTGGGTGTACATCCCGACCGCCTCCGGCGGCACGAGCCCAGCGGGCTCGTCCGGCAACCTGCGCGTGTACGAGTACGGCGTCTCGGGAACGGGCATGCCCACGCTCTCGCTGCAGGCGACCTCGGCCGAAGCGTTCGGCTTCTCCTCGAGCGCGCCGGTGATCACCTCCGAAGGCACCACGCCCGGCTCCGCCCTCGTGTGGATCGTGTGGGCGCCGAACGGAACCGGCGAAGGGGCCCAGCTTCGCGCCTACGACCCGATCCCTGTCAACGGCGAACCGGTGTTGCGCTGGAGCGCACCAATCGGGACCTCAGCGAAGTTCGCGCTGCCAGGAGTCGGCGCGGGCAAACTCTACGTCGGCACCCGCGACGGACATGTGATCGCCTTTGGCTCACCCGTCACGCCGATCCTGAGCGGGTCAACGACCGGATTCCCGACCACGACGATCGGCGAATCTAGCTACAAGACGTTGACGCTCACCGCTACCGAACCACTGATTCTGTCGAGCCTCAGCTCCGCCTCATACCAGTTCACGCTTGGCACGCCATCCTCATCTCTGCCTGCCGAACTCACCACCGGTCAGACCATCGAAATCCCGATTACGTTCTCGCCAAGTAACGCCGGCCCCATCGGGGCGACGCTCACGGCCACCACAAGCACGGGCAAGAAAGCCACGTTCGGGCTCTCCGGCATCGGCCAGACACTAAGCGCCAAGCTCGAAGCCACACCACCGCTCGTGACGTTCGACGGCACGATCGTCGGCGAACACGAGTCCGCCGGTGCGACGTTCCGCAACGTCGGCGGTACACCGTTGACGATCGAAGCCGTGCACCTGCCGTCCGCGCCGTTCAGCGCCAGCGGTGTGCCAGCGACCGGTTCCACGATCGAACCCGGGCAATCAGTGACGATCACGGTCACCTTTGAACCAACGGCAGACGGGACCTTCAGCAGTGAAATCGGCCTCGCAACAACGGGCGGAACCGAAGCGGTCGGCCTCTCCGGCGCAGCCAGTCTGCCGGGGACGCTCCAGATCACCAATGAAACAAACGAATATGGCCAGGTACCAATCGGCCACAGCGAGTCCAAGAGCTTCACGATCGAGAACACCGGCGGGACCACCGTGCCCCTGACGATCTCAAAGCCCCCCATCGGCGGCGCTTTCGCGGCGACTACGACGCTTCCCGAGGGAACCACGATCCGGCCCGGGGAAAGCTTGATCGAGACGGTCAAGTTCACGCCTACGAGCACTGGGCCCGCAAGCGGCATATGGAGGATCAACGGTGAAAAAGACAGCAACGGGCTACAGGAAGTTCACTTCAACGGCGAAGGGGTCATGCCCGCGGCACTGACGCCCTCCACGCAAACGCTCGACTTGGGCGCTACCTACGTTGGCACCAAGATCGCCAAGAAAGTCACCTTCACCAACACTGGAGGTGCCGCGCTCGAAATCGAAGGGATGCACGCGCCATCCGCCCCCTTCGCCGTCACTGGCCTACCCACCGATGGCACCCAGCTCGAGCCGGACGAAGCGATTACCGTCGAAGTCTCGTTTGCGCCTTCTAAACGCGGTGAATTCCGCGGCTCGCTGGGCCTCGACTCCGAACTCGGAGAAACCACCGTCAGCTTGACTGGCTTTGCCGAAGAAGCATCGCTCACACCTTCGACACAATCGCTCGAACTCGGCTCCACGACCACCGGTAAGAAGCTCACCAAGAACATCACGTTCACCAACACAGGCAACACAACCCTTTCGGTCAAAGCCACAACCCCACCCACGGCCCCCTTCAAAGCCGTCGTACTCCCGGCCATCGGCACCGAACTCGCACCCGGAGCAGCAACAATGGTCGAAGTCACCTTTGAACCGACCAGCCTCGGCAACTTCACAGGAATGCTGGCACTCACCACACAGGCTGGAGAAACCAACGTCGCTCTATCGGCAGTTGCCCGCGAAGCTTCGCCTTCGTCGGGGGAAAGCCCAGTTGAACCGCCCAAAACCAACCTCATCACACCAATCAGCGGCATCAGCGCCTTCACAGAAACCAAGGAACCGCTGCTGGATCTCACGAAGCTGCAGCTGCGCGCGAGCGCCGCGCGGGCCAACTCTCACACACACAGGTTCCTCGTCAGCTACACGCTCTCGTCTGCGGCCAAGGTCAAGCTCGTCCTCTACCGCAAAACCCTCAGCCACCGGTGCCCCGCCGCCACGAAGACCTGCCTGCGCTGGAGCGCCACAAAAGTCAAGCTCGAGGTCAACGGACGATCGGGCACCAACCATCTCACGTTGACCCTCACCAGCCTTCCGGCGGGAAGCTACCGGCTGGACGCCACCCCGATCTCAGCCGCCGGCAAAGCGGCAGCCACACGCTACCTGCACTTCACCGCCGCCGGCTAGGAACTACGGCTAGGCGCCACTCAGTCCAGCCACAGCATCGGGGACACCCTCGCGGGCATTCGGAAAGCGGGGCTGCCAGCTGAGCTCCTGCTTGATCTTGGCGTTGGACGAACGCGCCGAGCGCACAGCCGCCGCGACAGCGTTACCACCGGCGACCATCCGCGCAAGCCCAGCAGGAATGCGCCTGGGCGCGTCCAGTCCGAGCGCGTCTGCCGTCAACGCCATAAACTCGTAGAAGCTGATCGGCTGATCGTCGGCAACGTGGTAGATCGATCCAGCAGGGGCACTCGTGGCCGCGAGCACGAGCGCAGCGGCGACATCCTCGACGTGCACCACATCCCACAGATTCGCGCCGCTACCGATCACCGCGAAGCGGCCGGGCTGGCGCAGGTGGGCGACCAGCTCGCTCATGTACCAACCGCCGGGCCCGTACACGTGCGAGGGGCGCACGATCGTGGCCGGTAGCCCACACGCGAGCACCAGGCGCTCGCCCTCCTGCTTGGAGCGCCCGTAGGCGGTGTGCACAGGCAGCGGCTGATCCTCGGTGAGCAGCGCGCCGTGGGCGTCGCCCGTGACGACCGTCGAAGCGAACACGATCCGTGGGGCGCCGGCCGACTCCGAGCCGGCGTAGCTGCGGCACGCGTCCAGCAGCCGCTGCGTGCCCGCCACATTGACCTCTCGTAGCTTGCGCTCGCTACGCTGGGAGGCGATCTCGGCAGCGAGATGAAATACGCAGTCCGGACGGGCGTCCGCCACGAGATCGGTCAGCCTCGCGGTATCGCCCAGGTCTCCCACGAGCGCCGCCGTTCCTGCGGGCTCAGAGCCGGCTCGACGTACCAGCGCGGCGACCTCGTGATCCTGTTCGATTAGCTGTCGGCAAAGCACACCGCCGATGAAGCCGCTGGCACCGGTTACGAGGACGCGCATCTACAGCTCAACGCCATGCGCGTGCGCCGCAAGCGCCCGCTCGATCACGTCCGCCATCTCCGCACGAAAACGCTCCCGCCCGAAGCGCATCGCGTTCTCGCGGATGAGCCTGCCGTCGAGATCCAGCGCCTCAAAGCGCTCGATCGCAGCCGCGAGACCGGCGACACTCTGCTCGGCGAACAACACGCCCGTGCGCCCGTCGAGCACCGACTCGGCGGCGCCACCCACGCCGTAGGCAATCACCGGCACCCCCGCGGCCTGTGCCTCCACGGGAACGATCCCAAAGTCCTCCTCGCCGGGGAACAGCAACGCGCGCGCGCCGCCCAGCAGACGGTCCCGCTCGTGCTCTGAGACCTTGCCCAGGAACTCCGCACCAGTACCCGCTCCAATCCCCGCGCCAGCCCGCACGGCATCCAGCGCGCGCCCCGCACCGGCCACCTTCAGCGGCCTGCCCAGTCGCGCACAGGCCGCCACCGCGAGATCTACTCGCTTGTAGGGAACCACACGCCCGAAGATCAAATAGCCGTCGCTACGCAATTGGCGCTCGACGCCGAGGAAGTGATCGACGTCCACCGGTGGGTGCACGATCTCCGCCGAGCGCCCGTAGTAGCGCTCGATGCGATCGGCAACATGGCGGGAGTTGGCCACGAACACGTCCGGGCCGGCGGCGCCCGCGAGATCTGCTTGGCGCAGCCGCGCGAGTAGCGGCGGCAGCGCCAAGCGCATCGCGCGACCGACTTCCTCGCCGTCGAGAAAGCCCTCATCCCAGGCGTACCGCATCGGCGTGTGGCAGTAGCAGACGTGCAGCGCGTGCGATGGCGTGCGCACGTTCTTGGCACACGCGTGGCTGCTCGAGAGCACGAGATCGAAGCCTGAAAAATCGAACGAGCGAAACGCACGGTTCATCAGCGGCAACAGCTTTGGGTAGTGCCGCGCCGCGCCCGGGATACGGCTCAGGTACGAGCTGTGGACGGTGCGATCGGTGATCTGCGCCGGCCACGGCGCGGGGTCATACACGGACGTGAACAGCTCCGCTTGGGGGAACATCTCCAGTAGCTCCAACACCACCTGCTCGGAGCCACCAGGGATCGTCAGCCAGTCATGGACGATCGCCACCCGCTTGAAGCGCTCGCGCAGCCGATCGAGCGTGTGATGCTCGCCAACGCTACTGGCCTCGCTTACCCCGGCAATTGGACTACTCCTCGGCACCGAAGCGAGACTACAACGCCAGCGCCTGGGATCATGCCGCCGATGCCCGATCCGTCCATCCCGCCC
>DATHLT010000028.1:0-9369 GCA_035487855.1 Solirubrobacteraceae bacterium
GAGCGCGTCACCGATCAGCGAGAAGCCGATGCCTACCAGGATAATCGCCATGCCCGGAGGAACTATCAACCACGGGCGCAGCCGCAGGAACGGTTCGGCTTCGCCGATCATCGCGCCCCACTCCGCGGTCGGACTCGATACCCCCAACCCCAGAAACGACAGCGAGCTGAGCGCGAGAATCACGAGAATCATGTCGCTCATCATGTACACGATCGGCTGGCTGATCACGTTCGGCAGGACGTGACGGCGCAGCACCCGCCAGTGCGAAAGCCCTCCGGCCCTCGCGGCCGTTATGTAGTCAAGGCTCTTGACATGCAGCACCTCGCTTCGAACCAGCCTCGCGTAGATGACCCAGTCCACCAGCGCAGTGGCGATGATGATCGAGCCGGCGCCCGGGCCGAGCACCGCGATCAGCGCCAGCACGAGTACATACACGGGAAACGCGAGCACGAGATCGGCGGTGCGCATCAGTACCGCATCGGTGACGCGACCAAGATAGCCGGCCATCAGACCCACCAATGACCCGATCACCGCCGGGATCAGCACGGCCGCGCCGGCGACCGGCAGATCCACGCGGCTCGCGTAGATGACCCGCGAGAGCACGTCGCGACCGACCGCGTCGGTGCCGAGCGGATGCTGGGTGGAAGGGCCGGCGAGGGTGTGCAGGAGATCCTGACGGTCGGGGGCATACGGAGCCAGCAGCGGCGCGAGGAGGGCAGCCAGCACGAAAAGTGCGACGATCGCGATCCCCAGTCTCAACTTCAGCGAGCCTCTGCTTTCGCCCGCGGACCGTTCGTGCGCGGCTCTCTCCAATAGGCCGAGGACACCGCTCTGCAGGCTCTGCGTGCTCATCTGAGCTCTACGCGCGGGTCAAGCGCCACATAGGCGACGTCGACGAGCAGGTTCGTGGCGATCACGAGTACGACTGCCAAGAGTGCGAGGCCCTGCACCACCGGATAGTCACGCTCCAGCACGGCCTGCAGCATCGCTTGGCCCACCCCAGGCAGCGCAAAGGCGTTCTCGACGATCACCTCGCCGAACAGGATCAACCCGAGTTGAGCGGCCAGCAGCGTCAACGAGGAGCTGAGTGCGTTGGGCATTACATGGCGCACCAACACCCGCCGCTCGCTGAGGCCAAGCGCCCTGGCCGCGGCGATGTAGTCGCACTCCAACACACCGATCAGCGAGACGCGCAGCGCCCTGATCTGGATCGGTGCTATGCCTATCGCCAGCACGAGTGCCGGCAGCAAGATCGAATGCAGGTGTCCGCTGAACCCGTGACTGAAACCCGACACCGGGAACAGGCCCGACGGTAGGGCTATGAAGCTTACGAACACGAGCGCGAGCCAGAACGTGGGGATCGAGAGACCGAGAACGCTGGCTGTGCGAATCGTGTGGTCAACCGCACGATCTCTATGGAGGGCGGAGAGAGTCGCGAGCGGCACGGACACCACAAGACTCGCAAACAGCGCTCCTATGAGCAGCCAAAGCGTGACCCCCACCCTCTCGAAGATGATGTTCACAACGGGCACCCGAGCCCTGACCGAGGTGCCGAGGTCGCCGTGCAGCGTGTGCCAGAGGTAATTCAGGTAGCCGTGGAGGAGGGGCTGATCGAGGCCCAGTTCACGGTCCAGCGCGCTGACGCGCGCCGGTGTCGCGTACAGGCCGAGCTGAGCTCGAGCGGGATTGCCGGGGATCAGGCGCACCAGCACATAGACGACGAACAGCATCAGCGCGAGCAGCGGCACTGTCTGCGCCAGGCGCCTGAGGATGAACGCGAAGCGTCTCATCGTCCTCGCTGAGAGCCGCTCATCGAGCCAGGCTACTTCTGCAGTTGCAGAGTTCCCAACCGGTAGGTCCCAAACGGCTGCATCAAAAGGCCCCTCAGGGTCTTGCTGACCCCCAGATAGATATAGGGATTGCCGATCGGATTGTCCAGCCATTCCGAATGCGCCCAGCGCTCGAACTGGATCCCCGCTTCCCGGCGCTGGATGAGCGTCTTGGCCAACGAGAATTTCTTCAAGTAGGTGAGCGCCACCAGGCTGTTCCAATGCGCTGTTTCCGCCCCGACCGTCGCATACGTGGTCATTGGCTCGCCGACAGTCGGCAGAAATGCATCCTGTGGTGTCAAGAAAAGACTGAAGTTATTGGAGAGCAACTGCGTGACCGCGCTGGCGAAATCGCGAACGCTTACGGTGACGTGAAAACCGACCGCTTCGAGCTCCTGCTGAAGGACATCCACAAGAGACGAGTCGATCCCTCTCTCATAGGTGGCTAGCAGATCGACCGCTGGATGGTTCGCACCCAGCAGGGCTTTCGCCTTGGCCGGGTTATATTCCCAGGCTTCAGAGCCGGTCGGAGTGCCGTGGGAGTCGGACAGACCAGGAGGCAGCAGACCCTGCGACGGCGCCCCCTCCCCTTTCCAGATCGTCTCGAGGATCAGCGGACGATCGATCGCCAACGCTGCTGCCTCGCGATTGACGAGCTTGTTAAACGGTGCGCGCCCATTGTTGGTCACGAGAAGAACGAGATTCGCGCGCGGCTTACTGAGCAGGAGCTCGCTGGCTGGAAGCGCGGGAACCTGCTCGTCCGGCACATATTCGTCGAACTGAACATTTCCGGCGAGCAGAGCACTCAGACGCGCGTTCTCGTCAGGAATGATTCGGAAGACGATCTGGCTCGGTGACACGTGGGCGGCATTCCAATTGTGGCGATTTGGCTCGAGCACCATCTGGTTGTTCGGTTCCCAGGATGCGATCTGGAATTCGCCCGAGGTAATGGGGTCCTTGAAAAAGTCAACCGGCTTCATGCCGTCCAGGTTCTCCGGGACCACGAAGCCGAAGCACAGCCCCACGAGCACGAGGTTGGAATAGCGGCTCAGCTTGATCTTAATTTCATCTGCCGAAGGTGAACTTATCGACCTGACCGCCGCGAACATGGGGCCATACTCGGGTCCTGAGGAGAAGCGTCTGATCGAGTAGATGATGTCCGCCGCGGTGATTGGCGTCCCGTTCGAGAACTCGAGCCCGCCACGCAGCTTGAATGTATACGTGAGCGTTCGTTCGTCAAAGCTCCAGGAGGAAGCTAGGTCGCCTTCAATACTCTTGCCATTTGCGGTGGTGCGCACCAAGCCGGCATACAGCGCCTGCTGGGTCTCGTAGTCCTCGCCGATGTTCAGTTCCCGCGGGTCGAGGCTGCTGATATCCGACGAGCGCGCAATCGCGATGGATGAATGCGACAAAGCGCCCGAGTCCGGAGGCGTGGCGTTGACGGCGATCTTGCCCGTGCCCGATGACCCGCCGCATCCGCCGACCACTGCAGTCAGCGCCACCAGCCCAAGGCCAAGCAATCTCCTGATCTGCATCTGGTTTCTCCCTATGAGACTTGATGACCAGCAGCGCCCGGCAATGAGTCATGGGACCATGCTTTAGCTGGTGATGACTCTATACGAAAGTTGAAAGGCTGCTCCGTTTCGGATATATCGTCGGCTACGGGGATGTGGCACCGTCCGCTCTCGAGAGTTCGGCGTCCATGCCCTCCAGCACCGACCCCGTGGGCGAGGCTTGGGCCGGCAAACCGGGACCGGTCATTCCCGCTTCGTCTACGCTGCCCGCCCGACCGCCGTCCGGGCATCATCGCCGTTGTCGAGCGCCTATTGACCTCGTCGACATCGAAGCGAGCCGAGTCGAACTGCGCCTCCGTGTGAAGGTCAAGCCACTCCAGCATCTCCTCGTGCTCCTCGTCAGCTGGGTCGGCAAGCACCTCGCGCAGATGCTCATATCCCCCAAACGCCGCCACAGTCCTCGGCTGGGCGGGCGCCCTTACCCGCGAGGCAGACAGGGTAACGCACACCCGGCTCGGCGGCGAGCGGTCAAGCTGCTCTCCCAACAGTCGGTGCTCGAACGACCCGCAAGTTGATCTACACGAACGACCGGCAGCCCACGCCAATCGGCCTGCCCGCATGCACGATGATGCCAACGCACGTCACCCCTCGCGCGAGCAGATCCCGCCCGGCCTAGGGCATGAGCGCTCGAGCCGTTTGAGTGCTCGAGCCATTCGGTGACCCGCGCGGCTAGATATATTCCGTCTACCGGAGATCGGGCCACCGACGCTCAAGCGGCTCTCAGGCCCAGCCGAAGAGATAGCGTGCGCACCGCGAGCAGGGAACCGAGCGCGAAGCCGGCCGGCGACGACGGTTCGGTGGTCGCTGAGAATCACGGTTCCGGCGAGGTGACCGCTGTCCGCGTGGCGCGACAGCCGATCCTCGATCGTGAGGCGTGCTTGGTGGGCTATGAGCTCCTCTTTCGGGCGCCCGAGGCAGATAGCGCCGGGGTCTTCGACCCCCGTGAGGCAACCGCCACGGTGATCCTCGACGGCCTGCTCGACGTCGGCCTGTCAGACCTTGTAGGCGAGGGTCTGGCCTATGTGAACGTCTCGCGTGACTTCCTGCTCAGCGTGCGTCCGCTGCCGCTACCGGCCCGGCGGGTGGTGCTCGAGCTGCTCGAGCAGCAACTCGTCGATGACGAGCTGTTCGCGGTGCTCGACGAACTGATCGCGCAGGGATTCACAATCGCACTCGACGACTTCTGCCTCACCGCCGAGACCGAACAGCTGCTCGCCTACGCCCGCATCGTCAAGATCAACGTGCTCGAGCACACGGGCCAACCGCTCCAAGAGCTCCTTGCACGCCTGCGTGAGCACCGCCCGGCGCTCACGCTCATCGCCGAGAAGGTCGAGGCACGCGAGGATTTCGAGCTCTGTCGCGAGCTTGGGTTCGACGCCTTCCAAGGCTATTTCTTCGCCAAGCCAGCGCGCGTGCGCCAGCAGCGTCTGCCCTCCCAGGGGATGTCGGCGCTGAGCGCGATGGCTGACCTCAGCGCCACCGACGACTTCGATGAGCTCAATCGCATCATCACTCGCGACGTCGGCCTGAGTATGCGCCTGCTGCGCTACGCCAACTCTGCTTACTTGGCGCTGCCGCGCCGTGTCGGCTCAGTCCAGGAAGGACTCGCGTGGCTCGGCGCGATCACCGTGCGGCGGTTTGCGCTGATGGCAGCGCTCGCCAGTGCGAGCGACATGCCCGACGTACTGCTCGGAACGGCGCTCGTGCGTGCCCACATGTGCCAGATGGCCTCCGGCGCCGGCGAGGGCACGATCGGCGATTCCTACTTCACGGTCGGGCTGTTCTCGGTCGCCGATGCGCTTGCCAACGCCCCCATGGCAGATGTGATCGAACAGCTCCCGTTCCGCGAGGACGTGGCCGGCGCGCTCTTGCAGGGCAGCGGTGAGCTCGGCCAAACACTCAGCGAAGTCATTGCCTACCAGCGTGGCGACTTCGACGCCGCCGGCGAGCTGATCGGTCGCTACCTCAACATCGAGCAGATCTACCGTGAGGCGACCGTCTGGGCAGACCTCAGCATCCGGGGCCTCATCTAGCTGTCCGAAACCTCAGCATCGGAGGGCGCCCGCCAGACGCCGGCTCGGCGCGCAACCCGCCCGCGGCTCTCTTTACCGCACACTTAGCGTCCCAGATATCAAGGAGGATCGCATGCCTTGCCTCGCCGCGCTTATCGCCTGTTGCCCAGGATCGGATTACCGATCTGCCACGCCGTGAGCGCGGTGGATGAGACCGTTGGTACGCCGGCCTCGCAGGCGACGTCGCCGGCTGCGCCGATCGCGACGAAGAGACGACGCTATTTGCAGCGTTCACTGCTGGCGCGGCTAGGCCCGCAGCACGCGGCACTGGGCTGCATCGTGGCCGGATCGGCAGTACTGAACACCCACCGACTCGCCAAGAACGACTATGGCAACACGTTCTATTCAGCGGCGGTGAAGTCGATGCTGAGCTCGCTTCACAACTTCCTGTACGTGTCGTTCGATCCCGGCGGACTGGTCACCATCGACAAGCCGCCGCTCGCGGTGTGGGTCCAGGTGGCAAGTGTCAAGATCTTCGGCTTCTCGCCGCTCAGCCTGCTGCTGCCGGAGGCGATCATCGCGACGATCGCCGTAGCTGTCATTTACTACGTGGTCGCGCGACGGCTTGGCACAGCAGCGGGGCTCTTGAGCGCACTCGCATTGGCCGTGTTTCCTGCGTTCGTGGCAGTCTCGCGCGACAACGGCGTGGATCCGCTTCTGATCCTGTTGATGATTCTCGCGTGCGGCGCCGCGCTGTCGGCGATCGAAAGCGGTAGCTGGCGCGCGCTCTTGTGCTGCGCAGCCCTCGTCGGGCTCGCGTTCAACACGAAGACGCTAGCCGCCTACCTGGTCCTCCCCGGCATCGCCTGCGCCTACCTGGCGTGCGCGCCCGGTACCGTGCGGCAACGCTCGATGAAGCTGCTTGGCGCCGGAGTGGTGATGGCGGTCGTGTCGTTTTCGTGGATCGCGCTGGTGGAACTGACGCCTGCCGCCCAGCGACCGTTTGTGGGTAGCTCGACCAACAACACGGAGATCGGGCTGACGTTCGACTACAACGGCCTCGGCCGAGTCGAAGGTGAGGTCGGCGGGCCTGGCAACGTGCCCGTGGCGCAAGGCGCAGGGGTGCACATCACCTCAGCCCCCCAGGACACCTCGCGGTATCTGCCCAACGGCAGGCTCGCCGTCCCGCTGTTCTTTGCCGAACCTCCCGGTCCACTACGCCTGTTCCAGTCGGGCCTAGCCGACCAGGGCGCGTGGCTGTTGCCGTTTGCGCTGATCGGCCTGCTCGCGCTGGCGGTGATGACGTTCGCCGGCGAGCAGGCACGTCGCAACCCACGGCTGGCCACGCTGATCGTGTTCGGCGGCTGGCTGCTGGTGGAGACAGTCGTCCTGAGCTACTCCAAGGGCATCGTGCATCCCTACTACGTCTCGGCGCTGGGACCAGGTGTGGCTGTCATGCTCGGAGCCGGCGCCACCGCGTTCGTCTGGCTGGCGCGCCGTCGTCATTGGGGGCTCGCGCTACTGCCTTGCGCGGTGGCAGCAACGGTCGTGGCCCAGGCAGTGATCCTGCACGAACAGCGCTACTTGGGCTGGCTCGTCCCCGTTTTGATCGGCGGGACGGTGCTCGGCGTGGGTGCGATGGGCACGCGGCGACTCGCCGGCGCGGGCATGGCACTGACGCTGGGAGTGCTGTTGATCGCCCCCGCCGTATATGCCGCGTCGACGTGGCTAGGTCCCGTGGAAGGCACCTTTCCCGCCGCCGGCCCACACGAAGCTATCGCTCAGGGCGAACTCGACAGCACCCACGAGGAACTGCACGTCGACCGTCAGCTCATCCGTTACGTCACGACCCACCATCCGGCAACAAGATGGACGGTGCTCGTGGAAGCTGCGCCGACGGCCGCGCCGCTGATCCTGCTTGGCGTGCGCGCCGGAGCAATGGGCGGCTACGGCGGCACCGACCCGGCGCTGGACGGGCCGCAGCTCGCTCGCCTCGTGGCCCGCAGCGAAGCGCGCTACGTGCTCTTGGGCGGCGTTTATGCTTCCCGCGGCGGCAACCTCGCCACCAAGGCCGTCCTGCAGGCGTGCAAGCGGGTAGCACCCAGCGTCTGGCATGGCTCGCCGCCTGCGACGGTCTACACGCCCATTCTGTTCGACTGCGCGGGGCAAGAACGAGCGCTCGCGAGTAGAAAGCAAACGGGGGCCGCCGACACTATCGCCGGCGACCACCGAAGGCCGTTACCTGAAGACCCGTCTGCTCAGCGTGAGCCGTGACGCTGGCGACGCTGCATCGCCAGAATCGAGAAGCCTGCGCCCAGCAACACGATGCCGAAGCCGATGTCCCAGCGCAGATCAAAGCCAGTGAACGGCAGCGTACTGGCTGTAGTGGTCGGGCTAGAGCTCGTTTTTTCCGGTTCGGTTTCGCTCGTCGGGGTGGTCGGTTTTTCCGATTCTTTCGACGGCAAAGTGCCGGTTTTAGGCGTGGTTGTCGTTGTTTGTGGGGTCGTTGCGGGGGTTGTCGGGGTGCTTGGCTTGTTGGGTTCCTGCGAGCCATAGCCGTAGCCTGACGTACCTGGTTCTGCCGCAACAGCGGTGCTCGGCAGCAGGACCGCCAGCGCCAACAGCAGCGCAATCGGTAGGACGCGCAGTCCGCGCAAGATGGTGGACGATCCCGTCCCTGACGGCGCTACACCTGGATTGCGTGGCCTGCTCGAGGCCATGACATCGGTCCGAGTCATGCCAACCTCCCATTCGTGGTGTGTTGAACGTTGCAGCCCCGTTCCAGGGCCTCTTTCCGTGCTTGTTCTATCCGTTTTTTGTGGCAAGGCATCGTCTCTGGTTCGCCGTTTTTAGGCAGTCGCCTGCCTTCCTTTATCAAAGGTGTATCAGCTCTGGCGGCTGGTGCATATGCTCGCATGCGCTGTTTCCGAGGCGCAAGGCGGCAAATTGGCACCTATTGAAGGCGTACGCGACCCTCGAGGGTGCCCTCGGTAAGCTGGCCGCGCAGCACCTTCTTGTCGAACTTGCCCACGCTCGTCTTGGGTATCTCCGCGACGAACGCGAACTCATCCGGCAGCCACCACTTGGCGACCCTGCCGCGCAAATGCTCCACGAGGTCCTCTGCGCTGGCGGCGTCCGGATCGCGCAGCACCACGCAGCACAGCGGGCGCTCGGCCCAGCGCTCGTCTGGCTTGGCGATCACTGCCGCCTCGACCACGTCGGGGTGAGACATCAGCTCGTTCTCCAGCTCTACCGAGGAGATCCACTCGCCGCCCGACTTGATCACATCCTTGGAGCGATCGGTAATCTGCACGAAGCCCTTCTCGTCAACCGCCGCAATGTCGCCTGTGCGCAGCCAGCCTGAGTCGAACTTCTCGTCGCTTAGCTCGTCGCGGAAGTAGCCCGATGCGATCCACGGGCCGCGAACCTCGATTTCGCCGGTCGACTCCCCGTCCCAGGGAACCTCCTCGCCCGCGTCGTCGGTCAGTCGCAGCTCCACCCACGGCAGCGGACGGCCCTGCTTTGCGCGCTGGTTCCAATAGGCGTCGTCGTGCTCGCCGTCGATCGGCCGCGAGAACGTCGCCACGGGGCTCGTCTCGGTCATCCCCCATGCCTGAAAGATGCGCACTTTGTGGTGCTCCTCGAAGTCCTTCATCAGCTGGCGCGGCACCGCCGAGCCGCCGCACGTGGCATTCGACAGCGATGAGAGGTCCAGCTCGGGGTTAGCCTCGGCGTGGCGCAGCAGATCGGCGAAGATCGTCGGCACGCAGCCCATCAGCGTGGGGCGCTCCGCGGTGATCAGCGCGGCCAGCGGCTCAGCCCCGAGGAAGCGATCGGGGAGGATCAGGTCAGCTCCTGCGAGGGCCGCGCCGTGGGGCAGACCCCACGCATTCGCGTGGAACATCGGCACCACCGCCAGCACGCGATCCGCGCGTCCGAGCCCGAGCCCGTCCT
>DATHLT010000029.1:0-10164 GCA_035487855.1 Solirubrobacteraceae bacterium
GAACCCCGACCAGCTCGCCGACGCGTTCGCCAGCGCCTGGTACAAGCTGCTGCACCGTGATATGGGTCCGATCGCGCGCTACCTCGGCCCGTGGGTTCCAGCAGAGCAGCTGTGGCAGGACCCCGTACCCGCCGTCGATCACGAGCTCGTCGGCGACGCCGAGATCGCCTCGCTGAAGCAGAAGATCCTCGCCTCGGGCCTGTCGGTCGGGCGGCTCGTCGCCACCGCCTGGACGTCGGCCGCCTCGTTCCGAGGCACCGACAAGCGCGGTGGCGCGAACGGCGCTCGGGTCCGCCTGGCGCCCCAGAAGGACTGGGAGTGGGGCGAACCGGCTGAGCTCGCGACAGCGCTCCAGACGCTCGAGCAGATCCAGCGGGAGTTCAACGAGTCGCAGTCCGCCGGCTTGCGGATATCGATAGCCGATCTGATCGTTCTCGGTGGATGCGCCGCCGTCGAGCAGGCCGCCAAGAACGCCGGTCACGACGTCTCGGTCCCCTTCACCCCAGGGCGCACCGACGCCTCCCAGGAGCAGACCGATGTCGAGTCCTTCGCGGTGCTCGAGCCGACCGTCGACGGCTTCCGCAACTACTTCCGCGCGGAAGAGACGATGCCACTCGAGCATGGGCTGCTGGAGCGCGCCTACATGCTGGGGCTGACCGCACCGGAGATGACAGTGCTGATCGGCGGCATGCGTGCCCTGAACGCAAATCACGGGCAATCCCCTCACGGCGTCTTCACCGACCGGCCGGGGACGCTCAGCAACGACTTCTTCGTGAACCTGCTCGACATGAGCACGGAGTGGCAGCCGTCCGGCTCGGCGAAGAATCTCTACGAGGGGCGCGACCGCGGCATCGGCGAGGTCAAGTGGACCGCCACCTCCGTCGACCTCGTGTTCGGTTCGAACTCCGAGCTCCGCGCGCTCGCCGAGGTCCACGCCTGCGACGACGCCCAGGAGAGGTTCGTCGGCGATTTCATCGCCGCCTGGGACAAGGTCATGAGCCTCGACCGCTTCGACCAATCCTGACCGAGCGCTCTGCCACCGGCGTCTACCTCGCCCGCCACGGCGAGACCGCCTACAACCACGAGGGCCGCTTCCAAGGCCAGCAGGCGATTCCGCTGAACGACACCGGGCGCGCCCAGGCCGCAGAGCTGGCCGAGCGCGCGGTGGCCTACGACTTTCGGGCGTTGTGGTGCAGCCCGCTGCTGCGCGCCCGCGAAACCGCCGACATCATCGCCGCCACCATCGGCCTCGAGCCGAAAGATGACCCCCGGCTGATGGAGACCGACGCCGGCGACTGGACGGATCTGACCTTCACCGACGTTCGTGCGCACACGCCCGAGCTATTCGACGCGTTTGCCGCCGCCGAATCGGGCTTTGCGTTTCCCGGCGGCGAGTCATTTGCCGAACAGGAGCTGCGTGTCGACGCCGCACTACGCGACGTCGAAGCCGGTGTGCTGCCCGCGCTCGTCGTCTGCCACGGCATGGTCATCCGCGCCGCCTTTGCTGCGCGCGCCGGCGATGAGAACATCCCCTTCAAGCGCGTGCCTAATGCTGCACTCGTGCCGCTCGACCACGCTGCCGCGACGCACGGGCTCGCGGGCCCGGACGACGCCACGCTCTCAAACTAGGCGCGCGTCACTCGATGCGCGCGACGCCATTGACGTCCTCGCCGGCCACGAGGAAGAACTGGCTGTGCGTGCCCGCGATGCGTGCATCGCGGTAGGGCTGATATTCGATGCTTTCGTAGAATTCCCCAGCTGCCTCCTGCGACGGCCACTCGATGATCAGGAACAGGTGCGGCACCGAGCGCTCACCCTCCACCAGTTGGATCGTGTCGGTGCGCGCCAGGAAGCGTCCACCCCGGCGTTCGACCATCGGTGTGACGTTCTCCACGTACTCACGCGCCCACCCGCGATCGTCCGTCATGTCCAGTTCCGCTATCGCGTAGTACTTCACCTGCCTACCTCTTGCTAGCTTGCCTTTTCGACTATACGACTACGCCCGGCGGCGCCTCCGCCGGCCCGTGACGGCGAGGAGGTTCAAATCCTGCATCCCCAGGAACCGCCTCAGGGCTGGCGATCCGCCGTCCAGAGCTGGTCAGGGGCCTGGTGATCGTCGACGGCGGCGGCTTCGCGGGCCGCTCCCCGTTCGTGCGCGCCTTCTGCGCATTGATGGCCCGCCCGCGCTTCCTGCACGCCATCTACCCCGCCTTCAGCGCCCTCTACATGCGTGCCCGCACCGACGCCGACCGCCGCGCCCGCGACATCGGCGTGGCCACTACTCGCAAAGACCCAGGGCTGGGCGCCGTCTGTGAGCTATGGCGCAGCTTTGCCTCCCCCGAACACGATCTGCGCCGACAGGCGCCTTCGATCAGCGCACCCACGCTGGTGGTGTGGGGAAAGCGCGATCCGGTCATCCCGCTGCGCGTCGGCAGGCGGATCGCTGCGCTGATCCCGGGCGCGCAGCTGAGTGTGTTCGACAGCGGCCATGTTCCCCACACGACCGACCCAGAGCGTTTCGCCGCCGAGCTGAGCGCCTTCGCCGACCGCGCCCTTGGCAGCGTGCGCAGCCCGACGACAGCATGAGCTCCCCGTGGCAGTGGCGCTCCGATCTACTCGGCCAGAGCGACGTGCGCTGGCGCGGTTCGCCGGCCCTGAAGCCTAAGAAAAGGCTCTCAGCCCAGGATCACGCAGCCAGTCGTGCCGTGCGCCAGCAGCGTCTCGTCGGATGCCACGAACAGCCGCCCCTCAGCGGTGGCGGTGCGCCGTCCCTTATGGACCACGAGTCCCTCCGCGAGCACGCGGCCGGTTGCGTGGCTCATCCCGCGGATGTAGCGAACCTGCAGGTCTGTGGTCGTGTAGCCGATGCCCGCCGTCAGGGTCGTATGCACAGCACAGCCCATACACGAGTCCAAGAGCGTCGCGGCAATGCCGCCATGCACGGAGCCAATCGGGTTGTACATCCACTCGGCCGGCTCCATCGCGAACACCGCGCGCCCATCCTCCACTTCCACGATCGTGAAATCCAACAGCCGCGCGATCGGCGGCGGTGGCAGCGTTCCGTCCATGATCGCGCGCATACACGCGAGCCCAGGCAGCTCGAGGCCCGCGGCCGCAGTCGCGGTCGGGTCCTCCCAGCTGAAGCTGCGTGTGCGCTCTGGCACGGCGTGCACTCCATCAGCATCGATTGCCGCACGCATCGCGCTCATGCCGCGTCCTCGATCACCAGAGGCTCCACGATCAGCGGGTCGGCGATCGGCTCGCTGATCACGGGGCGCCCCGTCTCCATCACAGCTGCACTACGTCTCACCGGTGCTCCGAGCGCCGCCATCGCGAGGCCCGCGGTGATGCCTCCACCGACGCTAATCAGCCACGCGGAGTGGAAGTCCGCGGCCGTGTGGGTACTAGTCCCCAGCACCGCTACGAGCAGCGCCACGCCGAGCGCCGATCCGATCTGGCGGCCCATCGTCAGTACCGCCGCGCCCGTGGCAAAGCGCTCCGGCGCCAGCGAAGAGGCGCCGGCGCCCGTAAGCGTGGGGATCATCAGCCCGACGCCAGCGCCGCTGACTGCGATTCCCGGCAAGTACTCCGCCGCGTACGCGGGTGCGTTGCCCGTCTGGGTTATGTAGAAGAGCTGACCGGCCACGAACAACAGCGCGCCGACGATCCCCGGTATGCGATAGCCAAGCCGAGCACCCAGCCTCGCCGACGGCACGCTGAACGCGGTCGCCATTGCCGGGCCAGGGAACAACATCAGACCGGCGGTGAGCACGCTCTCGTGCCACACACCCGTGAGGAACAACACGCCTGCGAGCAGCATCGCGCCGAAGCCGGCGAAGAACAGCACCGACGCGCCCACCGCCAAGCCAAAGCTGCGCACCCGCAGCATCGCCGGCTCCACGATCGGCGCGGGATGACGTTCAGAGCGCCACCAGATCGCCGGAAGGCCCATGACCGTCACGGCGAACAGGGCCAGGATCGCAGGCGAGCCCCACCCCCATTCCTGGCCCTTGACGATCGCCACCACGAGCGCGCCAATCGCAACGATCAGCGCCAGCGCGCCGAGTACGTCCGGGCGCCCGGCACCCTGTTCGCGCCGCTCGGACAGCGTCCGCAGGCCGAAGCCAAGGCCGGCGAGGCCGATGGGCACATTCACGAGAAACACCCAACGCCAGTCGGCCTGTACCAGCAAGCCGCCGAGGGGCGGGCCCGCCGCCGCGGCGATGCCGCCCGTCGCCGCCCATACACCGATCGCCACATGGCGCTCGTGCGAACCGAACTCGGGCAGCATCAGGCCGAGCGACGTGGGCACCATCAGGGCGCCGCCTGCCGCCTGCACGATGCGAGCGCCCACCAGGAACCCGACTGACGGCGCGAGCGCACCCGCTGCGCTCGCTGCCACGAACACCCCCAGGCCGAGCAGGAACGCGCGCTTGCGCCCGAATGCGTCCGCCCAGCGCCCCGCGGGTACGAGCAGCGCCGCGAACACGATCGCGTAGCCGCTGAGGATCCACGAAAGCGAGCCGAGCGACGCGCCGCCGAAGTGCTTCGAGATCGCCGGGAAGGCGATGTTGACGATGAACAGATCGAGGCTCGCCATGAACACCCCGACACACACGATTAGTGAGATGCGCCATTTCCGTTGCATGATGAAACCGACCATATCACGAATCACGCCCATGGGTTGTATCATGCAACCGATAGCCGCTAAGCTGTTGCCATGCTCAGAAACGACTACGAGAGCCAGTCGTGCAGCATCGCCGGCGCCCTCGAGGTGGTGGGTGAGCGCTGGTCGCTTTTGATCGTGCGCGACATCCTGCTGGGCCTCAGGCGCTTTGACGAGTTGCAAGCGCACCTGGGCATCGCCCGCAACGTGCTGCAGACGCGCCTGGAGCGACTGCAGGAGCACGGCGTGATCGAGCGCGTCCCCTACCAGCAGCATCCGGTGCGCCACGAATACCGCCTGACCGATAAGGGCCTGGATCTATGGCCGACGATCGTCGCGCTGATGAAGTGGGGCGACCGCTACGCCGCCCCGGAGGGCGGACCGGCCGTGCTGATCGAGCACCGTGACTGTGGCGGGGCGGTCGACGAGCATCGCATCTGCGAGCGCTGCGGCGCCAAGCTGAAGGCCCGCGACGCGGTCGGGCGACCCGGGCCGGGCGCGAGCCCCAACCACCCGCTGCTTCGCCAGGCTGATCGCACGCAGGTCGCCTGACCAAGCCTTGCTGCGGCGAGCTTCACTGCCCCGTCCAGTCCTCGGCCCGGTAGGCCAGGTCGAGCACGATCCGGGAAGTGTCCGCGAGGAAATCCTCGCGCTCGATCGGCGGCGCGTCGAGCACGTAGCGGACGAGCAGCTGCTGGGTGAGCTCGACGATCATCCACGTGGTGCGCTCAAGGTCGGGGTGGCGCAGAGCCCCCCTGCGAGCGGCGAGGCTGTGGTAGACGAAGTCAGCGAGGCGCCCACGCACCGGCCGTAGCGCCTCCTGCTGCTCGATCGCGGGCACCCGGTCAGCGAGCGCGCGCAGTAGCGCCGTCTGCTGCTGCAGCGCGTCAAGCACCGCACCGAGAATCAGACGAATCGCATCTGGGGGCGCTTCGAAGGCCGCCGCGCGCAACGCCGGCGTGATCGCGGTAGCGAAGTCATCGATCAGCCGCAGGATGATCTCGGCGACGATCGCATCCTTGTCGGGGTAGTACTGGTAGAGGCTCCCGGGGCTGATGCCGGCCTCCCGCGCGATCCGATTGGTCGAGGCATCCTGGTAGCCGCTGTCCTCGAGAACGCGAGCACCGGCACTGACGATACGCTCGACCATCGCCCGCGAGCGTGCCTGGCTGGGGCTTCGTCTGCGTGCTGACGCCATCAGCAGAGGATCTCACGAATGCGACTTGAACGCGAGCGGTCGCTCGCTTTACAGTTGACCTCATGCTCACGCGCGCTGCAGAGGCCCCGGCCTCCGATCGATCCGAGACCCTCGGAACGGCCCACCGCGTCGCTCCACCGGCCCCGAACTCAACTGCGCCGCTCGGCCCAGGCTCGTTGACCTGGAAGTACTTCGCCGACGTCCGCGGCACGCTCCTGACGCAGCGCGCAGGCGTCCTTCAGGTAATGCATCCGGCGATCGCAGCCGCCCTGATCGATCACTCCGACGTGTTCGAGAACCCGATGCAGCGCCTGATCCGCTCGGCCGGCCCGATCCTCGGCGTCGTCTACGACGAGGACGGCGAGGCGACCGCACACTGGGTCCGCGATCAGCATCCACCAATACGCGGCCGCGACGCTCAAGGCCGCCGCTACCACGCGCTCGACCCCGATACCTACTACTGGGCGCACGCCACGTTCTTCGAGTCCCAAATCGCCACCCAGGAATTCTTCGGCACGCCGCTCACCGATGCTGAGAAGGAGCAGCTCTATGCGGAGTCGATCACCTGGTACGCGCGCTACGGCCTGACGATGCGCCCAGTACCGCCTGACTACCGGGCATTTCAACGATACTGGCAGACGATGTTCGAAGACGTGCTGGAGCCGACCTCGATCGCATGCGCCGCCGTGCGCACCACGCGCGACTTGCCCGCACCGCACCCCGCAATCGAAGGTGTCGTGTGGGCGGCCGCGCGGCCGCTGATCAGCCGCGGCGGACCGTGGCTCACCCGCGGCACGCTGCCGACGCAGGCGCAGGAGATACTCGGCACCTCGTGGAGCCGTGCTGACCAACTGGCACTGGATGGCCTGAGCTCGTTCGTCCGCACCACATGGCCGATCGTGCCAACGGGAATGAGACAGCTCCCTCGCGCCACCGATGCCACGAGGCGATACCAGCGCTAGGACCGTTTGAAACAGGTCCTAAAGCAACCCCGCCACCAGCTGAGCGCCTTCGCGAGCCATCCGCGAGCGCGCGACCACCAAGTCGAAGCCGGCCCGCTCGGCGCTTTCGCGCGCTGCCACCTCGACATGCGAGTAGAACGCCAGCGTGCGCGTGGCACCCAGCCTTCCGTTCTCGCGCAGCGAGGAGACCGTCGCCGCGCCGTCGAGCTCGCTGTCGGTCAGATCCGCGATCAGCACCGCAGCTGGTGCGCTCGCGAGCCGCTCGGTCACCTGGGCCTCGTCCCTGACCAGCTCCACCTCGTTGCCGGCGAGCGTGAGGGCTCCCTGCACGTTCGAGCCGAACAGCAGGTCCCTGGTCAGCACCAGCACCCGCGCCATCGGCTACTGGGCCCGCAGGCGGCGAAACTCCTCGCGTGCGGACTGGGGACGACCCCACATCTGCGTGACCTCGACCCTCCCGCTGCGGGTCTCGCGCAGGACCAGCTCGCTCTCGATACCGGCGTTGTCGAGCAGCACGAGCGCCCCGTGCACGGCAGACGCGGCGGCAGCGTGCCCGAAGTGATGCGCCACGAGCAGGCGCCAGTGCCAGTCATGATGGGAGTACGGCCGGGCGTTGCACGTGGCTAGATACAGGGCCGCCTCGACGTAGCGAGACTCGTCGGCGATCCGCAGGTCGAGCTCGAGGTCGGTCCAGTCCTCGGGCAGCGAGTCGACGATGCTCTGAAAGCTCTCAGCGATAGCCATTGAGACGAAGCCTACCGCGGCTATTCTCGAGAGTAGTGGCAAGCGCACCGATCGGCACGCTGGACAGCGATTACAGGGCCCTCCTGGAGGGCTGTGGCGTGCTCGATCGCTCCGAGCGCGGCAAGCTCGCGTTGAGCGGCTCGGGTGCGGTTGAGTTCCTGAACGGGCAGGTCACGAACGAACTGGTGACGTTGCATCCGGGCGAGGGCCGCTACGCGGCTTTCCTCACCCCCAAGGGCAAGATGCTCGGCGACATGCGCATCCTCGCGGTGGGCGAGCACCTCGACGAGCCGCCGACGGAACTGCTGCTCGACACCGAGCGAGTGGCGTTGCAGGCGCTATTCGACATGATTCGCCGCTTCAAGATCGGCTATCAGGTCGAACTCCACAAGCGCACACTCGAGCGCGGCCTGGTGTCACTGATCGGCCCGGATGCCGCGGCGCTCGCAGGTGGCGACGGCGCCGAGACCGACTACCTGCCCGAGATAGAGCACGCAAACGTGCCGGTACAGATCGAGGGCGTCGCCGCCCTGGCGATCAGGACCGATGTGGGCATCGATCTGATCTGCGAGGCAGCCGACACCAAGCCGCTGCTCGCCATCCTGCACGAGCGCGGTGCGCTGCCGGTCTCCGAGCAGGCCACCGAGTGCCTGCGAGTCGAGCGCGGCCGTCCCCGCTACGGCGTCGATCTCGATGACAGTGTCATCCCCCAGGAGGCAGGGCTGAACGAGCGCGCGGTTAGCTTCACCAAGGGCTGCTACGTCGGCCAGGAGACCGTCGCGCGCCTCCACTACAAGGGCAAGCCCAACCGCCACCTGCGGGGGTTGCGGCTGTCAGCGCCGGCGAGCACCGGTGAGGCGTTGCTGTTGGGCGAGCGGGTGGTGGGCCACGTGGGTAGCGCGACCCACTCCCCCAGGCTCGGCCCGATCGCACTGGCGCTCGTGCGCCGCGAGGCCGAGCTGGGCACGATCGTTAGCGTCGGCGAGCAGGGCACGAGCGCCGAGGTGTTCGAGCTGCCGTTCCCCCTGAGCTGAGCTACTCGCTCGGCGGGCCCTCGCGCGGCTTGCGGTCCTGGAGATGCTTGCGGATGGCGGCATCGTGGACCTTCACGGCGTCGGGGCTCGGCGGCGTGTCGAACGTGCTCACCACGTTCGGCCCGCGCAACGGTAGCTTCGTCGGCTCCAGCTCCTCGGGCCCTCTGCGCGGCTCCTCTTCAGTCATCGTGCTCGCTTTCAGGCGGCACGCCCGATTCCTTGGTGTACTCGCGCCATTGTTCTCCCAATAGGTCCAGCAGTTGGCTGGCCAGCAGCGGCGAGAACGACACGCGCGAGACGACCATCCCCTGCTGGCCCTGCGGCCCGATGCGCATGAAGTCGAGCGTGAACTCGTGCGGCGTGCGGGCGATCGCGGCGGCGTTCGCCCATTTCCCGGCGAACTCCTCCGAGGGCATCATGATGTTCGGGCCCTGCTCGGCGGGGCTCTCGTCGGACTCCTCGTGGGGCTCTGCGTCGGACACTTCACGTCGAGCGTAGCGCGCTGCGCCGTGTGTTGCATCGCACACAGGCAATCATTGCGTCGTTTATATAGTTGCGTGCATGCAAACAACTACTGCGCTCACACAGCCCGACCGCGAGGCGCTCACACGCGACATGTATGCGCTGGCGAGCTACTTGATGCGCACGGCCAATGTGGGCACGTTCAACGCAATCGCCGAGCTCGACCTGTCGTTCACACAGATCAAGTCGCTGTGCGCGCTGGAGGCGGACGGCGAAGAGCGCTCGGTGAAGGCCCTGGCTGAATCGCTCGGCGTCTCCCTCCCCGCGATGAGCCGCGCCGTCGATGGCCTATTCGAGCGCGGCTTCGTTGAACGCAAGGAAGACACCGTCGATCGGCGCATGAAGCGGGTGCGCCTGACTGACGCGGGGCGGACGGTGCCGCAGGCGCTGAACGAGGCACGCCTTTCGGCACTACAAGAGCTTTTGAGCTCACTCGGCGATGAGGAAGCCGTAGCGCTCGAGCATGCGCTCGAGCTGATCGTCGAGCGCCGTGCCGAGATCGCCGCATATAGACCTACGAAGAAGGGAAGCACCCGATGACCGAGAAGATCCGCTCGCTGCAGATGAACGACGAGAACCGCCGCTGGTGGGCGCTGGGGGCGATGTGCTTTGCGCTGTTCATGATCATGCTCGACAACACCGTGGTCAACGTCGCGCTGCCGTCGATCCAGCGCAGCCTGAACGCCTCGACGGCATCGCTGGAGTGGACGGTCAACGCCTACACGCTGACGTTCGCGGTGCTGCTCGTCACGGGCGGGCGCTTGGGCGACCTGTTCGGCCGGCGCAAAGTCTTCCTCTTCGGGGTGGTCGTGTTCGCGCTCTCCAGCGGCGCGATCGGCTTCTCCCCCAGCGACACGTGGCTCGTCGGGTGGCGCGCGATCCAGGGCATCGGCTCGGCGATGATGATGCCGGCGACGCTGTCGATCATCACCAACGCGTTCCCCGCGGCCGAGCGCGGCAAGGCGATCGGCACGTGGGCGGGCGTCTCGGCGCTGGCACTCGCGATCGGCCCGGTCCTGGGCGGTTTCCTCGTGCAAA
>DATHLT010000030.1:0-3794 GCA_035487855.1 Solirubrobacteraceae bacterium
GCAACGCGGGCTCGCTCGCTAGCGACGACGTGCGCGCGATCCTCGCAGACCAGTCGGGCCACCTTTGGGTCGGAACCGCGGGCGGACTGGAGCTGCTGAACCGCGCCACCGGGCAGTTCACGCACTACGGTCACGATGCGAGCGATGCGGACTCATTGCGTGACTCATTCATCATGTCACTGTACCAGGATGCCGCGGGCCTGCTCTGGATTGGCACGCGCGCAGGCGGGGTTAGTCGCTGGAACCCCCGCAGCTGGGAGCTCGGCGGCCATCGACCGGAGTGGCTCGGGGACAAGCTCGTCACGGCGTTCGCCGACGCGGCCGACAACAAGGTCTGGATCGCCTCCCTTGGCGGCGGGTTGGTTCGATACGACGACGCGACGGGCAAGACTACCGATATTGACGCGATCGTCGGTCGACACAATGCCATCGGGGACCCGCGCGTGATGTCGCTTCGTCAAGATCACAACGGCGCGCTATGGATCGGAACGCGCGAGAGCGGACTTCGCAAGCTCTCCCCCGACGGGCAGCTCGAGTCGATCGCTGCGCGAGCCGGCGATCCGCGCAGCGTGAGCGCCCCGGGCATCATGACGATTTTTGAGGCACGCAACGGCGAGATCTGGATCGGGACCCATGGTGGGGGCGCAAACGTTCTCGATCCAGCGAGCGGCCGCATCCGCCAGCTCCCCTATGGCAGCGAGGCCGGCGCGGTCAGCTCGCCTCACGTCACCGCGCTCGCCGAGGACGCGCAGGGCAATGTGTGGATGGGAACGGAAAGCGGCGGACTCGACCTCGCACGCCCAGATGGCAACGTCATCAAGGTCTTCCGCCATGATCCGAGTGACCTTACCTCCCTGCCTGCCAATACCGTCTATGCGCTCGCGGTCGATGCTCGCGATCGCGTCTGGGTGGCAACGGATGGAGGCGGACTCGCGCTGGTAGTGGGATCCGCTGCAGCCCCGGAGGCGATCCGCTTTAAGGTCGTTTCTCGCGAGGAAGGTCTTGCGAGCGATACGGTCTACGGCGTCGTGGCGGACGCCGCCGGCCGTGTCTGGCTCAGCAGCGACGCGGGACTGACACGCTACGACCCGGAGAGCGGCAGCATCAAGAACTACCACCGCGAGCACGGCCTGCAGGGCGAGGAGTTCAACTTCGGCGCCTACTATCGCCTACGCAACGGGCGGCTGTGCTTCGGCGGCCCCGGTGGGTTCAATATCTTCGATCCTTCGCGACTTACCGAAAACCATCGGCCCCCGCACGTGGCACTCACCCGCGTCGAGGTGTTGGGTGTCCCCGCACCAGGTCCCACGCCCTACTGGTTGCTAGACCACATCGAGCTGTCCTATCGGGCCAACATCGTGTCGCTGGACTTTGGCACGCTCGACTTCGCCAGCCCCAAGCGCAACCGCCTCGCCTACCGCATGGTCGGGCTGACGGATCGCTGGCTCGATCTGGGCACGCAGCGGCGGATCACGCTTACCAACCTGGAGGCAGGCGAACACGTGCTCGAGGTGCGTGCCGCAAATTCTGATGGGGTGTGGAGTGAGACTCCGCTGCAGTTGACGATTCGCCGCCAGGCTGCCCCGTGGAAGTCCCCGTGGGCCTACCTCGCCTACGCGCTCGCCGCGCTCGGTCTGATCCTCTACCGCGCGCACCTGCACCGCCAGAAGTTCCTGCGCGTCGTGCACGCACGGCAACGCCTGGAATCGGAGGTCAAGATACGCACGCGCGAACTCACCGAAAGCAACCGGCAGCTGGCGGAGGCTGTGAAGGCAAAGAGCAACTTCCTGGATCGCATGAGCCACGAATTACGCACCCCCATGAATGGCGTGGTTGGCATGACGGAGCTGCTCGCGCGCACGCCCCTGTCCTCAACACAGGCTCGGCTGACCCAGACAATCCGCTCCTCTTCAAGGGTGCTGCTGCAGATCGTCAATGACCTGCTCGACCTGTCAAGGATTGGCGCCGGTAAGGTGACACTCGAGGAGCTGCCGTTCGACCTGGGTCAGGTGACGGAGGAGTGTACGACTCTCTTCGCGGGCGCCGCACAGGCCAAGGGCATCGAGTTGATCGTGTGGCCGCCCACACATGAGCACAGTTGTCTTCTGGGTGATGCGCTGCGCGTGCGACAGATTCTTATGAATCTGATCGGCAATGCGGTGAAATTCACCTCGCAAGGTGAGGTCATCGTGCGCGCGGATGTGCAGCCGGGGGTGGATCGGGCGCGAGTGGATATCGTGGTGAGCGATACCGGCATAGGCATGGACGCCCCGACCGTCGCGAAGATCTTCGAGCCCTTTACGCAGGCCGACGAATCGACCACACGTCGCTTTGGCGGAAGCGGGCTCGGGCTTGCGATCTGCCGTGAGCTCGCCGAACTCATGGGTGGCAGTATTTCGGCCGAAAGCCAGCCGCAGGCCGGTTCAACGTTTCACGTACGCCTGGCGCTGAAGACCGCATCTATGCCCGCGCGCAGCGAGCCGGCGCTGCCGCCGAGGCGCGTTCGCATTCTCACGCGGCGCCCTGCCCTGGCCGAGTCCCTGACGCGCCACGTCCGGGCTCTGGGTCTGACCGTCCTCGAGGACGACGCCTTGGGATACTCGCCCCCGCCCGATCTCATTCTCGCGGATGTCCGCGGGTATCGGGAGCTCATGCTGTCACGTGTTGCCTCGCCCGAAGGAGCGTCCGCGCGGATCATTATCGTGGCCACGGGGGCTGAGCTTGAGCAAGCGGATCTCGTTGGCCTTGAAATGCACGCGGTCCTCCTTAAGCCCGTGCAACGCGGCGCGCTCTACGAGGCGCTGGCCACCGCCTGCGGCGTGGCGGCGCCGAGTGCGTCCGATCACGCGAGCGAGGCGGAGAGCGCCGCAGCTCTCGGCGCGCATGTGCTGCTCGTGGAAGATGAGCCTGTCAATGCCGCCGTCGCCGAAGGCTACCTCGCCGTACTGGGATGCACATCGGTCTGGGTCAAGGACGGTGCCGAAGCCGTAGCCCGGAACACAGCCGAACGCTTCGATTTGATCCTCATGGACCTGAGCATGCCGGTCATGGACGGCTTCGCGACCGCGAGCCTGATTCGCCAGCGTGGCGGAGCCGGCGGCCGCGTACCAATCGTCGCATTGACCGCCCACGATGCCCCCACGTACAAGGATGCGTGCCTGAACGCCGGCATGGACGACCTCCTTTGCAAACCGTATACCCTGGAGGCCTGTGCGCAAGTTGTGCGCCGCTGGGCGGCGAAGCGCGACGGTGCACCGCTACATTCAGTGTCCGATTCACCAGCAATCGTCGACGCGGAGGTCGTGGAAGGATTGCGCCGCCTGCGCGCGGGTGGACGAGACGATCTGTACTCAAAGCTTGTCGATCTCTTTCAGGTCGGATCCACGCAGACACTGCAGCAACTCGCGGTCGCTTTGCAGAAAAGCGACTGGGTCGCAGCGGCGGCGCTCTGCCATAAGCTCGCCCCGAGCGCTGCCAATGTCGGTGCCATGGCCTTCGCACGCGACGTGCGCGCACTGGAACGCCTCTGCGTCGCCGGCGAAACAGGCGAGGCGCGGCAACTGTACGGGCACCTTGCGGCGGCGCACCCGGCGCTCATCGAGGCGCTGCTCAATCAGCGCCTGCGGGCCAGCGCATGAGCGACGAAACGGAAGCTAAGCCGATCGCGATCATCGCCGACGACGAGGATCTTGGCCGCCTGCTGCTGGCCGAGGCCGCTCAGGCAAGCGGATTGGTGCCGCTATGCTTTGACAACGGCACCGCGGCGCTAGAGGCAGCTGCATCCCACGACGCCG
>DATHLT010000031.1:0-32953 GCA_035487855.1 Solirubrobacteraceae bacterium
TGGGCTTTGAGGCACTGCTCGCCCTGCAGATCATCCTCAGCTCGCTCGCGCTGATCATCGCCGCGTCGCTGCTCGCAGCCGGGGAGTACGTGATCGCGCTTGGCCTCGGCGGCTGGCTGTTCTGGAAGCTGGTGCGGGTTATGGGACGCATCCAGGCCGGCGAACAGCAGCGGCTTCGATAGGCTCACGCCCCGATGGCCGAGAGCTCCTACGACTGCATCGTCATCGGCTCCGGGCCGGGCGGGTACGTCGCGGCGATCCGCGCCTCGCAGCTCGGCCTGAAGACCGCAGTGGTCGAGCGCGACAAGCTCGGCGGGCGCTGCCTGAACTACGCGTGCATTCCCGCCAAGGCGGTGCTGCGCTCCGCTGATCTGCTGTCGGAGATCCGCGAGGCGGAGGAGTTCGGCTTGAAGGTCAGCGGCGTGGAGGTCGACTACGCCGCCGTGCAGGCGCGCCGGGCGAAGGTCGTCTCGACGTTGACCTCCGGCGTGGGCGGGCTGTTCAAGAAAGACGGCATCGACGTGATCGAGGGTAACGGCAAGCTGACCGCGGACGGTGACGTGCTGGTGGATGTGTTCGACGCCGAGCCGTTGACGATCCGCGCCGGCAGCGTGATCCTCGCCACCGGCTCCACGCCGCGGCCGATTCCCGGCGTGCAGTTCGGCGGACGCGTTATCGGCACCGAGGAGGCGTGGGCACTGCCGGAGGTGCCTGCGCGCCTGGCGGTCGTCGGCGCGGGCGCATCAGGCGCTGAGATCGCATCGGCATATGCCCGCCTGGGTAGCGAGGTACTGCTGCTGGAGGCACTCGATCGCCTGCTCCCCACCGAGGACGCCGATATCTCGCGGTTGGTCGAGCGTGGCCTCAAGCGCCAGGGCATCGCTGTGTACACGAGCACCCCTGTAGCCGACGTGAAGAGCGGCGAGTCAAGCGTGAGCTTCTCCTACGGCAGCGAGTCCACAGAGGTCGACTACCTGGTGATCTGTGCCGGGCGCGGCGCGGACGTCGAGGGACTGGGCCTCGCCGAGGCGGGCGTGGCGCTCGGCGAGCGCGGCCTCATCCAGGTGGATGGCGCGCTTCGCACCTCACGCGCGGGCGTGTATGCGATCGGCGACTTGGTCCCCGGTCCAGCACTCGCGCACAAGGCATCCGATGAGGGCGTGATCGCGGCGGAAACGATCGCGGGTAGTCCCACTCATCCGATCGTCTATCAGGACATCCCCCGCGCGACTTTCTGCACGCCGAACGTCGGCTCGTTCGGGCTGACCGAGGCGCAGGCACGCGAGCAAGGCTACGACGTGGTCGTGGGCAAGGTTCCCTACGGCGCGGTCGGCGGCGGCACGGTGTACGGTGATCGCACCGGCTTGGTGAAGGTCGTCGGCGAGAGCAAGTACGGCGAACTGCTCGGCGGGCACATCGTCGGCGCGCGCGCCACCGAGCTGATCCAGGAGCTGGTGAACGTGCGTGCTCTGGAGGGCGGATTCCCGGAGCTCGCGCGCATCATCCACGGGCACCCGACATTGTCGGAGGCCGTGATGGAAGCTGGACGCGCCGCCGACGGATGGCTGATCCACGGCTGAAGACGGCCCCCTTTTTGTTGGGGGACTAACCTCGGGGAGGTGCCCACACAGGCGGCCTTCTACTTCGACCTCGCCAGCCCGCTGGCGTATTTTGCCGCGGAGCGTGTGCTGCAGGTGCTCGGCGGTCCAGCCGAATGGCGTCCGGTGCTCGCACGCGAACTGCCCGGCTCCAACCGATTCGATGCCTTTCGCTGCCGCGAGGAGCAGGAGGTCTTCCGCGTGGAGATCGAGCGGCGTGCCCAAACGCTCGGCCTACAGCCGCTTCGATGGCCCGAGCCGTTCCCGTTCGATAGCTCTCTGGCGATGCGGGTGGCCACATATGCAGCGTCCATCGGCCGTACCGTGCCGTTCGCGCAGGCGGCGTTCCGCCAGGCGTTTGCGGGCGGACACTCGTTGGAGGACCCCGACTTCGTGTTGATCGCGGCGGCGGCATGCGAGATGCATCCCACCGCGGTGCTGCGCGGCGCGGAGATGCGCTCGACGGTCGAGCGGCTCGAGGCGACGACAGCGGCGGCGGTGAAAGCGGGCGTCCGCGACGTGCCCGCTGTGCTCGTCGGCACTCAAGTGTTCGCCGGAGGGGATTCGCTGGAGCGCGCGGCCGAGCGGATGCGCATCGAAGCCATCGACCGCTCTCCCGGTGCCGCTGGATATGAGCTGCGGATCGAGCAGACGGGATCGCGCTCGACATGAAGGCCGGCCACGGCTACAGGCTGATCGTCACCCGCGGCGGGCTCACGCCGGCGCCCCTGGCGGACACGGCGCGGGTGGATCACGTTGAGGTCGTGGAGGTTAACAGCGGCGAAGTGGTGCTGTTCTGGGATCGTCCACCAAGGGAGGCATCAAAGCTCTCGCGTGCGCTGCGCGAAGACCTGACGCAGCTGGAGGAAGATGAGTTCATACGGCGCTGGAGTACGGTGGATCATTGATGGCCAGCGTCCCGGAACTGAGCCTTCCCGAGCCGGCGAGCGCGCGTGAGTGGCTCGAGACGATGACGTTGATCAGGCGCTTTGAGGAACGCGCTGGGGAGATGTACGCAAGGGCGAAGATCGGCGGCTTCCTGCACCTGGCGATCGGCGAGGAGGCGACGATCGTGGGTAGCGCTCGGGCGCTCCACGACAGTGACTACCTGATCTCCACGTACCGCTCGCACGGGCACGCGCTCGTGCGCGGCACACCTCCGGAGAACGTGATGGCGGAGCTGTTCGGCCGCGCCGACGGCTGCTCGGGCGGGCGCGGCGGCTCGATGCACATGTTCGATCTGCAGCGACGCTTCATGGGTGGCTACGGGATCGTGGGCGGCAACCTGCCGATCGCTGCTGGCATCGCGTTGGCGAGCGACTACAAGGGCACCGACGAGGTCACGCTGTGTGTGTTCGGCGACGGCGCGTCCAACCAGGGCACGTTCGGCGAGACGCTCAACATCGCCGCGCTATGGCGCCTGCCGGTGGTGTTCATGGTCACGAACAACCAGTTCGGCATGGGCACCGCGCTGGGCCGTCACTCGGCTGTGACTGACCTGCAGCGCAAGGGCGAGAGCCTTGGCGTGCCGGGCATGCGCTGCGACGGCATGGACGTGCTCGACACCTACGCGATCGTGTCGGAGGCTGTGCAGCGGGTGCGCGAGGAACGCCGGCCGGTGCTCGTGGAGGCCGTCACGTACCGTTTCCGTGGGCATTCGATGGCCGATCCCGAGCAGTACCGCACGAAGGAGGAGGTCGCGCACTGGCGTGAGCGCGACCCCATTCCCGCGTTTGCGGAGCGGCTCGAACGCGACGGCGTGATCGAGCGCTCCGAGCACGAGTGCATGGACACGGAGGCGATCGCGCGAGTGGATGCAGCGGTCGAGTTCGCCGACGCCTCTCCCTATCCGGCGGCGGAGACCTTGTATGACGACGTGTACGTGCTCCCACGCTCGGGGACGGGTGAGCTGGATGTGCGCGGTTGGTATTCGATGCAGACAACCGACGCCAGCGCGGTCATCCATCCACAAAACGCCACCCCCGCAGATGCGCCGCCCGCGGCCAACGACGAGATCCCCCAGCAGCTGACCGACGCGTTGGCCGCCGGCGAGGACGGACGCGAGAGCGCCGCAGCGGTCAACCCCGAGACGGGCGGCGCCTCCGGAGCGGGCGCGTGATGACGAAGATGCGCTACCGCGAGGCGCTGAACGCGGCCCTGCGCGAGGAGCTGGCGCGCGACGAGCGGGTGATCCTGATGGGTGAGGACATCGGCGTGTTCGGCGGCGCGTTCAAGGTGACCGACGGCCTACTCGCAGAGTTTGGCGAGCGGCGCGTGCGCGACACGCCGATCTCTGAGAACACGATTGTGGGCGTCGGCGTGGGCGCGGCGATGACGGGCCTCAGACCTGTGGTCGAGCTGATGACGATCAACTTCGCGCTGCTGGCGTTCGACCAGATCGTCAACCACGCGGCCCACATCCACTACATGTTCGGCGGCCAGGCGCGGGTGCCGCTGGTGGTGCGCATGCCCCAGGGCGCGGGCCACCAGCTGGGCCCCACCCACTCGCATTGCTTTGAGTCGCTGTTCCTGCACGTGCCCGGCTTGCTCGTCGCCGCGCCCGCCACCGCCGCGGATGCCAAGGGTCTGCTCAAGAGCGCGATCCGCGACGAGAACCCAGTGATCTTCATCGAGCACGAGTCGCTGTACGGAGTCCGCGGGGAGGTGCCTGACGACGAGGAGCACCTGGTGAACTTCGGGCAGGCACGCGTCGTGTGCGAGGGCTCGGACATCACCGTCGTTGCGGTCTCGCGAATGGCACTCACGGCAGAGCGGGCGGCAGCAACGCTCGCCGCCGAGCACGGTGTGCACGCTGAGGTGATCGATCCGCGCACGCTGCGACCGCTTGACCTGGACACGATCCTCACGTCGGTTGCAAAGACGAACCACTGTGTGATCGTGGAGGAGGGCTGGCCCCACGGCGGGGTCGGCGCGAACCTCTCGGCGCTGATCACAGAACAGGCGTTTGACGATCTCGACGCGCCAGTCCAGCGTGTCACCGGCGCGGATGTGCCGATGCCGTACTCGAAGCCGCTGGAGGACATCGCCTACCCGCACGAGCCACAGATCGTGGTGGCAGTGCTGGCGACGCTCAACCGCACCGTCGCGGGGCGCGCGTGATGGCCGAGATCGTGATGCCCCGCCTGTCGGACACGATGGAAGAGGGGATCATCCTGCGCTGGCTGAAGGCCGACGGCGAGGCGGTGGCGCGCGGCGAGGAGCTAGTGGAGATCGAGACGGACAAGGCCACCATGACTTACGAGTCCGATCAGGCTGGCGTGCTGGAGATCGTCGCCGAGGCAGGCAGCACGCTGGCGGTGGGCGCCCTGATCGCGCGTGTCGGCACAGGCTCAGCGGGCACCGCACCAGCCGCTGGTGAAACCGCCGGCGCTGCCGGCACAGCCACCGCCGATATTGATGAGGGGCCGGCCTCTGGGGGGCCGGCGATGGGGCAACCAGAGTCCACTCCCCCAGCGGGGGGCGATGCCTCAGCGCCAGCGGTACCTGCGGAGCCTTCGCACGGGGCGCACGCGCCAGCCGCAGCAGGCGAACGCGTCAAAGCCTCGCCACTGGCCAGGCGGATTGCGGACGAGAGCGGTGTCGATCTGCACACGCTCACGGGCAGCGGACCGGGCGGGAGGATCGTGAAGGCTGATGTGCTGGCGGGCGAGACAGCACACGTGGGCGGAACCGGCGACGGTCCCGCCAGCGCCGCACCCTCGGGCGACGCCGCGACCGAGGGCACGCCTGGGTCAACTGCGGCGGGAGCGGTCACAGGCATCGAGGGAGTGGCAACCGCCAAGGGCGAGATGACCACTGTCGAGCTGTCGCGTACGCAGCAGACGATCGCGCGGCGGATGGCTGAGTCGAAGGCGACGATTCCCGACTTCACCCTGCAGATTGACGTGGACATGGAGCAGTGCGTCAAGCTGCGGGCGCAGCTCAAGCAGCTCTCCCAGCACGAGCGCGAGCCGGGGGCGCCGGGCACAGCGGAGCAACTGAGGGCACCCACGTACAACGACATGGTGGTGAAGGCCTGCGCACTGGCGCTGCGCGAGCACCCGACCGCGAACGGCAGCTACCGCGACGGGCGCCTGCAGCTGCACTCACGGGTGAACGTGGGCGTGGCGGTAGCCGCCGAAAACGCACTGGTAGTGCCGACAGTGTTCGACGCGGACGAGAAGTCGTTGGGTGAGATCTCCCGCGAGACGCACACACTGGCCGAGCGGGTACGCAGCGCAACGATCACACCGCCGGAGCTCGGCGGCGGGACGTTCACAGTTTCGAATCTCGGCATGTACGGGGTCAAGAGCTTCACCGCGATCATCAATCCACCGCAGGCCGGAATCCTCTCGGTCGGCGCGCTCGCGCCGCGCGCTGTCGTCTACGAGGGTGAGCTGGTCGTGCGCAACATGATGATGCTGACGCTCGCGTGCGACCATCGCATCCTCTACGGCGCCGAAGCTGCGCAGTTCCTCGCGCGCATCCGCGAGCTGCTGCAAGCACCGGCGGCACTGACGCTGTGACAGCCCTACCGTTGGCACTGTTCAAGGACTGTCGGCTCAGGGGTTGAGCGGATTCACCCAGCGCAGTCCGGGAAAGCGCGAGAAGTCGTTGTCGCTGGAATAGAGGGTCGCGCCGTGCTCGAGCGCCAGCGCCGCAAGGTGGGCGTCGGTCGTGAGGTTGCCGGCCGCACCCACGCGAGTGAGTAGATCGCGCAGCACGGCCGCGTGGCGGTCGGTGGGATGCACAATTGTCACGCACGGCTGCGCAAGCCACCCATCGACGACTTCGAGCGCTCGCTCAACTCGCATCGGAATGTCGTACAGCGCCGGATTGGTGCCGATGCGAACAAATCCGAGCAGCGCCACCCATGCAAACGCAACAGTCTCGGTGCCCGATAGCGCCTCCTCCATCCACTGGAGCGCTGCATCGTGGAGTTCCGCGTCCTCGTCCGCCGCATACAGCAGCAGGTTGGTGTCCGGCAACCTCACTTGCGCAGTTCGCGTTTGCGGATGAACTCCTCGTCTTCCAGTTCGCCGGCCAGACGCAGCGCCTTGTCGAGGTTGACGCCAGGGCGCACACCCATGCGCTGGGTGGGCATGCGATATCGGCGGGGCGCGGTGGCGACATTGCCCAGACCAGCCCGCACGGCCTCGTTGATGGCCACCTTGAACGACACGCCGCGCTCGCGCATGACAGCCCGCAGCCTCGCCTCGACATCGGGGTCGAGCGTCACCGTGGTCCTCACGTCGAGCATCATAGCATCACTTCTCTTGCTGTCATGATGCCTCAATCGTAGGTCGCTAGGCTGGTGAGTAGCGGATGATCGGAGCAAGCGCGCGTATGGATGAGCTGTGGGTGTGTCACCTGGGCCTCGTGCCCTACTCCGACGGCGTCGCCGTGCAAGAGACACTGCGCTCGCACCGGCAGGCCGGGGAGATGCCCGACACGCTGCTATTGCTCGAGCACCCGCCCACGTACACACGCGGGCGTCGCTCGGGCGCCGAGGACCTGCCGTTCAACGATCAGCACTACCGCAACAAAGGCGTCGACGTATTCGACACCGACCGCGGCGGGCAGGTCACCTATCACGGTCCCGGCCAGCTCGTCGGCTATCCCATCATGCGCATCTATGACATCCATCGGTATCTGCGCACAATGGAGGATGCGATCATCGCCGCGCTCGCCGGCGCCGGTGTGCACGCGCGCTCGCGGCACGACGAGGGCATCGCATACACCGGCGTGTGGGTGGAAGACCACAAGATCGCCTCGATCGGCGTGCACGTCTCCCGCGGCGTCACCACCCACGGCTTCGCCGTCAACGTCGGGAACGACCTCGACCCGTTCTCCTGCGTCGTCGCCTGCGGGCTGCCCAACGTCGTCATGACCTCGCTCGCGCGCGAGCTCCCGCGCGGCGGCTCGCCGGACGGCGCCGGGTCCTCGCCGGCGGGGGTCGCGGCGCTCGGGGCGCCCGCGAGCGCCACCGCGTGTGAGCCGCTGCTCACCTGCACGCGCAAGCGCATCGCCTACGCGTTCTCTGAGGCGCACGGCAAACGCCAACGCCTGGTCTCGCCCCAGCGACTGGGCATCGACACTGCGAACCTCTCCAGACTCGCGGAGCGAGTCCCCATAAAAACCACTCAAACCGTGCCCGTCGGCCCGCGAGCGTCGCTCCAGCCGATCCCCGCATGAGCGCAACGAGATCCCGATCCAACCCAGGCGGCATGGATGTGCTCAAAGTGCTCGGCCCCGATGTGCGGCCACTGCGCGAGCGCAAGCCACCGTGGTTCAAGGTGCCACCGCCCGGTGGGCAGCGCTACCGCGAGCTGACCCAGCTGATTCGCGATGAGAACCTGCACACCGTCTGCCAGGAGGCCGCCTGCCCCAACGTCGGCGAGTGCTGGGAGCGTGGCACCGCCACGTTCATGATCCTCGGCGATACCTGCACCCGCCGCTGCGGCTTCTGCAACGTCAAGACCGGCAAGCCCACCTGGAACGACCCGCTCGAGCCCGCCCGCGTCGCGCGCTCGATCGCGCGCATGGGGCTGCGCCACGCGGTCGTCACCTCCGTCGACCGCGACGACCTCCCCGACAAGGGCGCCTCCGCGTTCGTCGGCGTCATCCGCCAGGTCCGCCGCCAAGCGCCCGGCTGTCAGATCGAGGTGCTCACACCAGACTTCCAAGGCCAGGAGATGCCGCTCGCCAAGGTCATCGCCGAGCGGCCCGACGTGTTCAACCACAACGTCGAGGTCGTCCCGCGCCTCTACCCCATCGCCCGCCGCGGGTCCCAGTTCGCCCGCTCCTGCCGCGTGCTTCGCCTCGCGCACGAACTCGGCGAGGGCGAGGTCGTCACCAAGTCAGGCCTGATGGTCGGGCTCGGCGAGACCCATGAGGAGCTGGTCGACACATTTGGCGCGCTGCGCGAGCACGGCGTGCAGGTGCTCACCGTCGGGCAGTACCTGCGTCCCTCCGAGCGCCATCTTCCCGTCGTGCGCTACTGGCACCCTGACGAGTTCGCAGCGCTCGAGGCTGCCGCCTACGAGCTCGGCTTCGGCCACGTCGCCGCCGGGCCCCTCGTACGGTCTTCCTACCACGCCGACCAGCACGTGCCGCAGGCGCTCGCCGGCGTTGGACCCGTGGCGTCAAGCTAGTCGATTCCATTTTCCGAAAGAGTGCCGTTTGGTAGGCTCCGCGCACCGTGCGCTACCTCCTACAGGTGATCGTTGCCGGCTTTCTAGCTGCCGCCGCGATCGGTCTTGCTCACCCGGCTCAGCAGACCTGTGCGGAAGCGCGCGCTATCAAAGCCAAGGCCGGCTCCAACGCGGCGTTGGCCACCCAAGCGGAGTCGCGTTTGGAAGCGCTCTTGAAGAACGGCGCTCCCGCATGCGCGATCGAAGAACTCGCGGGTAGCGGCGCCGGCGCGGTCCGCTCTCACCATGGGGTGCCAGCGCAGCTGTCGGGACTCAGCGCGCTACGCGCATGGATAACCGATCGAGGACTGGGCACCACCGAACTCGTCCTGCTGCTGGTGTCCGCGCTCCTGCTGCTACGAACAGCGCTGGCGATGGTCATCTCTCGCCGCCCGGGCAGCGTGAGCCTCGACACGGTGACCAATGCTGCCACTGAAAAGCCCGACGCGGCGATTGCGGCACAGCTTCGCCAGCGCCTAGCCGACCAGCACCTGCTTGCCGCGACATTGATACCGGGAGGTGGCCTCCCGCAAGCGGTCGCGACCACGCTCAAGGAAACCGAACTGCCCAACACCGGGTGGGTCGCTTCACTGGTTCGCGCCCTGCCCAGCCTGCTGCCAAAAGCTGGGATGGAAGTCGACGCGGTGATCCGAGAGCCCCAGAAGGAGGGCGACCAAAGCGCGTGCACCGCGACGCTCACGGATCTGGCAAGCGGACGAGTGACGGCGATGCTCACCGAGCGCGGCGCCACCCCGCTCGCCGCGGCGGACGCGGTCGCCGCGTCCACCATCGCCCACATCCTCGACAGCCCCGCGCTGCGCCGGCGCACCCCGGCCTGGTCACGCTTCGGCATACGCAGTACCACCGCACTTGCGGAACTCACCCACGGCGACGATCTCCTGACCGCTCCCCCATCGGATGCCACCACCAAGGACCAGGCGCTGAAAAAAGCTCTGAGCTGTTACATCAACGCGCTCGACAGCGACCCCGCCAACCTCACGGTCGCATTGAAGCTCGGTAACACACAGGAGCTGCTCGCCGATGCAGACCAGGCCGACCAGGGCAGGCACCTCGTCGCCGCCGCAACCACCTACCTCCGCGCACAACAGCTCTGGCCGACTGCGCTCTCGCCGCGCTTCCGTGCGGCCGTCGCGCTCACCGCCTGCGCCGACAGTTTTGCCACGTGTGAGGGTGAACTGGAGTCACTGGGCCTGACCTCCCAGAAGGCTTGTCTCAAGGCGGCAATAAGCCTGCTCAATGGGCTCGTCGACGATCTTCGCTGGCGCACAGTCACACTAAGGTGGCTGCGGACGTTCTACCGCTCGCGCGAGCGGGACGCCGGTACCAGGAAATACTTCCAGCGCTTCGTCAACCCATTCAGCGTCACACGCCGACGCGTGCGCACGGCCTACAAGATGTCGGTCCTGATCGCCAGCGAATCCGATGAGCGTGAGCCCGACGTACGGGAAAAGGAGGTCAAGCGGCTTCTGTGCGAAACCTTTCCCCAAAGCTACACGCTGTTCAAGCGGCTGGCCGTCGACTCGCACGTACGCTACAACGCCGCGTGCTACTACGCACGACGTGCGAACGTCGAGGCGGACGCGGATAAAAAGGGTGTGTGCCTGCAGAAAGCTAACGAGCTCCTGGCAGATGTGCTGAGCGACCCAAACCACGAGGTGACCGGCAAATGGCTCTTCGCCGATCCCGACCTCGCGAGCATACGCGACTGGAAAACCGCCCCTTGGCATCGCATCAACGTTCTCGGCGGACTCGACACGCATACCGATCAGGCAGCCACATAGGCAGCCGCACGCCGGGCGCTCCGGGGACTACGGCACAGGCGACGCACCCTGCAAGAGATGCTGCTCTCGCTGGATAAGCTCGCCCGATCTTCCCCATCAAAGACAACATCCCGCTCGTTTGTCCGCGGCAAGCGCGGTTCGCCCAGCACACCACAGCCGCCGCTGCCTGTGTACTAGTGCTTGTGACCCTCTCCCCGAGCACCCCGCTATGACGCGCTTCGCCGTGCTTGCCTTGGCGCTCGTGTTCATCGCCGGGTTCGCCTTCCTCACGGTCAGCGTCATCGTCAAGGAAGGCGGCATCACGCTCGCTAGCGGGCTGTCAGTCCTCATCGTGCTGTTCCTTGCCGTTGGCATCGTCGGCGCGCTGCGCAATCCTCCCCAGGGATGAGCACCTCGCCGTTCCTCACCCCCGGCCACAGCCGTAACCGGCGTGCGCTCGCCGCCCGGCGCCGGCGACGCAGGCGGCTCACAGCATTCGCCATCGTCGTCCTCGCGGCTGCCGCCGTGCTCGTCAGTGAGATGGGACTGGCCAACAGCTCAGGCGAACGCGGCCGCACAGCCCGGCACGCCGCAGTGATCAAACGCAGCACGCATCTCGCGAGCGCCACCCCGGCGGGAGCGCGCTCCCCCTCCGGCCTGCCGCTCGCAAAGCCCGCCCTCGCGCTCGCCGGAATCTCAAAGCCGTCGCAGCAGGACCCCGTGCAGGTCACCTTCAAGCACCCGCCGCGAGCAGGGCTGTTGTTCAACCTCACCACCGGCCAGGTCCTCTGGCAGCGCAATGCCTTCGTGCGTATGCCCATCGCCAGCCTCACCAAGATGATGACCGCGCTGCTCGTCGTCCAGGCCGCGCCGCCGAACGCGCGCGTGCTGATCACCAGGCAGGCCGTCAACATGCCCGGCTCCAAGGTCGGTGTGCTACCGCTCGGCAGACACGTGCCGCTGGAGAGCCTCCTCTACGGGCTGCTCTTGCCGTCAGGCAACGACGCCGCCGTCGCGCTCGCCCAGCACGTCGCCGGCTCAGTCAAGGAGTTCGTCAAGCGCATGAACCAGGCCGCCGCCGAACTGGGCCTCGGCTGCACCCGCTTCTCATCTCCCTCCGGCTACTACAACGCCGACAACTACTCCTGCGCCGCCGACCTCGCCGTACTCGCCCACCTCGACATGGCCGAGCCGCGCATCGCCAAGGTCGTCGGCACCTACCAGGCCATCCTGCCCTTCCCAATCAAGGGCGGCAAGCTCTACCTGTACAACAACAACCCCCTGCTCATCTACAAATATCCTGGCGTCACCGGCATGAAGACCGGCCAGACCGAAGCCGCCGGCCGCTGCGTCGTGGCTACAGCCGAGCGCCACGGCGTGCGCCTCGGCGCGATCGTGCTCGACTCCGAAGACCCCGGCACGCAGGACCGCCAGCTACTCGACCTCGGCTTCGAGCGCGTCTACCACCAGCCGATCGTGCCCGAGCAGCCGTTTCCGCCAGGCGCCTGAGCGCGCTTTGCGCATAGGCCGAGCGCGCTCGTCGCGTAGTGGTACCGTTCTCTAAAAGTAGATTGACTGGTCAGTCAGCCAAAGGAGAGAACGTGGACCTCGACGACACACCGGAGCAGGCCGCCTACCGCGCCCAGGTTCGCAGCTGGCTCGACGAGCACAAGGCCGAAGCCCCCATCTTGACTGGCCCCGGAGCGGTCGAGGACGAGGACGAGATCATCGCCGTCCGCCGCGCCTGGCAGGGCAAGCTCGCCGAGGGCGGGCTCGCAGGCGTCACCTGGCCCAAGGAGTACGGCGGACAGGGCCTCGGCCCGATCGAGCAGGTCCTCTGCAACCAGGAGATTTCGCGGGCAAAAGTTCCCGGCATCCTCGACGCGATCGGCATCGGCATGCTCGGGCCCACGATCATCGCCCACGGCGCCGACGAGCAGAAGTCCCGCTACCTCGGCTCGATGCTGCACGGCGATGAGGTCTGGTGCCAACTCTTCTCAGAGCCCGCCGCCGGCTCTGACCTCGCCGCCGTACAGACACGCGCGCGTCAGCAGGACGACGGCAGCTGGCGCCTCTCCGGCCAGAAGGTCTGGACGACCAACGCCCAGTTCGCCTCCTATGGGCTGCTGCTCGCGCGCACCGACGCCGACGTCCCCAAGCACAAGGGCCTGACCATGTTCATCGTGCCGATGGACGCCGAGGGCGTGACGATCCGTGGCCTACGACAAATCTCCGGCGAGGCCGAGTTCAACGAGGTCTTCTTCGACGACGTCTCCGTCGGCGCCGATGCCGTCGTCGGCGGTGTCGGCAACGGTTGGGGCACAGCGCTGACCACACTGATGTTCGAGCGCGTCACGATCGGCCTCGGCAGCGAGGGCATGGGCTACAACTCGACTCGCTTCGCCGGCGCCATCGCCGCCGACGAGCATGCCCGCCGCGACCCCGAGGTGCGCCACCAGCTCGGCGAGATCGCAAGCGAACTACTCGCCGTGCGCTTCACCGGCTACCGCACCCTCACAGCGCTACAGAAGGGCCAGATCCCCGGCCCCGAGGCCGGCCTTGCCAAGGTCACGATCGTCGCCGGCGCGATCAAGGCCGGTGACCTAATCACCGACGTCGTTGGCCCCGACGCGCTCGACGAGAACAGCGAGTGGGCCTACATGATCTCCTTCCTGCCCGGCCTGAAGTCCGCCGGCGGGACCGAAGAGATCCTGCGCAACACCATCGGCGAGCGTGTCCTCGGCCTACCCCCCGAGCCGCGCCTGGACAAGGGCATCCCATTCTCGGAGCTGCGCTCCAAGGAAGGAGCAGCAGTATGAATCTCGCACTCTCAGACGAGCAGGTGTTCCTGCGCGAGGCCGCCCGCGGCGCGCTCTCGCGCTTCAAGACCCTCGAGGCCGCCCGTGAGGCACTCGACGGCAACGCGTCCGCCATGCCCGACCTTTGGCCGACCGCCAAGGAGGCCGGCTGGCCCGGCCTGCTGATCGGCGAAGCCCACGGCGGCGCCGGTCTCGATGCCTTCGACGCGATGCTCGTGCTCGGCGAGTGCGGGCGCGTGCTCGCCGGCATCGCCCTGCTCGGCCACCTGCCCGCCACCGCGATCCTCAGCGATGCACCGAACGCCTCCGAGCTTCTGGAGGCCCTCGCCACCGGTGAGCGCCGTGCCGCCTACCTGCCCGCCCAGCCGCCCAGCGAGCTGGACGAGCGCTGGAGCGCCGACCCAGCCAGCGGACTAGGCCGCGCCGCGCTGCCCACCGCCAGCTCTGGTGGCGAGAGTGGACGCGTGTCGGTCACCGGCAGCTTCGCCTTCGTGCCCGACGTGCCCGGTGCTGACGTGCTCGTCGGCGCAGCGTTGCTCGACGGCAAGCCCGTCGGCGTCGCCATCGAGGCAGATGCAGCCGGCGTCAGCATCGAGGCTGTCAGCCGTTATGACTCCACCCGCTCGCTCGGCCACATCTCGCTCGAGGGCGCCTCCGCCATGTTGCTCGACGCACCTGAGGAGTCGCTCGCCGCCGCCTGGTACCTCGCGCAGGCGCTCATCGCTGCGGAGTCGCTCGGCAGCGTCGAGACGGCACTGGACATGTCTGTCGCCTACGCCAAGGAGCGCTTCACGTTCGGCCGTGCCATCGGCTCCTACCAAGCAGTCAAGCACTCTTTGACCGAGGTGCTGCGCCAGTTGGAGAACGGCCGCTCGCTGCTCTACTACGCCGGCTGGGCCCGCAACGGCTCCCCCGGGGAGTTCCCGCTCGCCGCCAGCGCCGCTCGCTCCGTCGGTGGCCGCGCACTCGACACTGCTGCCCGCACGATGATCTCCGTGCACGGCGGTATCGGCGCCACTTGGGAGCACGACGCGCCGCTTTACTTCCGCCGCGCACAGCTCTCGCGGAGGTTGATCGGCGGGACCGCACAGGCGACCGACCGCGTCGCCGGCGAGCTGATCTCGCAGGCGAGCGCCAGCTGACAGTCAGCGCTTCGCGGCGCGGCCCTTGGCAAGTCGCGCCGCTTGCGCTTTCGCTGCTTCGGCTTCGAGCGCGGCGAGTACCGGCGCCCCGTAGGCCGCCTGCACCGCTTCGATCATCTTCGGTTCGATCCCACAGTTGATGCAGAAGCCATGCTGTGACCACTCGATCGCCCGCGCCAGCACCTGGTCGGCGTAGGTGACACCGGTGGTGTCGTGGCCGTAGTAGTCATATGCGGCGTCCCACGCCGATTCGTTCAGCGCGTATTCCGCGCCATCGGCCGACAACAGGTGCGCGGCGGCCATGATCGCGTCGAAGTCGTCGTAGATGGACGGGTGCTTGCTCGTCATGTGGTCGTAGCGGGCGGGGCGCTTGCCGTAGGTATAGGAGTCCGCGACGAGATCCCACGTCGACGGAACGCCCGCCGCACCATTGGTGACGTTGAACTGCATCGGCCCGCCGCAGCAGTGCGCGAAGTTCAGGCCGCGGTAGATCCCCGCGGCGGTCGAGAACGCGCTCTCCTGCCTGTGGATCGACGCCAGCAGCAGCCAGTTGACGGCGAACGTGCTCTGTGCGACGGAGTAGATCGGGTAGAAGCCTTCCATCCAGGCCCTGGATATGTGTGTCTGCGTCTTGTCAAGGGCTCGCCCGGCCTCCAGGCGCTGCTGCGCGGGTGAGGGCCGCGCGACGATCGCCGCGTGGACCCGTGCCGCTATTCCAGCCGTGCTGACCGACGAGGCAGGCGCAGCAACCGGTGTCGGCGCCGCTGCCCGAACCGGTGGCGGCGCTACGACACGCGTGCTGCCAACGACACCAGTGAGCACCAGCGCTAGAACGGCAACCCCTACCGCCCCGATCGTGCAGGCAAGCAACCATGCCCCGCGTTCCGACGGCGGGGCCGGCGGGGGAGCAAATCCAGACGCGGGCACGGCAACTCATCCTAACTGCGCACCGCGCCGATTCAGTCAGTACCGGGTTAGGTAGGTGCCTGGCCTTGCACGCTCATGCGGACGCCCACGCTCATTCTGTCCACGCTCACACTCGCGCTCTGCTGTGCGCTACCGGCGCTCGCAGCCACGTCACCGCCGAGCCTACCTACACCCGCGACGAACGCGTTAACAGGAACGCAACAGCATTACTTGAGCCTGGCTCGTGCCGGCGTCGCGCAAGCCCAGAAGCGTTGGCGAGATCGAGCACGCGGCTGGTATGACTCTCGCCTGGGCGACCGCGAGCACTATCCGTTGGCGACGATCTGGGACAGCGTGCCCCTCTTCGAGTCGCTGGACGCGATCGCAATCGCCCAGCCAAGCGCCGCGGACCGACACGCCGTTGCCGGCTTCGCAGCGGGTGCGGAGCGCTATCTGAACCGAGGACTGCGACCGCTGCCCGGCTACTCGCCCTACCCCGGCGACAGCGGACCGAACACGGAGACGTGGTTCGATGACAATGGCTGGTGGGGGATCGCATTCATGCAGGCTTTCCGAGCGACTGGCACGCACCGCTACCTGACAGACGCCCAACGCGCACTTCGCTACATCGCCGCCGCCGGCTGGGACCCAAACGGGGGCGGCATTTGGTGGGATACCGATCACCCCTATAAGTCGGGGCCGGCGCTCGCCGCCGACACGCTGCTGGCCGCGCTCGTCTACCAACAGACTGGGTCTGCGTTCGCGCTGGAACAGGCACGGAAGTTTCTCGCCTGGGCGAACACCGCCGGGTTCGCCTCCAGCGAAGGGCTGTACGCGGACAGCAGCGTCAGCGATACCCCAGTCGATTACATCGAGGGGCCGCTAATCTACGCGCAGGCGCTGCTGTGCCATCTCACAGGCACGCACTCCGAATGTGAACGCGCGGATGCGCTGAAGGCCACTGCGCTGCGCCGCTTCGGTTACACGCTCGATTTCTCGCCGCAATACGACGCCATCTACCTTCAATGGATGCTTGCGCTGTATGCGCTGGAAGGCGACACCACGCTGTACCGGATGGCGGCGGCGAACGCGCACGACGCACAAACACAAGCCGCCAACGGCGAAGGCCTCTATCTACTCTCGTGGGGCGGCGAAACGCTGCCCCGCACGGATGCCCAGCCGGGGATGCTGCAAACGCAGGCCGCCACCACCAGCCTGTTCGCTTGGCTGGCGGTTTATCCACCGCCAGCGTGAGCGAGCACCCGGAGACAGCCCGGCCTAAGAACAGGGTTTAAGCGCTTATCTGCGCGAGGAACTGCTGCACCTCGCCCATCACCAGCGCTTCCTGCTCGCGATGGGGCCAGTGCCCTGCGCCGTCGACGAGCAGCGCTCTGCTCGGCGCAGGCATCCGCTCGGCGGTGCGTGTGAAGAGATCGGCGTCGGCTAGATCTTCAGTCCCACCGACAATCAAGCCGGGGACCGCCGGCACCCTTGCGAGGGCAGGCGGAGGACCGCCTAGCGGCAGATCGCGGTAGTAGCCGATTGCACCCTCGAGCGTGGCCGGTGTGGACAGCGCCCGCTTCGCGTCGGCGAGGGTCTGATCGCGCGCCGACCCGGACCAGCTGGGTGCCCAGCGTCGGTAGAGCCGCTCGAGGTAGGCGAAGTCGTTGCGCCGGCATACCCGCGCCGACCACGGGAGCTTCAAAGCGAAGAAGTGGCGGACCGCCCAAATCGCCGCGGGGGAACGCTGCAGCACACTCGGGTGCGGGATCGCGATGGTCACGAGCGTGCGTATGCGCTCGGGCGCAAGCGACGCCGCGTTATAGGCGATCAGCGCGCCCCAGTCATGGCCGACGAGCACGGCCTCAGACGCACCGATCGCGTCGAGCAACCCCAACGCATCGCGGCCAATCGTCTCTGGGTCATAGCCGCGGCCGGCCACGATCGTCTCGGGGTGATAGCCACGCAGCCACGCCACCGACACACGCCAGCCCGCGCGTACGAGCTCCGCCTCGATCTCAGACCACGAATAGGGAGTGTCCGGAAAGCCGTGCAGCAACACGATGTCCGGGCCGTCCCCCGCGGTCGAGACGACGTAGCGTTGCCCGCCGGATGAGAGCGTCCGGAATTCCACTGCCCGACTACACCCCCAGCGCGCGGCGTATGAAGCGGTCGAAGAGGCGGTCGGACAGCAGGCGCCTGACGACGAGCATCGCCTTCGCGTCCGTGCCAACGAGATAGCGAGCCTTCATCCGCCGGGCGCTGAGCGCTTGCTCGATCGTCTTGGCCACCACTTCTGGAGAGACGCCGCGTCGCTCGGTGTCCTCGAGCGCTTTGCTCATCGCGGCCGGCACGTTCCCGTACTCGGCCTGGAGCTCGGGAGGGATGCTGACAGCGTCGGCATCCGCGCGTGCCTTGTCCCAGATCGGCGTGGCCACGGACCCTGGCTCGAGCAGCGCCACCTGGATGTTGGAGCTGCGCAGCTCCACGCGCAGCGCATCGCCAATCGCCTCGACAGCGTGCTTGGAAGCGGCGTAAGGCGCGAGGAAGGGCGTCGCCACACGACCCCCGATCGAGGAGACGAACACAATCCGGCCATGCGCGCGGCGCAGCGCCGGCAGCATCGCCTGCGTCACCGCCACCTGGGCGAGCACGTTGATGTCGAACTGCCGGCGCAGGTCCTCCGGGGAGACCAGCTCGAGCGGCCCACCCACACCGATGCCGGCGTTGTTGATCAGCGCATCCAGTCCGCCGCTCACGGACGCGCCCCCCTGTGCGCTCTCCTCTTGCACCCGTGCCACGGCCTGCGCGATCTGCACGGAATCTGTCACCTCCAGCTGCAGGGGAACAACCCTGCCGGGGGCCGCGGCCTCGGCAAGCAACTGCTCGCCGACGGCCGGGTCGCGGACCCCTGCCAGCACCGTCCAGCCTTTGCCCGCCAGGCGAAGTGCGCTCGCGCGGCCAATTCCGGTGGATGCCCCGGTGATCAGTGCGAGCGCCACGCCCACGACGTTACTCCAAGCGGACGCCTAGCAGGAGTCTCATGGCTTCATTAGCGGGGGCTTAAGATCCGCAACGATGGTTCCGCCAGTGGAGATACCGTCGATTGGGGGCCGCGCGCGGATCGCTCGCGCAGCGAGTCTTGTGCTGCTCCTTGCCGTGCTTGCCGGCTGCGGCGCGACGCTCAAAGACAACGACGCAAACGTGGGCGTTGCCACGCTGACCCCCACGTCCGGGAAAGCCGAAAGCTGCGCCGCGACCGTCGTGAACACGCTTGCGAGCGTCCTTGACCGTGTCTACCGCGAGGGCGTCCTCAGCGAACGGACGGCCAGCGCGAAGTACATGATCACCCACGCTCCCGCGCTGCGCGAAGCTGTGGAAACCGGCAACAAAGCCGCCGCGGAAACCGCCGCGTCAGCGCTGCTTGCTACCGGGCACATGACAAATCTTCAAGTGACGCGCGGCGGTCAGAGCTTCATCCGTGTTGGCGGAGGCGCGATGGCGCCGCTACACGGGACGCTGCTCGGCTCGAGCGGCTCCCCGATTGCCAGCTACATGACGAGCGTATGGGCCGACAGCGGCTTCTTGACCGAGGCGACGGGTATCACGCAAGGCGAGGTCGACCTGCGGGCCAACGGACAGAGCGTCGCTGGCTCGGTGGCGCTGCCACCGGGGACCCTCACCAAGGAAGGCGCGCTTACGTTCAACCGCGTCACCTACCAGTTCACCTCGCTCCCCGCAAAGATCTACCCCTCGGGTGCCGCTCGGATCTACCTGCTGATCCCCGTCAACACGACCCACGCGCTGTGCGGCCCAACGCGCGCGGACACGACCGTGAACACGCTCATGCACGTCGCCGACCGCATCTACAGGGGCGAGAGTGGCAACAGCGCGCGCAAGCAGATTCGCCGCGTTCAGCACAACAAGGCGCTGCTGGAAGCGGTTGCCAATCGTGATCCGGCAGCGACGGAACTCGCGATCAAGGCGCTGCTCAACCACCACATCGTGCGCCTGCGCGCGAGCGCGGGCGGCCAGCTGCTCTCCGACGTCGGCGGCCCGTACGTGCTTGCACCGGTGACCGCGCCGCTGACTCTCCACGGCCACACGATCGGCAGCTTCGTGCTGTCGATCCAGGACGACGAAGGCTATCTGCGACTAACCAAGCGCCTAGCGGGACTGAAGGTGCTGATGTATATGAGCCCCGGCAACCAGCTAGTCAAGAACAGCCTCGGCCCGATTACGGGGACTGTCCCCGCCAGCGGCCCCTACACCTACAACGGCAAGTCCTTCCGCGTTTTCACTGTCCACGCCAAGGAGTTCCCGTCGGGACCGCTGACGATTCGCGTGCTGGTGGCACTGCCGTACCGTTAAGCGGGAGCCAGCGACTTCTGCTTGGTGCGCAGCGACTCGATCAGCTCATCGAAGGAAGCGGAGAATTTTTCCACTCCCTCGCGCTCGAGCGTGTCGGTCACATCGTCGTAGTCCACACCGACGCGCTCGAGATCGGCGAACACCTGTCGCGCGCCCGCGAGGTCGCTCTCCAGCCGCGACTGCGGCTCGCCGTGGTCCTGAAACGCCATGATCGTCTCCTCGGGCATTGTGTTGACGGTGTCCGCGCCGATCAGCTCATCGACGTACAGCGTGTCGGCATAGGCGGGGTTCTTGGTCGAGGTGGAAGCCCACAGCACCCGCTGCGACGAGGCGCCCTTGCCCACCAGGTACTCCCAGCGCGGCCCGCTGAACGCTTCGAGGTAGTGCGCGTACGCGAGCCTGGCGTTCGCGATCGCGAGCTTGCCCTGTAGCTCGGGAGCGTTTGCTTCATCCAGGCGCCTGTCGGCCTCGGTGTCGATGCGCGAGACGAAGAAGCTCGCCACGGAGGCCACCTTGCCTGGGTCGCCGCCCTCGGCAACGAGCCGCTCGAGGCCGCGTATGTAGGACTCGGCAACCTCCGCGTAGCGCTGGAGCGAGAAGATCAGCGTGACGTTGATCGAGTGTCCCTTGGAGATCACGTCCTCGATCGCCGCGAGGCCCGGCTTGGTGGCCGGGATCTTCACCATCAGGTTGGGGCGATCGACGCTCTTGTGGATGCGAATCGCCTCGCGATACGTCTGCAGCGTGTCGTAGGCCAGTCGCGGATCGACCTCAAGCGAGACGTACCCGTCACGGGCTGGTTGGCCATTGCGTGCTCCCTCCCACACCGGGCGAAAGAGATCGCACGCGTCCCGGATGTCCTGTTCGGCGAGCGTCCAGAACACCTGCTCGACATCTACGTGTTCTGCCGCGAGTTCGTGCATCTGCTCGTCGTAGGCGTCACCCGAACTCATCGCCTTCTCGAAGATCGTCGGGTTGGAGGTGGCGCCGACGACGGAATAGTCGTCGATCAGCTCCTGCAGGTGACCGCCATGGATCGACTCGCGCGAGAGGAAGTCCACCCACACGCTCTGGCCGAGATCGGAGAGGCGCTCGAGGGGGGTGGGTGGGTCGGAGGGCATCGTGTCTCCTGTCTTTTGCGCGTCAGTGTTTCGATTCAAGCAGAGCGCTCGCGCGCGCAAGGATGTTCTCGGCGGTGAAGCCAAGCTCCTTGAGCACGATCGACCCGGGCGCGGACGCGCCGAAGCGGTCGAGGCCGAGAACATCGCCGTCGAGGCCCACCCACTTCCCCCAGCTGATCGTGGCGCCCGGCTCGACTGCCAGCCGGGTCCTGATCGTGGGGGGCAGCACCTCGTCGCGGTATGCCTGGCTCTGCTCCTCGAACAGGTCCATGCACGGCATCGAGACGACCCGCACGCGCGTGCCCTGCGCGGCGAGCGCTTTGCCCGCATCAAGCGTCAACGGGACCTCGGCGCCCGTGGCGATCAGGATGATCTCCGGGTCAGGGCCGGATGAGTCCCACAGCACATAGGCGCCGCGCTCCAGGCCACTCGCGCTCGCGACCTCATCGCGATCGAGCACCAGCACGTTCTGGCGTGAGAGCAACAGCGCCGTTGGGCCATCTTCGCGCTCGAGCGCCACACGCCATGCTTCTGCCGTCTCGTTGGCATCGCCGGGACGCATCACCCACAGGTGCGGGATTGCCCGCAGCGACGCGTAATGCTCGACCGGCTGGTGCGTCGGGCCGTCCTCGCCAACAGCCACCGAGTCGTGGGTCCACACCCAAATCACCGGTAGGCCCATGACAGCCGACAGCCGCACCGCACCGCGCATGTAGTCAGAGAACATCAGGAACGTCGAGCCGTACGGTTTAACGATGCCGCCGTGAGCGGCCGCGCCATTGACGATCGCGCCCATCGCGTGCTCGCGGATACCAAACGGAATGTTGCGGCCAGCGTGAACCTTCGAGAACTGGCCGGCGCCGTCGAACAGAGTCTTGGTCGACTCGACCAGGTCCGCCGCACCACCGATCATCGTCGGCCCATACTCCGCAAACGCGGCCATCACCTTCTGGCCGGCCGAGCGAGTGGCGATCTCTTCACCGGCGGCGAACTCCGGTAGCGACTCGCGCCAGCCCTCGCGCAACTGGCCAGCCCACGCGAGGTCCCAGTCCGCTGCCATGTCCGGAAACGCCGCCCGCCACTCCTCGAGCTTCTCGTTCCAGGCTCCTTGAGCCTTCGAGCCCGACTCGTGCAGCGACATGTGCTCGTAGACACGCTCGTCCACCCAGAACTTGCGGTCGGGATCGAAACCCATCACTTCCTTGGTGGCCCGCACCTCGTCTTCGCCGAGCGCCGCGCCGTGTGACTTGGCGGTGTCAATTGCGTGCGGGGCGGGGTAGGCGATGTGCGAGCGGATCGAGATGAACGACGGGCGCTCGGTTTCGTCGCGAGCGGCCGCGATCGCAGCCTCCAGCGCGTCCAGATCCTCTGAGTCCTCCACTCGCTGCACGTGCCAGCCGTCCGCCGCCAGGCGCTCGCTGTGGTTCTCCCCGTCAAACGAGAGCGACGTGGTTCCGTCGATCGTGATGCGGTTGTCGTCATAGCAGACGACCAGCTTGCCCAGCGCGAAGTTGCCCGCGATCGAGGCTGCTTCCTGGCTGATGCCCTCCATCAAGTCGCCGTCGGAGCAGATCACGTAGACGTGGTGGTCAACCAGCTCCTGCCCGGGACGGTCGAAGCGCTCGGCGAGGAAGCGCTCGGCCATCGCCATTCCCACCGCGTTGGCGAAGCCCTGCCCCAACGGCCCCGTCGTGACCTCGATGCCCTGCGTGTGGCCGCGCTCGGGGTGCCCTGGCGTAAGCGATCCCCACTGGCGGAACTGCTGTAGATCCTCGATGCTCAGCTCGTAGCCACACAGGTGAAGCAGTGCGTACTGCAGCATGCACGCGTGACCAGAGCTCAACACGAAACGGTCGCGGTTGGGCCACTGAGTGTCTGCGGGATTCGCGTGTAGGAAGCGGCGGAAGATCGTGTAGCCCAACGGCGCCAACGCCATCGCCGTGCCCGGATGGCCGGCGTTCGCCTTCTGCACTCCGTCCATCGCCAGGGCGCGGATCGTGTCGATCGACAGCTTGCGGATCTCGCCCTGATCGAGCGCCTCGGCAGTCGCCGCTGTGCTGCTCGATTCCGGTGACGCTGCCATTGCAGTCGATCCTACCCCGATCTCGGACGCTAAAGTCGGTAGATCGTGTCCGAGCAGTTTTGCGACGTCGGCAGGGGCATCGACCTTTGCTACGAGACCTTTGGCGATCGGTCGAATCCGACCGCGCTTTTGATCATGGGCCTGGGCACCCAGATGCTCGCCTGGCAGGAGGATTTCTGCCAGGAGCTGGTCGACCGAGGCTTGCATGTGGTCCGCTTCGACAACCGCGACATCGGCCGCTCCACCCATCTCAGCGGGCGTCCGCCGAGCATCCCCGAGCTGCTAGTGCGCTCGCCGCGCGCCGCTCGTTACACGCTCAGCGACATGGCCGATGACGCCGCCGGGTTGCTGCGCGAGCTGGACCTCGCGCCCGCGCACGTGATCGGCGCCTCGATGGGTGGCATGATCGCCCAGACACTCGCGATTCGGCATCCCGAGTCGGTGCGTTCGCTGGTCTCGATCATGTCCAACACCGGCAGCCGCCACCACGGACAGCCCTCGCTGAGGGTGTATTCGATCTTTCTGCGCCGTCCTACACAGGGGCGCGACGCCTTCATCGCGCATATGGAACGCCTGTTCAAGACGATCGGCTCACGCGGTCTGCCCCGCGACGATGAGGACCTGCGGGCAGTCGCAGCCGCCAGCTACGGGCGCGACCACGATCCTGCCGGTCCGGGACGTCAACTGGCGGCGATCATCGCCTCGGGCGACCGCACAGCACAGCTCGGCACAGTCACCGCGCCAACGCTTGTTATCCACGGCAGTGCCGACCCGCTGGTGACGCCGTCCGGTGGTCGCGCCACTGCCCGCGCAATCCCGGGGGCGAAGCTGATGATGGTGGAGGGCATGGGCCATGACCTCCCACGGGCGGCATGGCCGCAGCTGATCGATGCGATTGCGACGCACGCGCTGCAGGCCGACGCGAGCGCCGCCGACGGGCACTCGCCCCTACAGACCCGACCCCCCTCACTGTCGGGCCTGTAGGGGACCGCGCCCCCCTTTCCCCTCCTCAACCCCCGTGGGGTCTGCGTGTGCACGCCCTCAGCCCCATGAGGGAATGCGTGCGAGCGCTCTGACACCAGTAGACCTGTGGCCGCACTCGCACGAGCCAGTGCAGATCGTGACGGCAGTGCGAGCGACGATACGGCCAGCGGCCATGCAATGCCCGAAGCATCCGGTGCTCATGGCAAACGAACAGTCTCATCTCCATCAGACCCCTCCGTCCTGCGTATTGGTCTCGCGTCGTGCTCGACCCGAATCTCCCAAGCGATCCCTCCACCGCTTGGCGAGAAAACTCTCGCCTGGACATATAAATCAGGTCTTACGCAGCGTGTCAACTCGAATGTCAACTAAACATTTGATTTGACACAAAGACTTGATGGCGTACACAGCGGCCGCTACTACAGCTCTCGTCGCGCGCGCAAACCGCCTCGACCCCATCGAGCGTCTAGCCGCCGGCGAACACAGAAATGCGCCAGATGGCCTATTCGCCGCCAGAGCCGCGAGCGGCGGCCTCCAGCAGGTCGGGCAGCAGCGACTTGTCAGCGTGCTTGGGTTCGAGGAGCTGCTCGATCGCGAGGCCGTTTGAGAGGGCTAGCAATGTGATCGCGAGTTGTGGCGCTGGCAATGGGAGGGTGACCCCGAGTCGTGCTGCGTGGTCCTCGAGGTAGTCGGCGATTGCGTCGCGTGCCGCCCGGCGGTGGGCTGCGAAATCACGCCGTAGCTTTGGGTTGCGCATCGCTCTTGTCCAGAATTCGATGAAGGTCAGATGCCATTGCGGGTCTCCGGCGGTTGCGTCGCTGAGTACTCGGCCGGCGTCGCGGCTGAACTCGGCGAATGTTGTGTGCGCGCCGATGGAGTTTGTGATCTGGCTCAGCCGATCGTTGATCTGGCTGCTCATGAGGGCGTAGAAGAGGTCGTCCTTGCTGCCGAAGTTTGAGTAGATCGCACCCTTCGTGAGTCCCGCGGTCGCCGAGATCTCATCGAGCGATGTCTGCTCGTAACCGCGGTCAGCGAAAACTGTCGCCGCAGCGGCGAACAGGCGGTCGCGGGTCTGTTCCCGCGTCGGGCGACGACGAACCCGGGTCCCACTGTCTGAGGATCTCGTCATCACGTCTAGAATACCGTCGGTATTGGATACTGTCGGTATCGAAATGCGAAGAAAGAGTGGAAATGATGGCTCGAACGGGTTTTGTGACGGGCGCCACCGGCTTCCTCGGCCGACATCTCGTAGAGGAGCTCGAGCGGCAGGGATGGGATGTCACCGCGTTCTGCCGTGCAACGGACCGCACCGATCTTCTGCCCTCGACGGTCCGGATCGAGATCGGTGACCTCACTGACGCGGATCGCGTGCACGCGGCTCTGCCCGATCACGTCGATGCGATCTTCCACGTGGCCGGCAACACGAGCACCTGGTCGAAGAATGCCGCTGCTCAATTCCGCGATAACGTCGGCGGAACGGCGCACGTCATCGAGGCAGCGCTCGCGAGGCACGCGCGGCGCCTGATCTACACATCATCGACGTCGGCATATGGCTACCAGCCCGGCGTCCGGATAGATGAGCGCACCACATCGAACGCGCCGACCCGCGGCGACAACTACAGCAAGAGCAAGCTGCAGGCGGAGAACCTGATCAAGCAGGCCTGCGCCGAACGCGGACTATCGACGGTCATCCTCAACCCGGTCAACATCGTCGGAGCCTACGACACGACAAACTGGTCCCAGCAGCTCATCCTGCCAATTGCGAAAGGCAGCCTGCGCGTGGTTCCCCCAGGATCTGCAACCTGGATCTCGGTCCACGACGTCGTCAAGACTCACATCGCCGCCGCCGACGTCTACGAGTCTGGCACGAACTTCGTACTCGGTGGTGTCGAGGCGTCGTTCCTGGAGGTCACCAACGAGATCGAGGCGATCCTCGGCAAGCCACGCTCGCGGCACACGACATCGAAGGCCACACTGCGGCTGCTGCTGCTGCTCTCCTGCGCAAAGGCACTTGCCACCCGAACCGAGCCGGAGCTCACGCTCGCTAAGTACCAGCGCGCGGTCGGCGACCTTCTCGTCGACGACCGCAATGCGTGTGAGGTCCTCGGACTCGAGCGCACGACGCTACGCGACATGCTCGCCGAGACAGTTGGGTGGCTGGAGCACGTCGGGATGCTCGATCAGCCGGAGAGCCCACAAGCGACGCGCACCGCACCCAGGTGTCCAGACTCAGCATCCGGTTCTCTGCCCGGCGTTGACTGGGTTGAAGTAAACGACGAGCCCAACCACGTCGAGCAGTTTCGCAACGACGCGGTACGCGTCTATGAGGCACGCATCGAGCCGGGAACCGCGACCCTCTATCACCACCACAGCCTCGACACGATCTACGTAATCATGGCTGGCGGCAGATTCCGCTCCGACGAGCCTGTGCACCAAAAGTCGAACACCAAGCTGGGACGCTCGGTTTCGCTCCCTACGAAGCTCGTGTGGGGGATTCGGCGTGCACTGACTGGTGGCACGCTCCAGCTACCCGCCGGCACGTTCCTGATGCAGTACCACCGCGCGCACCCCCTCATCCACCGAGTCCTCGCGTCATCCGACAACGCCACACCAATCCAGATGCTCGGTGTCGAGCTGCACGCAACAAGCCATCCTTCAGTGCTCGCGACCGGCTCCGGCGTCTGTCTCGAGTACGCAGATGAACACGCACGCACATACCGCATCCAGCGGGGAACGGGCGAGTGGACCGACATCCTGCAACTGGCGCATGGCGCCGTGCTCGCGGTCATCGCCGGCACAGGCGTTCTGAGCATCGGAGGCACCGAGCAGCACCTTGCTGCAGGCTCGGTCTCCTGGATCGCCCCCACCCCCAACATGCGCCTCGGCAACCGCAGTGCCACCACGCTCAACTGCTTGCTCATCGTGGTCTGACACCCTGCAAAAGGTTATCTCCAAGCGCATCGACAGTCCACCGCCCGGCTATCTAGCACGAGGACTGATATCAGCGAGACGCACTGGCGCGTCGCAGTGGACTGGCCTCGGAACCTCGGGCAGTCACAGCTTCAACGTTTGGCGAGGTCAGTGTGACTGACTGCTGGCCCGGAGCTACGTTGACGCTCGAGTGCAAGGGGCAGCCTACGAATAGTTAACCGTGCCTCCAAGGGAATGAATGGATTCACGAATCGACAGCCGACGTGAATAGATTCACGCCTCGCGCCTGCGCTGAAGAGCGACCGTTGTCGCCGCGTACTGTTGAGGGTGAAGTTGGATGACAAATCTTCCCCGCTCGATCGAGGGCCGACTAGGCCACTTCGACGGCGGTTTGACCGTCACGCGGCGATCATATCTATCGGGCTTATACGGATCCCACGTCACAAGCGAAGCGTCGATGAGTCCCAGGCGCGATCGAAGTTCCCCCACGCGATCGTCGAGAGCGCCGATGTGCAGGATAGACTCAAAGACAGTGTCGTGCAGCCGGTCCACTGCGGTGCGCCAACGCGGGGCTGGTGGGGCCCACGCTCGCAGCTCGCATTCGATCGAGCCGGTCGGCTCGATCACGCTGATGCGCAGATCGACCTGGCGCAGGTTCCACGTGCCGTGGATCCCGCGGCCGAAAAGGTGGTTGAGCTCTCGGCCAGTCAGGTCCAACGCTGCGACGGCCTTACGGCGAAACGCAGCGGACTGCAGTCCCGCATCCGGGAGATACTCGAGTGTCGACTCGTCGAACTCGAGTTTGATGCGTGCGGGCCAGATGCGCCGACCCAGCGCGTTAGCCATATAGTGACCGAGCCGAACGGGCTTGGGTAGACCGATGGTGGAATCGTGGTAGCTCCGAGGCTTCGGCCAGATCCAACGCCCGGGCGGCGAGTAAGCAAGCTTTGGGTGATCCCGTCGTAGCCGCCGCCCCAGCCGAGCGAGCGGGTCGTTGGTTTCGACCGGAGCCTGCTCAACTGTCCACCGCTCGCGTAGCGCCTTCTCGGATTGCTCGATCGCGAACAGGCCGTGGCGCAGAGCCTCAGCGATCTTTTCGTCGTCCACGAGCTGCGGCAGTGGACGAAGCTTTGGGGGGGCCGCGTGGGACTTATGGAAGGAATCGGCCAGCTCGTAGAGCGACTCCACTTCAGCTAGGCGCTCACTGATCGCATGGTCGAACAGCTCGACATGAGGCCGCGCGAGGCGGAGCAGGGCCAACGATAGGACCGGAGTCAGCATAACCGTGACGATGTCATCGGCCGAGAGCCCGCTGCGACGACGTCGAGCGCCGAGGGCCATCGCTCCCAGGTTGAGTAGCGTCAGCACGAGCACGCGCTCCTGCGAGCGCGCCCGCACTGCGTTGGGCAGGATCTCCTGTGCACGCCAGCCGCGAGGATTTTCCGTCACAATGCCGAGCGCGTAGCGCGACGCGAAGCCGCTGGTCCACGTCGTCGTGATGCCCTCGCCCCTGGCGGCGGCTCGATATGTCAGCAGCGCGTTTATTACGAGCACTAGAGCCTCGGTGTCGATCCGGTGGTGGCGCAGCTTTCCCTTGCAGGCCAGAATCTCACTTGCGATGGGTAGGCCCGCGTACGCCATGGTGGTCTTGCTACTCGTCCACTTGCGCTCCGCGTTGGAGTCGCTCGCCTGCAGGAGTGCGGTGAGGGCCGAGCGGCCAGCAGCAATCAGCGTGCCGTCATTAACCGCTTTCTCGATCTGCGTGGAGATATCCTCTGACCAGAATCCGACGCCCTCCGGCTCGGTATCGGCGGGTAGCCTCGCGCTGACCGTGAAGACGCCGTCGCCCGTGACGGTGATGTCGAGTGTCCCGCCGAAGTCTTCTAGCTTGCGGCGTAGATGCGCTAGCCCGGACACGCGGCGTTCACGAGTCCCAGGCGCCAGAGCCGTGGGGGAGCCGTCAGTTGCGATCACCATCTCTAGAGATGGTCCGCGCTGGCGCAAGTCAATCTGTACTTGCGTTACCGGCTGTGTCGCGTGCCGTGCCGCATTCGCGGCCACTGTTGTCGTCATCGCTGCGAGGAGAGCGAGCCGGCTAAGGCCACGCACCACAACGTCGGGCTCGACGGCAACCGCGGCTTGCGGTAGGCCGCCGGGCAAATCCGCGAACACGTCGGCCCGCTGTTGTAGACGCGTCCGTAGCTCGGATGCCTCAATGAGGATTGTTGTCTGCGGCATCTCGTCGTGACGCCACGGACCCATCGCGCCAAACAACCTGTCCAGGTTCAGGTCGGAAAGTCCCGCGAGCTCCAAGGTGCCGAGTCGCTCTTCGAGCCGTCCAAGGCCGGCAAGCGCGTCGTCACTTAGGTGAGCAGAGTCGACGTCGCTCACCGGTTTCGCGCCCGCAGCGTCGCGTGCCGCGTCGCGTGTACGCTTCAGCGCGGCCTCGATCTGCTGCTGATATGGGGCGAGGTCCGCACGCTCGTAGGTGAAAGCAAAGAGGTGGCCCACCAGCGCGCGGGTGTCGTAGGCGACCAGCGTCGCCGCGGGGGCCAAACGCGAGGCGAGTACATATGCGGCCAGCCGCGTCGCGTATTGGCGCACTGAGTCGGCGCCCTCGGCTCGCCCGCGTGCTGACCCGCATCGCGCCTGGGCACACCAGACGCCCCAAGCGAGGACGCCTATCAGCTGCGTCTCGCGACGGCGCTCCCGCATCCCGGTTGCCGTGGCGACACCGATGACTGACAGTCGATACATCGGAGAGGAGGCGCCACCGGTAACGCCCACAAGCACTAACGGAAGTAGGGACATCGCCTGGGACCGAGGCGGTCTGCGCTGGAACCAAGCCGGCACGTGAGAGGGCGAGATCACGACCCCAATGGCAGCGAAACCGAGGTAGCCGGCGCCAGCGACTGCGCCGATCAACCGCTCACGTGCGGTGAGGCCTTTCTTGTTGCGCAGCGAGCCCGAGAGCGCCGAGAGCGCACCGAGACCGACGGCCATCGATGTCAGCCGATAGGTCTCGCCGACATCGTAGTCCATCCTGAAGTCACCGCGCAGGTAGACAGGCCCGATACCGTCTTCGGCCATCGCGTCGGTGCGTTCCCCACCCGCTATCCATGCTCCCCAAGACATTTCGGTGGCGTATTCAATCAGTTCGTGGCAGTTCACGTGAATGGATTCACGGCTGGTTGGGACTTGTGCGATAATCGCGCCGTGCAGGCTTTGGGGATCGCGCTCGACACTGTCCTCGTCTACGACGACGAACCCGACCAGCGACGTACGCGTCGTCACAGTGCACAACTCGCATGTGAGCGCCTACTAACCGAAGGCGTGCTCGCGCACCAGCCATCGATTCGGGCCACGGGCCTGCGTCACGACGCGCTACAGATCCTCTCGGAAGGCGGCCGAACGCTGCTGCTCGCAGACCTGATCGGCTACGACGAGGCGCCTCGCGGCGCGCGGTTGATGCGGGCCGTCTCCGCGCGCCCCGACGTGACCGTCCGTACATGGCGCATCGCGCTCACGCGGCGAGCCGATCCCCGAATCGCGGAGCGTCTGAGCGGCCACACCAACGCCGTGGTGGTCTACGACGACACGGATCTCAACACACTGGTCGAGTCCATCGGTGTGGTTCTCGCTGGAGAGCCTCTTTCCACAGGGGGGCTCCCGCCGACGTTTCCGGACGGCGCCGCCGAGAGGTACGTCGAGGCGCTTAACCAGAGCCTTCGAGAGGCCATGCATGGGGAGTTCTCAGCAGCCGACGCCGAGGCCATGTTCCGCTGGATCCACGACACGCAGGATCGCGTGACGGCTGAGACCGACCCCGACGAGCTGCCTGCCTTCTATCGCGAGCACGAGCGCGGTCCCGCGGTCGCGAAGCTGGAACGCTTGCTCGACGGCGTGAACGAGCAGGACCAGCTCGCGTCTGGGTGCACCAAGCCGTCAGAGGTCCGTGCACTTCAGCAGAAACTCAAGCGTCGCTCACCGAGCTTAGAGCCACGCCAGCTCCGCGCACGGGGAAAGAACAAGCTCTGGCCCGTTACGCCATCCGGGCTGAGCGACACCGTGAGTCCGCAAGCGGTGATGTTCGTGACCGAGCGTGAGAATCAGAGTCGTGCCCGCGAATGGACCGAGAGCAAGGACTCGACTTGGCTGACAGAGGCGGAGCACATAGTCGCCTGGGCGCTCATCGACGCTGCGGAGAAGGAACTCGACAAGTTGGCCAAATCACTACCCGACAGACGGAAGAAGGTGACCGGAGGCGATGCCTGCATCGCGCTGAACAATCTGTTCAAGGAGCGACTGCCTGGCCAGTGCGCGGCAGTCGGTCTAAATGTCTGGGACGCCCACTACGCGGTCTGCACAATCGTCGACTGGCTAGTCGACCTCGATGACGCCCCCTTCACGACAATCGGAGGACGAGGAACGTCTCATCTCGACCAGCCCGTATAGAGTTAGCCCAACGGCGATGCTGAGACTCGGGCACGGCGCCCGATATCGAAAAAGCGATGACGACACGACACAGGGTGTCCTGGGTTTGAGTGCTAGTAGCCTTGGTGCAGATACCCAGCCATCGCTTCGTGGTTGTATCCTCGCGCCTCGGGCAGCGCCAAACTGTCCTCGCGTATGCGGTTCGTAACGGCCAAATCTACCCCTCCCAGCGAGTATCCCTACGCCGTTCTTAGCCCCGACGTGTGGGACGACTACGGATACAAGACTATGTGGTGGGTCAGGGTGCACTTGGATCCCAAGACCGTCCTCGATCTCGAGCACGTAAAGATCGTCCAGAAATCGCAGGACGATGGTCGGACCAAGCTACCGGGCCCCAGGTTTGAGTGCCTTCCAAGCGACTACTGTTCACTAGGCCAGGCGATGTCGTACTACGAAATCCTGTTTGCCGCAGGCAAGGAGGTGTACGAGCCGTTTCTCAAAGGGCTCCGCGACATGGTGTTTCTGTCGTCGGTACGTGAACGATTCGGGAAACAGCCAGGTGTAGTGACATCGCTGATGAGATTTGGGTCCGCGCTGGCGGCGCTCGAGATCGCGCCAGCTATCTTCAAGACCGCAGAACAGGGCGCGGTGCGTAGCCAGCTTGCGTTCGAGTATCGATTTCCACAGAGCGATCTCACAACGGAGTTTCGATACGGCGGTGTATCTGAGTTGCCCACACGAACGGTAGCCGTCATCGGCTACAACGGCGCAGGGAAGACCCGGCTCCTCGGCCACCTCGGCATGCTCGCTTATCACGATGTGAAAAAAGCGTCGACCGAGCAGTTTCGGGAAACGAACGGTATGTACATCGGGCGCCGTCCAAGCTTTGGTGGGGTGGTCGCTATCTCATATAGCGCGTACGACGACTTTGAGGTGCCGGGACACGGCACCGGGAGGAATGCGGCGCGCAATCGGGAGCTTGTCGAGGAAGGACGAGCGGCGATGGGCAACTACACATACATCGGGCTTCGGCAGGCTAGTCAAGACGGTCGCATCTCGACGGTACTCAAGACGATTGAGGATTTGACACGCGACTTTCACACAGCTCTCGCGCGTGCCCGGAAACCCGAGAGAGAAGACGCACTGATTGCTGCATTTGAGCCAATTCGGAAAGAGCCGTCATTCGAGGTGCTCGCCGAGCTCCCAGACGTCACGGCCTCGGCACGGATCTGGGAGAGCGCCTTCGCGCGGTTGTCAACAGGTCACAAGATCGTCCTCAACATCATCGTACAGCTGTGCGCGAACCTGGAGCGTCGCTCGATCGTTCTTTTTGACGAGCCAGAGCTCCACCTCCACCCGCCGCTATTGGCGGCGCTTCTTAGATCGATAGGCGTTGCCCTGGAGCGCCATGACTCGTTTGCCGTGGTTGCCACCCATTCGCCTGTCGTGCTCCAAGAGATTCCAGGCAGGCAGGTCAAGGTACTTCGGCGCTATCCGGGTGATCTCGCCGTGGAAGGTCCTGAGATTGAGACATTTGGCGAGAACGTCGGCGCGCTTACCAGGCAGGTATTCAGTCTTGATAGCAGTGCGACC
>DATHLT010000032.1:0-25036 GCA_035487855.1 Solirubrobacteraceae bacterium
CATCGGCTTCACCTTCGGTTTCACGCCCACACCCGGGGTCGACCCCGGCACCGGCACGAGACCCCCCAACCCACTGAACACCGAGCTCCCCGGCGGCTGCACCACCGAGCCACCCGACACCGGCGCCCTACACCCTTCACCCCCACACGGCGCAAGCGGACCCACATCCGAGCCGCCACCAACGCGCGCGTCATACACATCGAGCAGATCGTCCTGATCTTCGGGAACCAACTGTTCACGCGTGATGAAAAACGCATTATCCCCATTCGGGGTCGCCGTGATGAAGTTCGAGTCATCCGGGCTGTGGCCGCCCGAGATCAACGCAAGACAACCCTGCCCACGCCCGCAACCCCCCACCCCATCGGGAGTCCACTCATAGACATCCTCGACGCCACCGTTCTTGGCAGCCGGCAACAACGCGTCCTGACTTTCGAAGAACAGACGGCCTTCACCTTCAGCGGGAAGATTCTCCGGCTGTTCGAACGGAATCCCTGGGTTCGGGTTGATCAAAGCGAGCGTCGATGTTCCGATCGGACTTTGGCCGGACGGGTTACAGGACGCACAATGAAGGCTATGCGAGGTGAGGTCGTACTCGTAGACCTCCGAGCAGCTGGGACTGACACCCCCAGGCGTACATTCGCCGCCGCCCGCACGGCGGTTGTCGTATTCGGTCAGCCGAGCACGGGACATGAACGTCAGGTAGCGGCCGTCCGGCGTTACTTGCGCGACCCGGCCGCCCGGCGACGCCTTCCAAGCGCCGTAACGGGCGAAGCCGGGGAAATTGTTATCCCGCCCCACCAGCCGCGCGATAAAGGTCACTTCGCCGCGGTCAAACGCGTAGAGATTGCAGCCTTCCCCTTCCCGTTCTTCTCCTTCAGGTTCGCACGACTCCCCCGACTGGGAGCCCGGTGCGAGCGCTTCGGAATCGATGAAGTAGACGCGCGAGAGATCGGCGCTGGTCCCGAGGGTACCGAGGAACGCCGAACCGGAGTTCCCAAGGGTGAATTCGCAGCTTTTGCTCTGCAGGCTGTAGAGACACCCGTCGGTCAGCAGAACTTTGGAGCCGTCGCTCGACGCGGTGAGGAAACGGCCTGGGTCTTTGATCTGCACGGTTTCGCGGCCATCGATCCGGACGTACACCTGGCCGCTTTCGTCGCTCCAGAAGATCCGGCTGCCATCGGCAGAGATCGCATGGTCGACATCGGGAGCTTGGCTTTCGGGCGCACCCTTACTGGTGAGACTTTCGGTAAGGCTACGCCCGGAGCCGATGGTCGCGTGCGTCGCCGCGGCTTCGTTGCCGGGCAGCACGTTGATCAGATGCAACTGACCCCCTACCCACTCGTAAAGGTCACAGTCGCTTTCAGGGAAGCCGCCGGCCGGGTAGCCGCTGCAATGCGAAGCTTCGACTTCGGGCGCCGCCGGTGCGATTCCCGGGACCGCTCCCGTCAGGGAGTCGTTTGCTTCGAAGACGAGGTGATCGAAGGCCGGCACGCCGCCCCCGCCCGAATTACCGCCGGCGAATGACAATTCGAAGCTAGTCGGTTCACCAGAGCCCGGCGTCCGGTGCGGGGGCTTTGTCGTCACCAGCGGCTGCAGGCTGGACTTGCCAACTTCCCAGAGATACAGGTCGTGGTAGCTTTCCTTGCCACCGCTCGCCGGCACTTCCGGCGAGAGCGCCGGGGTCGTCTGGAAGAGGACTCCGCGCGATAGGTCGGGGGAGAACGCCTTGAAACCGTTTCCTTGCGCCCCGACGGCGGCCGCCGCCAGCGACGGCGTCACGCTCTGAGTAGACCAGCCGCCCGCCGAGCGGTGGGCGATGTACTGGTTCGCACTCGAGGCGAGACCGGACGTGAACGGCTGGCCCTCATACGCCAGCGTTTCGCCGTCGGCGCTGGCCTGCATCGGCATCATGATCGAATTCACGCCAGGCATGCATTCGGTCCCGCAAAGCCGCGCAAAACCATTCTGAGGTTCGGGCGGAAACGGCTCGCCGATCTTCACAGCCGGCGAGACCAGCTCGTAAGCTCTCCCCGCTCCTCCCGTTTCTTGCGGGAAGGTGCTGAAGGTAGAGTCAGATCCAGCCGAAACGCCAATCCCCGCGGCCACGACGCGGAAGTGATAGAGACTCCCGGAGGCGAGGCCGGTCAGTCGCTGGGAGACCACGGCAGTAGGCGAGCTCAGCGTCGTTTCATAGTTCCCGAACTTGACCGTCTTGGAGAGCGTGAGAAACAGTCGCTCGCCCACCCCGTTCACCAGTCTGGGTTCGATCTTTGTGATGGTGGTGCCGGCTTCGATCCCTTCGCCGACGATCTTCTGGCCGACGGCGAAGGTGCCCTGTGACATGCCGACGAGTTCAACCTGCGCTTGTCCTTCTTCGAAGTTCCCCTTGCCGACCGGGACGAGGACGCTTGCGTCGGGAACGGGATGGCTTGACCCGTAGCCCGCGGTTGGGCCGTATTCGACGTGATAGCTAGCCGCTTCTCCGCCGTTCGGTTCGAATTCCGCCGTGACCGTCGCCGCCGTCGCGGTGACGTCGGCCACACCACTGGTGACGATCTTCGGGCCGACGTGAAAGTCCGTCGCCCCTTCCTTGGAGCTCGGTTCGGGGTTCGAGCCGTTCGCGTTGCTGCCGACCAACCGGAAGACGTAGTTGACACCGGCGGTCAGGCCGCCCACTTCGGCGCTGACCGATTCTTCACCGGAGCCGGTGAAGAGACCGGCCGGCGCACAAGCCGCACTGGTCGCACCGGCGAACCCTTTTTCTTCGAACGCCGCTTCGGTGGTGTATTCGAACTCACAGGTGGCCGCGGGGCCTTCGGCGGCGTTGATCGTGCCGTGCAGGACCAGCGTGCTGTCGTTGACCGGCGTCGCCGGTTCGGCCTTTACGTCCGGCAGGATCAGAGCAGGACTCCAGACTTCTATGTTGGGAGAGCCAGAGATCGCGACGTAGACATCACCCGACGAGCCATTCACAGCAAGGCCTGTGACCGTGCCTTCGGGCTGAAACGACGACCTTCGCGACGCACCAGAAGCTTCAGACGCGTCATATTCGAAGACCCCGGCTTCTCGCTGGCTCACGAACACATCACCATCGCTCGGGTCGACCGCGGCGAGCCGGGGGCCAAAGAGGGGGGGAGTGACCGAATATTGGTATACGCCGGTGGCGCTATCGACCTTCTCGAGTTCGTTGGTTTTTACTGTGAAGAAAAAACCCGCGGTCGGCCCCGCGCCGATGGTGACCTGGCACGTTCCGCCGGGAATCGGGAAGTTGGCGGTGTTATCAGCCGTCACGGGCGGATTGCCCGCGGGAACGAACTTGTGGACAACTTCGCTTCCCGAGTCGACCACATATACAGCGCCCGCTGAATCGACGCCCACCCCACAGGCATAGCCAAACGGACCTTCTTTGGATTCGGTCAGTTCTGTGAGGGGTTCTCCATCGGCAGCGAAGATCTTCACGGGACCGTCGGGAATCGCGACATAGATGTCGCCATCGGCCGGGCCCCCCGAATCATCGACAGCGACCTGCACCAACCCGAAACTGGCGAATTCGAGTCCTGGGACCGTGATCACGTTCGTCCCCAACGCCGAGAAGTCCGCGGGACTGCCGTCTTCGTGATAGCGGCTGAGCGTCCCCACGCCTTCCCCGGCGTCAACGACCAGGACATCGCCCGTAGATTGATCCACGGCCAGACCCTCCGCCTGGGCGAACACCGGCTGATCCAGCGCACCAAAGCGACCCAGCTGATGATGGACCAGCAGAGCAGAAGCACTCGACGGGACGAGCACGAACAACACGCCAACCACAGCAACAAGAAGAGCAACGAGACGAACAGACGGCGCACCACTCCCGTCAGCAAGACGGCCCCCACCACCCCGCACAGCCATGCATCCGGACTCAACGGGGGTCCCCTGGGAGGTCTGCTCGTGGTGTCTCAACCTTGCTCCTTGGTCGTGGTTATGACAATCGTCGTTACGCATCCCACGCTCTCCTGCGCCGCGGTTTGCATAGCCGCAGGTGGCCGCTAATCCCCTGCTGGTGCGGGTCCCGACGGGCGCGGTGACAGTCGGGTGACAGTCCTGCGCGGCGGCTGCAGGCCGAGAAATCCAGACGCCCAGCTCGGCGGGGTGTAACGCCACCGATACCGGCATATTTCAGCCCGCGAACGCAGGCGAACCAGTGCGAAAGCTAGCTACGCCGCCAGATGTCCCTTTGCGTCATTTGGCATTTATGCTTGACAGCAGTACATTTCAAGGGGCGAGAAGGTCAAGGCAGGTGACGGCTGGGAGGGAGGGGGTTGTGAGCTCGACAGGCTCGCATGTACGCCACGTGGGGATCGTGGTCAAGCATCGCACCGGGTGTGCATCGCGGCGGGGTGCGCGCTGCAACTGCCGCAGGATCTACCAGGCCGCCGTGTGGAGCGCGCGCGACGGCAGGCGAATCCGCAAGCACTTCGACAGCCTCAGCGACGCGAAGATCTGGCGCGACGAGAGCTATCGCAAGCTGCGCCGGCGCGAACTGCACGCGCCGTCAGCGATCACGTTCGGCCAGGCCGCCGAGCTGTGGCTGCAGGGCGCACGCGTCGGGTCCGTCAGGACCCGATCCGGTGATCTATACAAGCCCAGCACCATCCGCTCATACGAGCAGGCGCTGCGCGGCCCCCGCGACGTCTACGGCGGTCTGCTCGGCGAGTTCGGTGCGATCAGGCTCTCAGAGCTGACCGTCGATGACCTGCAGGCCTACGCCGACCGGCTGCTTGCTGCCGGTGCCCAGCCATCTACCGTCCACAACCAGATCATGCCCGTGCGCGCCATCTGCCGCTGGCGCCGACGCGAGGTCGCCGTCAACCCCACCGTCGGGCTCTCGCTTCCCGCCGTGCGCCTTGGACGCGTGCGGATCGTCAGCCCAGCCGAAGCCGAGATGCTGCTCGCGGCGCTCAACGCACGCGATCGCGTGCTGTGGGCCACCGCTCTTTACGCCGGCCTGCGTCGCGGCGAGCTGATGGGCCTGCGCTGGTGCGACGTCGATCTCAGCCACGGTGTGCTCGAGGTTGCCCAAGCGTGGGATCCCAAGGAGCACTGCATGGTCGCCCCCAAGTCACACGCCGGTAACCGACGTGTGCCCATCGCCACTGCTCTGCGGGCCTACCTCCAGCCACTGGCCCTCAGCGCGTCGCCAGATAGTCCCAGTCTCGTGTTCGGCACAAGCGGTCTGCCGTTCTCGGCCTCACCGCTGTATGAACGCGCGCAGCGTGCCTGGCGCAGGGTTGGGCTACAGCCGATCTCCCTGCACGAGTGCCGCCACACGTTCGCCAGCCTGATGATCGCCGCAGGCGTCAACGCAAAGGCACTGTCAACGTTTATGGGCCACGCCAACACCTCCATCACGCTCGATCGCTACGGCCACCTGCTGCCCGGCGCTGAGGACGAGGCAGCCGGTCTGATGGACGCTTATCTGCAGGCTGGTCGCTCCGTGACTGAGCCGCATGGAGAGGGACATATTGGGTGACAGCTTGGTGACAGCCTGCCCCCAAGTCGCTCAGGTTGGCCCGTGCTTGCCCGGGTAACTGACGGTCACGTCAGCGCCCGAGCGGCGCAGCACTCGCAGGAGGTGTTCGAGCAGGCTCCCCGTGCGACCCGTCTCTATCTGGGCAAGGTACTCACGGGAGAGGCCCGTTTGTGCAGCGAGCTGGCGTTGCGTCAGGCCACTTCGGGTGCGGATCTCGGCGATCGCGCGCCCGAGATCTTCGCCTGAGCGAATCGTCCACGTTGAGTGGGGGTCAGCGTCTGGTGACATATATGTAACGACTCTCGCTTTCGGGTGTTGTGACAATATCGTCACTATGACTGAATATGTTGAGTCGTGACAATAACGTCACACCAGTGTCGGCGGGCAGTTTCTCTCTGCGCGCCGGAGGTCATGCTGCTTCCGCGCCGATGCAGACCGCAATAACGGGATTAAGTAGTGCGCGAAAACGGGAGTAGAGCGTGCGCAAAAGCGGTCGCCTACGAGCGCCTGCTGACGAACCTGCTTGTGCTCGACACCCTGCCTGCCTGGATGAGCAACCGGCTCTCCCGTCTAGCCGAGACTGGCAAGCGCTACCTCATCGACCCGTCGTTGATCGCCGCAGCGCTGAGGCTCGACCAAGTCGCCGTACTACGTGACGGCGATCTGCTCGGTCGCATCCTCGACACGTTCGTGGTCGCTCAGATCAGACCCGAGGTCGAGCTCAGCTCATCGCGGCCCCGCCTGCATCACCTGCGCGCCAGGGATGGCGGACACGAGGTGGACCTCATCGCCGAATTGCCAGCGAACAGGATCGTCGCCATCGAGATCAAGGCCACCGCTGCCCCCAGGGTTTCCGATGCCAGGCACCTGATCTGGCTACGCGACCGACTCCAAGAGCGCTTCCTCGCTGGCGCCGTGCTCCACACGGGCCCACGATCGTTCCAGCTCGCCGAGCGGATCTTCGCCCTGCCGATCTCCACGCTGTGGGGGTGAACACGCCGCTCCCGGTGGCGGCGTTTGTCTACTGGGTCAATCTTCAGCCGGCGCGAAGCCGTGCGTCTATGAACGCATCGGTTGCCTCGGGCCCAAGGAAGGGCGCCAGGCACACGTAGATCGCGTGCGGCATCAGGCCCGCGATCTCGGGCTCGAGGCTCGTGCGGGCGCCCTCGTAGCCGATCTCGAAGATCGTTGCGCCAATCGCCGCCAGCGCCAGACGCGACGGCCGCTCCCTGCCATCAAGGTGCTGGTAGCCCTCCTGCAGGAAGATCGTGAACGCGGTCACAATGTCCTCACCGCGCTGCAGCGTCGGCGGTCCACCCGCATATCCCTCCACGAGCGTCGCGCGCAGCAGCGCCGGGTTCGCCTGCATGTAGCTAGCGAATGCAGATCCCGCCAGCCACACCCGCTCCGACCAGCTCTCGCCCGAGAAGAACGCGCCCGCCGCCGTTGTCATCACCTGCTGGTAATGCAGCTCATGGACCGCTCTGAACGCCGCGCGCTTGTCCGAGAAGTAGCGGTAGAAGGTGGGCTCGTCGATCTGGGCGGCCGCGCAAATAGCGGCTACGCTCGCTGCTTCGTAGCCTCGCGCCGTTACCTCTGCCGCCGCCAGCAGAACACGATGGCGCTCGCTCGCCGCCAGCTCATCCGCGGTTGCGTTCTGCGAATCGGCAGGGCCTACCGCAGGTGCCGATCGCCCGTCCGCAGACAGACTGCTCGCCAGCACGAGAGCGGGGGAGAGCGGACGCAGTGCGCGCCAGCGGTGCTGTGCTAACGGGCGCGTGTAGCTCGCCAGCCACTTTGCCAGCTCCTCGCCGAGCTGCACCTTCAGTGGCTCCTCGCCGTGCAGCATCGAGTCCAGCAGACGGTAGACACCGCCGATCACGCTCACCGTAGGTACGTCCGGTGCGGTCGTCTGCGCAGGCGCGAACCGGTACGCGCGCTCGATCATCCCCGCGATCTCAGCGACCCCATCCGCCCGCAGTTGCCGAGACGTAGAACCGCCACCCATCGCCTCGCCCACCAGCAGCTGGGCTGTGTGCGGCCGTGCCGCCGCGAACCTCACCAGCGTGTCGATCGCAGTAGCCAGCGCCAGCTCGGGCGCCGCGTCCAGAATCGCGCGTACGACCTGGTCGTGCAGATGCCTGTGCGCATCCGTCAAAGCTGCCTCTAGGCTCTCGCCCGTCGCCGCGCTCTGCCCGCTCTCATCGCCCTCGGGCAATGAGCGCAGTGTGTGTTTGGAAGTGTCCACCCCCCAAACGGTAGCGGGCTTACGCGTGTTCGGCGGACCTTGAGTCCATGAACTGAGCCGCCTCCCGAGCGCCCAGGAACGGCGCCAGGCACAAAAGGCTCATCGGAGCCAGCAGCGATGTTGCGTCCGCCGCGCCGCGCGCCCTGACCCCGCAATAGACGATCTCGAAGATCGTCATCACGATCGCCTCCAGTGCTAGGCGCGAAAGTCCGCTCTGCGGCACATGCTGATAGCCCTCCTGCAGGAACATTGTGAACGCGAGATGACTGTCCTCGATGCGCTGCACCGCCGCTGGGCCGGCCGCGTACGCCTCGATAAAGCCCACCTGGGCGATCAGCGGGTTGATCTCCAGGAACTGCGTCAAAGCGCGCACCGCCTCCCATACACGCTCCGGCCAAGAGCTCCCCGAGAAGAACGCCTGTCCGGTAACCCACAGCACCTGCTGCACGCCAAACTCGTGCACAGCCATGAACGCCTCCTGCTTGCCCGCGAACTGCGCGTAGAACGTGCGGCCGTCAACGCCCGCGAATTTCAGGATGTCCGCGACTGTGCTCGCCGCGTAGCTCTTCTCCGCGGCCAGCGTCGCCGTCGCGAAGAAGATCCGCAAGCGCTGATTCTCAGCCACCTCCGCTGCCGGTATGCGCGGCCGTCCCGGACCGAGCACGTCCGGTGGTTTCAGCGGCATGCTCGGCACGAACGGGGAGCGCTCATAGGCCGGCCCTCCCGCCAGCGAACTCCACCGCTGCTCGCACGCCGGCCGCTTGTAGCTATCAACCCACACCAGCAGGTCCTCGCGCAGGCGCGTCAGCCCCGGCTCGCCGCGACGCAGACGCGCGCCGATCAACCGGTACACGCCCCCCATCAACATGCGCGGTGACACATCCGGGAGCGGAGTCGATGCCGCCACGCTTGCGTGACGGCGCTCGACCAGCAGCCCGATCTCCTCGAGGCCGCTGTCGCGCGTGTCCAGTGTTCGCGGCCCCGCCGTCATCGCCTCGCTCGTCAGGAACCGCGCTGCGTCAGGTTCGCCCGCGGCGAAATCGATCAACGCTTCAACCGCGCAGTGCAGAGCGCGGTCCGCCGGCGCCTTATCGACGCGCTCGCTGACGTGCGCCAGCAGCCGCTGATAAACATCGTCTAGCGCCCCAAGGAAGCAGTCGTCACGGTCGCGGAAGTAGTCGTAGAACGTCGGCCGCGACACTCCCGCCTGCTCGATCACAGTCGATACGTTCGCGCGGGCGTAGCCAACGTCGTTGCCGGCCGCGATCATGCTCGCCACCAGCCGTTCTCGCTGTGTCGCCTTGCGCGACTTCTGTGTGGTCGGCTCTATCGGCCCGTTCGATTGTGTCTGTGCGGGCATGGGGCCACCGAGTCTAGTGAATTCGGCTCCAATAAACGTCGCTCGCGCATAATTTTACCTGGCGGCGCCCGCGGTCATTTTCGCGTCGATCGCGGTCGCTTCCAGCCGCTCGTCGGCAAGGCCGGTTGCCCTCGCCGCGGGAATCTCGGTACTACGCGCTAGTAATCGTTTATAAAGCAAACAGCTGATGAGGAATAACCGCATTTGACAACGAATCACCGCATCCGTTAGGTTGCATCTATGGCGTTTATTAGATCTGGAATGGGCGGCCAGCTGGTGGTCGTTGGCATGCTGCTCGGCCTGATTGGGCTGGCGATGCCGGGCGCTGCGGTCGCGGCGCCCACGGTCACGATCAGGGGGGAGGCCGTCCCGATACCCGGCTTCCCGCATACCGGCAACTACTTCGGCGCGGGTGCAGCCGTGCACGCCGAAGTAGCGATCTCAGGGGTTGAATACGGTGGCTTCCCGCCACCGCTGATCGGTATAAACGTCTATCTCCCGACGGGCGTCAAGCTACACCCGCAAGGCTTCGTCACCTGCCCCGCGAAAACGATCATCGAAGAAGCGGAGCCGGAAAGATGCCCCAAGGGCTCCGCCGCCGGGCCGATCGGAAAAGCCTACGGCGTCGTCTCGTTCGGTGAAGAACGTGTGCACGAGACTGTCGAACTGCTCTCGTTCTTCGCGCCCGGTGGAGGCTTCGAGTTCTTCGCGCGAGGGCGCACGCCCGTCTCGCTGGAAATCCCAACGACCGCCACGCTCGTGCACCCCAACGGCAGCGGCGGCTTCGGCCCGGAGTTCATCGGCCAGATTCCCTTGGTGGCTACCGTCCCCGGCGCCCCGTACGCGTCCGTCGAAAAGATCGAAATCACCCTCGGCTCCGCGTACCGCAAGCACGGCAAGCCTGTCTACTACGGCACCGTGCCAAAGACCTGCCCGTCCGGAGGCTTCCGGGTCAAGGCGGAATTCCTGTTCGCCGAAGCTGGGAACATCGCCGCGCCGGAGACCGTGACAGTGCCGTTTAGGGCGCCCTGCCCGAAGAAGTAGAAGCCCGCTCAGGAGATCAGCGCGGAATCCGCACGAGCGTCACCGTGCGAATCGTTCCGATCGTTACGTGAACGTTTATCGGGCCACCAAGAATTGCCCTACGTCGCGGAAAAGGCTAGAAATTAGACTTGTATCTAGCTGTCAAGTGGTGGCATACTATTCTGCGCGATAACGTTTATATATGGGTCGAGACCGGCATCATGCCGGTCGCCTGGCAGAGGCGCGAACACGTCCCTGAAGGCTGTCGTCACTGCAAGGTCCGACACCACGTCACATGCCCCAGATCAGCCACCACCCATACACCGCCCGCGACGAGCTGTTGGTCCGTGCGACCCACGAGCCCAGCCGTCACGCCGACCCTCTGAGCAGCTCACCGGAGGAGATCCTGTCGTGGGCGTTCGCGGACGAGACCCCCGACAGCTATCTCACCTGGACGGCGCCCCAGGCGTTTCGGCGGTGTCCCGGCGCCGGGCGTGGCGTGCGCGGAAATCGATCCGTGCGCTCCGGTCTGCGCGTGCGCGCCGACTTCGCGTGGCCTTTCAAGACGGCGCGGCGCCCGACTTGCTAGCCCGCCGGGTGCAAGCACGCGCATGAGTGTCGCTAGCGAGACCCGCTCAATGGCAGCTTCGGCACAGTGGCGCCAGTCGGTCCTGGCCGGCATGCCGCGCGGTCAGCTTGCAGAGATGCAGCGCGCGCGTTTGCTCTCGGCAATGGTCGATGCCGCCTGCGAACTCGGCTACGCGCAGGTCACCGTCGCGGACGTGATCCGTCGCGCAAGGGTCTCGCGCAAGACCTTCTACGGGCTGTTCGACGACCGTGACGACTGCATGGTCGCCGCGTTCGAGGGGGCCCTCGCCGAGGGTAGGGCCCTGGCGCTCGATGCCTACGCGCGCGAGTCCACCTGGTGCGACGCGGTCCGTTCAGCGCTGGCCGCGTTGCTCGCAACGATGGATCAGAAGCCGGAGCTCGCCGAGCTGTTGCTCGTCGAGGTGTTCGCCGCAGGGGAGAAAGTCATGCAGCGTCGCGCCGAGGTACTGGCCGAGCTCGCACTGGTCGTCGACCGTGCGCGCACCGTCGACGCCAGCCGCCAGCCGCCAGCGATGACAGCCGAAGGGATTGTCGGGGGTGTCCTCGCCGTGCTACACAAGCGGGTGCGCGAGGCCAGCGATGAGTCACTCGCGAGCCTGCTGGGACCGCTGATGAGCATGATCGTGCTGCCCTACCTGGGACCGCGCGCTGCCAACCGCGAGTTGGCCAGATCGGTGCCAGCTGCCGAAGTCCCGAGAGAGCAGCCACGGGCAGCGCGAGGCGATCTGCTGGACGGTCTGGACATGCGCCTCACATATCGCACCATGCGGGCGCTCGTAGCGATCGCCGAGCAGCCGGGGGCCAGCAATCGCGATGTCGCGCGCGCATGTGGAGTTGTCGATCAGGGGCAGATCTCAAAGCTCCTGAGCCGGCTCGAGCGGCTGGCACTCATCGAGAACCAGGGTGAGGGCCAGCGGCGCGGCGCCCCGAACGCCTGGTACCTGACTCCCCGCGGCATTGAGTTCGACAAGATCGCCGGCGTACGACCGCTGCTGGTGGTTTGAGGCCAGCGATGGATAGCTCGCGGGCCCGTGTCGCAGCAGACGATCGTATGGTGCTCGAGCTCTCCAAGGCAACACAGAGGTCGCTGCGATGCTCGACCTGCACCTCAGCACCGTCCACTGCTGCATCTCCACGCTCACCGCCGTCGGTCTGCTCGAGCGCGAGCCGGTGACGCGCAGGTACCGGTTGGCTTGGTAGTCGCGGGCTGAAGTGCGGGCTCGCATCCCATGTTGGTAGCATCGTGGGATGAGCAAGCAGATCGCCATCCGGCTACCGGATGAGCTTGTGGAGTTCCTGGATGAGACCGTGGACTCAGGTGCTGGGCGTAGTCGGGCATCGGTTGTCACACGCGCACTTGAACGCGAGCGCCGGCGGGCCCTCGCCGCTCGCGATGCTGAGATCCTTGCTCGTATAGGGCGTGATCACGAGCTCGACGGGCTGGCCGAGCACGCGCGCAGCCTGGCCTCCGCGCTCGACTGATGCGCCCCATTCACATCGCGCATCTCGACAAGGCTCGCCCGGTGTTGGTTTTGACCCGCGAGCTCGTACGCCCACACCTCGCTACCGTGACCGTGGCGCCAATCACCATGACCGTTCGTGGTCTATCAACAGAGGTACACGTGGATGATGCCAACGGTCTGGAAGGAGACTCGGTTGTGAACTGCGACAACGTCACCACGATTCCCACAGATGCCCTCGGGGCGCAGGTCGGTGTGCTGCTCGAGCGCCAGGAGGCAGCGCTACGGACTGCAATCGAGGCGGCCTTCGATCTCGAATGACACCAGCGCATGACAACGCTGCATGGCCCGAGCTGAGCGCCGCTGAGATCGCCGACATGGCGACGTTCGGCAGCGAGCGCAAGACCGAGGCGGGAGACCTGCTGTTCGCGGCAGGCGAGGCCTCGTATGACCTGTTCGTGGTGCTCGACGGCGAAGCGGAAGTGCTGCGCGAGAGCGGCGGCGAGGACGCAGTCGTAGCGACGTTCGCTCCCGGCGGCTTCATCGGCGAGCTCACGCTGCTGACCGGCCAGCGGCGCTTCCTCACCGGGCGCGTGTCCAAGGCCGGGCGGGTGCTGGTGATCGAGCAGGACGAGTTCCGGCGGCTGATGAGCCTGCGCCCGGCGCTCGCTGAAACGATCTTCAGCGCGCTCGTCGCGCGGCGCGAGATCCTGCGCTCCGGGCAAGGTGCTCAGGCGATCAAGATCATCGGCTCGCGCTACTCGCCCGAGGCGATGAGTCTGCGCTCGTTTGCCGAGCACTCGCGGATCGCACACACGTGGATCGACCTCGAGCAGGCCGACGACGTCGACACGCTGCTGTCCAGCATGGGCCTCAGCTCACAGGACACCCCCGTGGCGATCACCCCCAACGGCATGCTCCGCCACGCCACGCCCGCGACGTTCGCAGAACAGCTCGGCCTCACGTTTCAGCCGGTGCCCGGCTTCATCTTCGACCTGATCGTCGTCGGCAGCGGCCCCGCCGGACTCGCCGCCGCCGTGTACGGGGCCTCCGAGGGCCTCAGCACCGTCTGCCTCGACTCCGTCACCGTCGGTGGTCAGGCCGGGTCGAGCTCGCGGATCGAGAACTACGCGGGGTTCCCCAACGGCATCTCCGGCGGAGATCTCACCGGCCGCGCCGCCGTGCAGGCGATGCGACTTGGGGCGCGGCTGAACTCGCCGTGCGAGGTCGTCGGCCTGCGCGCGGAGGGGAGCTTCCACGTAGTGGTGTTGCGCGACGGCAGCGAGATCCCCACGCGGGCGGTGATCGTCGCCTCCGGTGCTCGTTACCAGCGCCTGCCCGTCGACGATCTCGAGCGCTTCGAGGGGGCCGGCGTGTACTACGCCGCAACCGATCTCGAGGCGCGCGTGTGCGGCGGCTCACCCGTGCTCGTGATCGGTGGCGGCAACTCCGCCGGCCAGGCCGCCATCTACCTCAGCCAGGGCAAGTGTGGCGTGACGCTTGCCGTCCGCCGCGAGGATCTCACGCAGACGATGTCTCAGTACCTGATCGAGCGCATTGAAGCCGACCCCAACATTGAGTTGCGCACACGCGTGGAAGTCAAGGGTCTGGCAGGTGGCGAGCGGCTCGAACAGGTCACGCTCGGGCAGCTCGATACCGGCGAGCACAAAGCCGTTCCCTGCTCCGGCTTGTTCTGCTTCATCGGCGCCCGGCCCGAGACCGCTTGGCTGGACGGAGGCGTGCGTCTGGACCCCGACGGCTTCGTCCTCACCGACCGCCAGCTCGCGGGGTCGCCCGATGCGGATGTCACCGCATCGATTCCCCTGCCGTTCGAGACCTCAGTCCCTGGTGTGTTTGCTGCCGGCGACGTCCGTCACGGCTCGATGAAGCGGGTCGCCGCGGCCGTCGGCGAGGGGTCCAGTGCCGTGCGCTCCGTGCACGAGCGGCTGGCTACGCAGAGCTGACTACGACACGCTCGCGCGCGGGACTATCCACTGTACGCGCTGGCCTGTCAGCTCGACGATCCGGTCGAAGTCCGCGTCATAGTGCAGCACAGCGATCAACTACACGAGTGTATTACAGAGTAATTCTCGTGCTACGCTTGAACTCATGGCTACAAAGTCGGCTCCGTTCAGCATGCGGTTGTCCACGCAGATGGAGAGGCTTGTCGATCTAGAGGCAAAGCGCACGGGTCGTAGCAAGGGGGCAATCGTCGAGGCGCTTGCCGACGAGGCATTGCGGATGCGGCTGTTCCCGGGAATCGCGTTTCGTGGAGTGGACTGGGAGCGGCGCGCGTGGGTAATCGGGACCGCACTGGACGTGTGGCAGATTGTCGATGCTCACCGCGATATCGGCTCGGTAGAGAGGATGGCCGATGGTGGTTCCGCCAGTGAGCGTCAGATCCAACTGGCGCTCGACTACTACGAGCTGTTCCCCAAGGAGATAGACGCGGCCATAGCCGAAAACCGCCGGCCGATCGAGCAGCTCGAAGAGGAGTTCCCGTTCATAGCCGTAAGTCGTGTCGAGGACTGAGTAGAGCACCGGCAACTCCGTGAAGCTGTTCCTTGATGCGCACATATCGGGTCGGCGTATTGCCGCGCCACTGCGCGAGCAAGGTCACGACGTGCGAGCGGCAGACGAGGAGCGCGAGCTCGATGGCTCCACCGACGAGGCATTGTTGTCGATGGCAGCGAGCGAAGAACGGATCTTCATCACGTTCGACGTCAAGGATTTTCCGTTGATCGTGCGCCGCTGGGCGGAGGCCGGACGTGCTCACGCGGGCTGCGCAATCGTGGTGAGTGTCGACCATGGGGAGTTCCAGGCGACGCTCGACATCGTCGCTCGTGAGCTGGTCGCGCGCCCACGGCAGCGTGACTGGTCTGATCTCACGCTGTTCCTCGCCAGGAGGAGTTAGAGGGCCATCGCCCGGCGCTCAACTCCCCATTCGGCCCGCGTTCATTCCCCAATTGTCCGGCCATGAACTCCCCAATTGTCCAGCCATGAACTCCCCAATTGTCCGGCTATGAACTCCCCAATTGTCCGGTAATTGCGGTATTCTGTCTGCATGCAGCGGGCGTTGGTCGAGCGGAACATCAGGTCAACTGTTGTCGAGGCGTTGGGTGAAGCAAGGGCGGTTTGTCTTTTGGGCGCACGGCAGTCAGGCAAGAGCACCCTGGCGCGCGCGATCGCCGAGCGCGAGCATCCCGCCGAGTATCTGACGCTCGATAACGATCCCACGCGTCGTTCGGCGTTGGAGGACCCAACTGGGTTCATCGCAGGAGTATCCGGCCCGGTGGTTATCGACGAGGTCCAGCGGGCGCCCGATCTTATGCTGGCGATCAAGGAGCGCCTTGACACCAACAACGAGCGCGGACAGTTCCTGCTCGCCGGCTCGGCGAACATCCTAGCCCTGCCAAGCATTGCCGATGCGCTGCCCGGACGTGTGGACTACGTATGGATGTGGCCCTTCTCGCAGGGAGAGTTGAACGGACGACGCGAGAGCTTCGTCGACGGTCTCCTCGCCGGTGAGGCTCCGCACGTTGATGGTGCCGAGGTGGGGCGAGGCGCATATGCCCTCGAGCTCGTTGCCGGCGGCTTCCCCGAGGCCCAGGAAAGAAGTGCTCGCGGACGTGCTCGATTCTTCACTAGCTACATCTCGACGCTCCTTGGTCGCGACCTCCCCGATATCGCCAAAGTACGAGAGTCCGCAACCGTTGAGCGCCTGCTGCGGATCCTCGCGGCACGCTCTGCGGGTCTGCTGAGCGTGCGCAGCATCGCCGCTGAGTTGGGCGTCGATCACAAGACAGTGGCGTCGCAGGCGCACATCCTGGAAGAGCTGTTTCTCGTGTGGCGGCTACAGCCGTGGCACGTGAACCTCGGAAGCCGTCAGGTGAAGACGCCAAAGATTCACATGATCGACACAGGGCTGCTCACGCACCTGCTGAACATCGACGCTGCGGGGATCGTCGCAAGCCCTACTCTCGCCGGCCCAATCTTCGAGACGTTTGCTGCGATGGAGCTCGCGCGCCAATGCGACTGGGCGGAGAGTGCAGCATCGATGTTTCACTACCGTGACAAGCAGCAGCGCGAGGTGGACATCGTACTCGAGCTCGGCAGCGGAGAGGTGGCCGGGGTCGAGGTCAAGACAGCAGCAACCGTTACAGCAAAGGATTTCGCCGGATTGCGTTACCTGCGCAACAAGCTTGGCGGCCGGTTCAAGGCCGGGGTCGTCCTCTACACCGGCAAGCGAAGCCTCAGCTTCGGTGATCGCCTCACAGCTGTGCCGTTGTGTGGGCTGTGGTCGTAGGCGCCGGTCCCGATAGCGCCAGGGCAGACGAAGATGATTGCGCACACAACTACTAGCGGCTATGCTTGACGCATGGAACTGGGGCTCGCCACATTCGCCGATCTGAGCAGCGGCATCACCCCCGAGCAGCGCATGCGCGACCTGATGGAGGAGGTCGAGCTCGCCGACCAGCTCGGGCTCGACGTGTTCGCCATCGGCGAGCACCACCGTCCTGACTTCCTCATCTCATCACCCGCCGTCGTGCTCGGGGCGGCCGCCGTCAAGACCCAGCGCATACGCCTTTCCAGCGCCGTCACCGTGCTCAGCTCAGACGACCCCGTGCGCGTGTTCCAGGACTTCGCCGAGGTCGACCTGCTCTCCGGCGGGCGCGCCGAGATCATGGCCGGCCGCGGATCGTTCACCGAGTCCTTTCCCCTGTTCGGCTACGACCTCGACGACTACGACCAGCTATACACCGAGAAGCTCGAGTTGTTGCTCGCCATCCGCGATCGCACGCACGTCACATGGTCCGGGCGACACCGCTCTGCGCTCGTCGACGCCGGCGTCTGGCCCAGGCCCGTGCAGCAGCCGCTCCCCGTCTGGGTCGCCGTCGGTGGCTCACCCCAGTCAGTCATTCGTGCCGGCACGCTAGGGCTACCGCTCACCATCGCCATCATCGGCGGCCAGCCCGCCCGTTTTGCCCCGCTCGTCGAGCTCTACCGTCAGGCAGCCACAGACGCAAGCCACGACCCAGCCCAAACCCGCCTAGCAATCAACACACACGCATTCGTCGCCGAGAACACAGCCCACGCTGACAGCGCGTTCTCCTCCTCATATCTTCAAATGATGAACCGCATCGGCCGTGAGCGCGGCTGGCCGCCATCCGGCCGACGCGAGTACGAGGCACTGCGCGCGCCCGACGGAGCACTCGCCGTCGGCTCGCCCGAGCAGGTTGCTCAGAAGATCCTCTACGAGCACGAGCTGTTCGCGCACGACCGCTACATCGCGCAGATGAGCGTCGGCGCTGTTGCCCACCGCGACGTGCTGCGCTCGATCGAGCTGTTCGCTACAGAGGTCGCGCCGATTGTGCGCGCTGAGGTCGCACGGCGTGACACGGCAGTGCGGCCTGGACGTTCAGAAATCCGTGTGGGCCGCGATGGGTGAGTTCAGAGTCCCCTGAGCCGGTCCGGGGGGCATTGACGCTGGCTGTCAATACGATCACAGCGTGACGACGAGCGATCAGCGCGGATCGAGAGCTGCCCGTGAGGGACCATTTTGGGATGTGCTGGAAGGACGGCGCGACCCCCCGCCGGCCGCAGTGCTCCTCGGGTGGAAGTTGGTAAGCGTCGATCCGGATGCCGAAACGATCGAGGTGTCGTTCACGGCTACCGAGCAATTCCTTAACCCTGCGGGCGATGTCCAAGGCGGCTTCCTAGCCGCGATGCTTGACGACACCCTCGGTCCAGCTCTTGTCGCAACTCTTGGTGCCGGCCAGTGGGCGCCTACTATCGATCTGCAGGTTCAGTTTCTTAGACCAGCCATGCTGGGCGAGCTTCATGGCATGGGACGGGTGGTGCGGCGAGGACGGGAGGTCGCGTTCTTGGCGGGCGAGCTGCGCAGCGCGGACGGTGCCGTCGTCGCGACGGCGACCGCCTCTGCCATTATTCGTTCACAGTGAGGAGGCCCGCCGGCTTCGCTGAGCGTTGCTTTGACGCTATGTACTCGTTGCCAACGACCGTGTGACACGGGTAGCCATTGTTCCGCCGTACAAGACCACGACTCATCCGACGAGAAACACCAACGGTACGCTGCGCTCGTATAGAAGACAAGCGATGATGCCGAAGGCGGCCTGCAGTGGCCTCTCAAGCAGCGGGTATTGGGTGTGGCCGAGCCCAAAGACGACCCCAACGGTGGCTTCCGGCTACCCCCAGCCCAGGAGATACTTAACCGCCCCCACGCCCAGCGACATGGCAATCACAGCTAGGAACGCGAGCACTGCATAGCGCACCGTCCAGGTTCGGGCTTGACGCGTCGGAGGCGGGTGTCGTGTCATACCTTTCGGAGCGCGGTCGACAATGAAGATCACGAGTCGGATAATCGCGCCGGAGATCAACCACGCGAAAACGGCAGCGCCGACATGGCCGTGGCGCGCGTGCAGCTCGACCGGCAAGATGTAACAGAACGAGACCGCCACTGCTAGCACCCAACGGCGCTCAGAAATGCGCCCGATTAGACTGGGCTCAGAATCACACCCACTCTCCGCGAGGCCGGGCTTGCGACGCGTCCGCCCGGTCGGCTTGGAGCCTTGGGGACGCTCGGTCCGCGGTCATGCTCGTGAGCAGACTACTCAGTCCGACTATCGGGCAAGGAGCACGTCGCCGCTGAGGCGGCTCGTCGCGTGCGCGCTGATCACCGTCACTCATGCACCCCGCGGGACATCGACGGAGGTGCCGTCCACGGTGAAGCGCGCCGCACCACGGACCAAAACATAGATCTCCTCAGAGCCACCGGCGTCGTCGTCCTCGGCTAGCTCGTCATGTCGCTCGATCACAAGCTCGCCGGACTGCTCGGCGACGTATGCGTTCGTCCCAAAGGCCGTGATCCCAAGCTCACGCCGCAGCGGCTTCCAGGCCGGGATCGGCTCATCCGGGAAGTGGATCGTCTCGATCTCATCGAGGTGTGTTACGCGATAGCCCGGCTCCATCCAGCGACAGTACACCGCGCCGCGGTCACACACAAAGGGCATCGTCCGTCACTGACCTCACACAATCGCCTTTCAGGCCAACCGCATCGTTTGGGGGCACAAATCACGTGTCCGGGGACGAGAGCCTGCGCGCATAGGATGGTGAGTCTATGCTCGTCTAACACCAACTGCTTCTGAGGAGATTCCATGCCTGGACCGGTGCTGTTTTGCTACGATGGGTCAGAGGGGTCGCGTGCGGCGATGGCCGCGGCGGTGGAGCTCGTTGCCCATCCGGCGCCTGCGGTCGTGCTGACGATCTGGCAGCCCGCGGCGGTGATGCTGGCGATGGCCGGGGGCTTCGGTGGCGGCTACCTCAGCGACGAGGCCAAAGTCGACTCCGAGCAAGCGCAGCTCGCGGGTGATGCTGCCGAGGAGGGCGTGAAGCGCGCGCGTCAACACGGCTATGACGCCAGCGCTCGCGTGGAGGAGACCACCGAAGGCGCCGGGCGCAGAATCATCGAAATCGCCGACGAGCTCGACGCGCGGCTGATCGTGTGCGGTCGGCGCGGCCTCGGCGCGGTCACCTCGGCGCTGCTCGGCAGCGTCTCACATGTGGTGCTCGTCCACGCCGGGCGCCCTGTTCTGATCGCGCCCGAGCGCTGAGGACGGTCGATGCCCGCGCTGAAACGAGAGGCCACGATCAGATGGTTGGGCAATCCTCCCGATAGCGCACCGCGACTGGTTGTGGGCAGTCACTCGATGGCACCGCTGTTGTCGCTCAACGTCGATCCCGAGGAGACTGGTCCGCTAGCGACATTGCCAGGCGAGCTGCTCGCCGGCGCCATCGGCAGCGTCTTTACCTGGTTTGTTGCCCAGCAGCTTGTCAAGGAGGACACCCAGGCGCGCGAGCTCGTCAGTTACGTGACCCTTACACTCTTAGGTGAGGCCGACGACGGCACAGACGCGGGGCTCAGTGGAATCACGTGCCGGATCTCCGCACGCGTAGCGGACCTCGAGGAGACACATCTGCAGGTGATCGCTCAAGTGGCGATGACCCAGTGCATCCAGAGGTTGGGCATGCGCACCGACGGCATTGCTGTCACCGTCGAAGCTTCGCTCGAGGGGAGTTAGTCACAGGCCCGGGCCGCAGGCGAGGATCTGACACGCGGCGCCGCGCTCTGGTGTCGCCAACCGATGGAGGCGAGATGAGCAATGTCGAGGCGGGCAGTGAAAGCGCGGCGAGCACCGCGCCCGTAAAGGCCGGGGAATTCAAGCTCGAGGCAATCGTCTTGGCGGTCTCAGACGTCGACCGTGCCAAGGACTTCTACAGCGGCATCGGCTGGAGGCTCGATGCCGACGTCGCACGCGGTGATGAGTTCCGCATCGTCCAGCTCACGCCCCCAGGCTCCGGATGCTCGATCCAGTTCGGCACCAACATGACCTCGGCCGCGCCCGGCTCGGCCGACAGCCTGTACCTGATCGTCGCCGACATCGAGGCTGCACGTGACGAACTGGTTGCCCGCGGTGTTCAAGTCAGCGAAGTGTTCAACGAGGGCGCGCTCGGCGATCGCTTCCACGACTCTGGCCGTGTGCCCGGGCCTGCACCCGACCACAGTACCTACGGCTCGTTTGCCACCTTCAGCGACCCCGACGGGAACGGCTGGCTGCTCCAGGAGATCACCACGCGGCTGCCCGGTCGCTGATGAGTAGCGACTATGACGTGATCGTGCTCGGCGGCGGCTCGCCCGGCGAGCACTGTGCGGGGGCGCTCGCGAAGGGGGGCCTGCGCGTGGCCATAGTGGAGCGCGAGCTCGTGGGCGGTGAGTGCTCCTACTGGGCGTGCATCCCCTCGAAGGCGCTGCTGCGGCCGGGCGAGGCCGTGCACGGTGCGCGCGAGGCCGCGGCGACCGCCGAGGTCGACGTCGAGGCGGCACTCGCCTGGCGTGACTTCATGGTCTCCGATTACTCCGATACCGGACAGGAACGCTGGCTTGCCGATCGTCGCATCGAGCTCCTGCGTGGCAGCGGGCGGCTCGCCGGCCCAGGGGTTGTCGAGGTCGACGGCGTGCGGCACACCGCCGACCACGTTGTGCTCGCCAACGGCGCCGATCCCTTCGTGCCGCCCGTATCCGGCTTGCGCGAGCTCGACGGCATTTGGACCAACCGCGAGGTGACGTCCATGAAGGCCATCCCGCGCCGCCTGCTGATCCTCGGTGGCGGGCCCGTCGGGGTGGAGATGGCGCAGGCCGTTCGACGACTCGGCGGCGATGTGGCGATCATCGAGATGTCCGACCGTCTGCTCGCGCGGGAACCAGCTGCCCTCGGCGAGGCGCTCGGCGAGCTGCTGCGCCGCGAGGGCATCGAGCTAGTCCTGTCAGCCAGCGTAACCGCCGCACGGCAAGAGGGCGAGGACTACGTGCTCGCGCTCGATGACGGGCGCGAGCTGCGAGGTGACCGCGTGCTCGTCGCCACCGGTCGGCGTCCGCGGGTGCTCGGGCTCGGCCTCGAGACAGTTGGCGTCGAGGCGGATCCGCATGGAATTCACGTCGACGCGCACCTGCGTGCGGCCGACCAGCTTTGGGCGATCGGCGACGTCAACGGCATCTGGCCACTCACCCACGTCGGCAAGTACCAAGGCGAGGTGGTCGCAGCCAACATCTTCGGCAATCCGCGAGAGGCAAACTATGAGGCCGTGCCACGGGTCGTCTACACCGACCCGCAAGCGGCCGCCGTCGGCGCTTCCACCGACCGTTTCAGCGCCATGGTTCCGTTGTCCGAGGTGGCCAAGACCGCCACCTACACGCACGCATACGCAGATAGCAACGGCTTTTTGACGCTGCTCAGCGACGGCCAGCGGCTGACAGGCGCGTATGCGCTCGGTCCCGAGGCAGGCGAGTGGCTCCAGCAGGCCACGCTCGCCATTCGCGCGCACATCCCACTCGACGTTCTCATCGACACGATCCAGCCGTTCCCCACGTTCTCGGAGATCTACGTTGCCGCGTTGAACGCGCTCCGCGGCCAGATCACGGCCGCGTCGAGGAGCTAGCTCAGAGTCGCACGCCCGAAACGCAGAGATAGCGTCTGCAGGTGCTCGACCAGCTCGGGCGGCTCGTTCACCTGGAAGTCGACCCCAAGCATCGTGATGCGCCAGGCCAGCCATCTGAGGTCCTCGTCGCCTGTCCTGTACTCGCAGCTGTGCTCGTCTATCGGCGTCACAGTGCCCCAGATTGCAGGCACGCGGGCCTCGATCTCATCCGCTGCGGCATGGAGCGTGACCACCGCCTCGAAGCGGTTCGGCGCGGTGGTGATGCTTTGCTCGACGTATGCGCCCACATCCCTGGCCGGCAGCCGGCGTGGTGCGAAGCGCACGCCCGTAGCCGCCGGTGTCGCAAGACGGTCGATGCGGAAGGTCCGCCAATCTTCGCGGCGGCGGTCCCAAGCGACGAGATACCAGCGCCGGCCACGGTTGACGAGCGAATGGGGCTCGACCTCGCGGCGGCTCTCGGTGCCGTCGCGGCTGCGGTAGCCGAACCGAAGGCACTCGCGGTCACGGCAGGTCGCGGCGATCACCGTCAGGTGCTGGGGGTCGACGGTCGGGCCGCTGACGGGAAGTGTGAACGTCGCCGAGCCCAGCGCGGCGACCCGTCGGCGCAGGTGCGCCGGCAGGATCTGCTCCAGCTTGACGAGCGCCCGCACGGCCGTTTCCTCGATCCCGGTTACAGACGCCCGCGCGGCGGTGCGAAGGCCGACGGCGATCGCAATCGCCTCATCGTCGTCCAGTAGCAGCGGAGGCATCGAGCTCCCCGCGCGAAGCCGGTAACCGCCCCCGGAGCCGGTGAGCGAGTCCACTGGGTAACCGAGCTGGCGCAGCCGCTCGATGTCGCGCCTGATCGTACGGCCGGACACCTCGAGCCGCTCGGCGAGCTCGTTGCCTGGCCAGTCGCGGCGCCCCTGCAGCAGGGAGAGCAGCTCCAGCAGTCGGCTCGCGGTCTGGCTCATCGCAATTTCATCGTCTTGGACATTAAGGACAGATATTGACCTAGATCATCCTTACCGTGGGTCGCATCATCAACCAATCAGAAAGGAACACCAATGCTCGAGCGAGATGGATACCCGCACGGCGTGCCCTGCTGGGTCGACACCAGCCAACCGGAGCCCCAGAGCGCAGTCGCCTTCTACAGCGGACTCTTCGGATGGGACCTCGAGGAGACAACGCCGCCAGGATCGGCCGGCGGGTACTTCGTCGCGCGCCTACGCGGTGGCGACGTGGCAGCCATTGGATCGCAGCCCCAGGGCGGGCCGTCAATGGCAGCCTGGAACACCTATATCTGGGTGGACAGTGCGGACGAGACCGCCTCGAAGGTGATGGATGCCGGTGGACGCGTCGTCACAGACCCCTTCGACGTCGGCGACGCTGGTCGAATGGCCGTAGTCGCGGATCCCGCCGGCGCCGTGTTCCGAGCGTGGCAGGCAAACGCGCACCGGGGAGCACGGATCGTTAACGAGCCCGGCTCCTTGAACTTCAACGGCCTCAACACCCGCGACGTCGAGGCGGCCAAGTCCTTCTACGGTGCGGTGTTCGGCTGGGAGGTGCTCACCCTTGGCGGCGGCGCCGGGATGTGGCGTCTGCCAGGCTACGGCAGCTTTCTCGAACAGCGCGATCCCGGTCTTCGCGAGCGGATGGCCGACAGTGGCGCCCCTGCCGGTTTCGAGGACGTGGTCGCGACGCTCAACCCGATCACAGACGATCAACCGGATGTGCCTGCGCACTGGAGCGTGACGTTCGCGGTCGACGACGCCGACGCCACCGCTGAGCGGGCTGCCGAACTCGGCGGCCAAGTGCTTGTCGCGCCGTTTGATGCACCCTGGGTCAGGATGACCGTCATCACCGATCCCCAGGGGGCAACGTTTACCGCCAGCAAGTTCGTCCCTGAGAACCAGGCCCTCGAAAGCTAGGTCGATCCGATCGGCCCACCGCCGAACCCCAGCTCGTTGCCGTCGGGATCGCGATAGATCACCTTGCGCATGCCGTTGTCGTATGTCTCACGCTCGTCCGGCTCGAGTCCGCGGGCAGCGATTGCTGCTACGCGGTCATCGAGGCCGTCGAGCAAGACCGTCACTACCGAGTTGCCCGCGCCGGCGGCGTGCTCCACCACGTACACCGAGCGGTCCTCGGCGAGCGTCCACACGGCCTCGGTGGCGTGAGGGAAGAACGTGGCCTCCCCGAGCAGCCGCTCATACCAAGGTCGTGCCGCGTGAAAGTCACGCACGCGCACGCCCGCGAAGAGGTGCAACGACATCGACGCGAGTCTAGGCCACTGTGGGGATGCTCACGCCGACCCGACGATCACCTCCTGCAACCGCCGCACCGCGTCCAGGTGATCGCCCGTCCAGATCATCCGCACGGCTGTACCGTTCAGCTGGCCGTCATCGCCGTGCAGGTCGTTGCGCACCGCGTTCACCAGTCGCTCGTCCGCGGCGGTCTCGCGGGGGAGGGGCACCGGGGTCGGCGCCTCGTCGAGCAGGCTGTTGGCCAGATCTTCATACCAGCGCTTGACCGTCTCAGTGGTGTGCAACAGCTCGTCCCGAGCGCCCGCACGCTCGCCGGTCTGCGTACCGTCGTCGCGCTGCCACAGGTCGAGAACCGCGTCGCCCGCCAGCCGCAGGCCGCTCACCCCAGTGATGAAGTTCGTCACGCGCGCCAACGACAGCGGCTTTGCTCCCCGCTCGCTCAGGTAGTTGCGAAAGGCGTCATCCAGTCGCCGCGACGCCGCCGCCGCTCGATAGGCGTCCTGCAGTGGCGTCGCCACGGACGTGGCGCTGTGATCGCAGCGCGACATGCCGAACTCCACCGCGCTC
>DATHLT010000033.1:0-18080 GCA_035487855.1 Solirubrobacteraceae bacterium
TCGGCAAACACTCGGGCGTCACGGCGGTTTGTCATCACCACCGTGATCTCTCCCCGCGCCGAGGCACTAAGACGCGCCACGACGCCAAACTCGAGGAGGAGCTGCTGAACGTCGTGCGCGAGTTGCGCGCTGCGTGTCGAATAGGAGATTTGAATCGTGCTGCGAGGCAACAGCGAACAGGAACCGTCACCCTCGAAGAGTGCCTGCAGAAAGACTCGCTTCATTCCACGACCTGCTGCCCACACAAACTCAGGTACGCGCTTGTTCTCGCTGACGAGTCCCTCCATCTCAGCAAGAGCGCTCTGGCGTAGAGCGAATAGGTTCTGGACGTCGAGCTCGTGGCAGAGGCTGCCTGACGCGATTATTCGTGAATAGACGTAGCGTGGGCCGCCGACTACAGCGTCGTAAGCACCGATCACCGCGTCGAAGAATCGCCGGTCAATGTTGTTGAAGCCGGCGCGCTTGTCGGAGAACCATCCCTCTGCCACCAGTGCTCCTGCCAACAGCGCAAGCATCCGCTCGCTCTCGTCCAGAGGCTCTTCGGTTGATGGGCCCCCACGGTGGAGCAACACGCGCTCCCCTGGACCGATCTCCTCAAGGAGCTTCCACATCAGTAGTGGTACGCCCGCCATGTCAAGCAGACACAACACGGGGTGGTTCGCGGTGCCGGTCAGCTCATAGCCCTCTGCCGTGCGCAGCCGTAGCGTGGGGTGCTCGCCGGAATGGAACAGGACCGAAGCATGCACGGGGCGACCGAGGCGATCTAGCACCTTGACATCCACAGGGTTCTCGGAGTCCGGCCTCGCTCCCGGGAGAAGCGAATCGATCCTGACGGTTCCATCACTAGTGCGAACCCGCGTGTCTCCGGCGACGCAATACCTCATGGCAGCTGCAGGATCATCGTCGACGGACCCAAAGTTGCCCTGGCCGTCGACGAGCTCGTTGCGCATGGAGAACTCCTGGGCCATGCGCACGAGGGTGTCGTAAATGGCGGAGTCGCCGTGGGGGTGATAGTTGCCCATCACCTCACCGACGATCTTGGCGCACTTGGCGTAGGAGCGGGTCGGGCCGAGACCCAACTCGTTCATCGCATAGAGCACGCGCCTGTGGACGGGCTTCAGGCCATCGCGGACGTCCGGCAGGGCGCGCCCGACGATTACCGACATTGCGTAATCGAGGTACGCTGTGCGCATCTCCTCCTCGAGCGCGCGCGGTTCGACGTTGCCGCCGCTGATCACATCGGCACTAGCGATGACTGCTCACCTCCCTACACATCTAGATTCACCACGGTTCGGGCGTTCTCCTCGATGAAGGCGCGGCGGGGCTCCACCTGATCGCCCATGAGCATCGAGAAGATTCGGTCAGCGGCGAAGGCGTCCTCGAGCGTCACCTGGGCGAGCGTGCGTGTCTCCTGCGCCATCGTCGTTTCGCCGAGCTGTTCGGCGTTCATCTCGCCGAGCCCCTTGAAGCGCTGGAGTTTGATGCCCTTCTGGGCGACGGCCATGACGGCTGGGTGCAGATCCTCAAACGAGGGGGCCGTCTCGACGGCGTCCCCGAGTCGCACCTCAAAGGCGGGCGTGCCGGTCAGCTCGATCAGCTGGGCATGCACGCGGGCCAGCTGACGGTACTCCTGCGAGTCGAACAGGCTGCGCTGGATCCGATGGATCCGCGCAAAGCCCGTCTTGGCTTCGATCGCCTTGATGCGGAGCTCTATCGGATCTGACTCGAGCAGCTCGGTGGTGTGCGTGTCACCGGCGCCGTCGGCGCGCTCGAGCAGCTTGATCGCAGCCTCAGCACTGAGCGCCTGCTCCCCGAGCAACGCGGACTCCTCGAGGAACTGCACGACGTCGTGGCCGTGGGCTGCCTTCAGCGAGGAAGACCAGCCCTCGTACTGCTTGAGCAGACGAGTGAAGCGCTGCCACCGCGCCTCGGTCAGTTTGAACTGCGTCGCGTGCTTGTCGAAAACCTCGAGCTTCTCCCACTTGTCTGCCAGCAGGATCTCCTCCAGTTCGGAGTCCTTCTCGATGTAGCGCTCGCGTGTGCCCTGCTTGAGCTTGTAGAGCGGTGGCTTGGCGATGTAGACATAGCCTTCCTCGATCAGCTCCTTCATCTCGCGGAACAGCAGCGTCAGCACGAGGGTGCGGATGTGTGCGCCATCGACATCGGCGTCGGTCATCAGCACGATCTTGTGATACCTGGCGTTTTCGATGTTGAACTCGTCGCGCACACCGGTGCCGATCGCTGTGATCAACGCCTGTACCTCGGTGTTCTGAAGGACCTTGTCGATACGAGACTTCTCGACGTTGAGGATCTTGCCGCGCAGTGGCAGCACCGCCTGGGTTTCGCGGTCGCGGCCCTGCTTGGCTGAGCCGCCGGCGGAATCACCCTCGACCACGAACAGCTCGGCCAGCGACGGATCCTTGATCGAGCAGTCGGCAAGCTTTCCCGGAAGCGTGGAGTTCTCGAGCGCCGACTTGCGCCTGGTCAGGTCGCGGGCCTTACGCGCAGCCTCGCGGGCACGCTGCGCCTGAACCGACTTCATGATCACGGCACGGGCCTCGCTGGGGTTCTCCTCGAGAAACTCTCCCAGACCGGCGTTGACGATCGACTCGACGAAGCCGGCCATGCCGGGGTTGCCAAGCTTGGTCTTGGTCTGGCCCTCGAATTGAGGGTCGCGGAGCTTGACGGAGATGACGGCGGTCAAGCCCTCGCGCACGTCCTCGCCTGTGAGGTTGTCCTCTTTCTCCTTCAACAGGCTGTGATCGCGGGCGTACTTGTTGAGCGTGCGTGTAAGCGCAGAGCGGAAGCCGCTCATGTGCGATCCACCCTCGCGCGTGTTGATGTTGTTGGCGAACGAGTGGATCGAGTCCTGATAGGAAGAGTTCCACTGCAGCGCGACCTCCGCGGCGCCTTCGTCGGACTCGCCGGTGAAAAAGATGACCTTGCGGTGGACGGTGTCCTTGTTCTCGTTGAGGTATGAGACGAAGTCCTCGATCCCGCCCTCGTACTGGAACTCGGCGGCGTGGCCCTCGCCGCGCTCGTCGACGATCGAGATCTTCAGCCCACGGGTAAGGAACGCGGTCTCGCGCAGGCGCTCTTCGAGTGTGTGGAAGTCGAAGTCGAGCGTCTCGAAGATGTCGGCGTCAGGGAGGAACGTGATGCTGGTCCCGGTGGAGTCGCCAGGAGCGAGCTTCGCACCCTCGGTGAGCTCGTTCTGCGGAGCACCACGCGAGTACTCCTGCGAGTACACGTGGCCATCACGGCGCACCTCTACGCGCAGCTGCTCGGACAGCGCGTTGACGACCGATACACCAACGCCATGTAGACCGCCGGAGACCTTGTAGCCGCCGCCCTCGCCGAACTTGCCGCCGGAGTGCAAAACGGTGAGGACGACCTGCACGGCCGGCAGGCCCTCCTTGTCCATTGTGGCGACAGGGATGCCGCGCCCGTCGTCGACCTCCGTGACCGAGTTGTCGGGGTGGATCGTCACCGCGACTTCGCTGCAGAAGCCAGCGAGCGCCTCGTCGACAGAGTTGTCGACAAGCTCGTAGACCAGGTGGTGCAGGCCCATCGCGCCAGTTGAGCCGATGTACATGCCGGGCCGCTTGCGGACCGCCTCGAGGCCCTCGAGGACGGTGATGTCCTGCGCGTCGTAATCGGCCGAGCCGCCACCCATCGACGGGTCGTTGACGCCGCCCTTACCCATGCTCTGTTCAGAGCTTTCGCTACCTGCCGCCAAATGGCCCTCCGATGACGTGAGAACGCCCCGGATTCCGGGGCGCTAGGTCCACGGCTGGGGCGATTTGAATGTGTTCACAAGGATAGCATGGGCGACCCCTGCCATTGACCCATAAGGCTGGTTAAATGCCTGCAAACTGCAGGGAAATTTGGCCGGAAGCTCACCCGGTACGGCAGCGCAGGGCACGTATGCTCGGCGCTTCGAGCGCCGAGTTGAGGCGGGCGATCAAATCATCCGCCATCATGTCGAGCTCCTGCGCCCACACAGCGGCTTCGCAGATAACGGTGAGGACGCCATCGTGCTCAGATGTGGGACGCGCTGACGCGGCGATCGCCGGTCCCGCCGCGTGCTCCCAGATCTCCTGCACGCGGGCGAGTGTGCTCGCCGGCGCGAGGGTGTTCGTGAAGGCGTCCAGTGCAGCTGACAGCGGACGCGGGGCGGCTCGACTCATGCTGCAATCGCCTCCTGCAGAATCGCTCCTGGCGAGATGCGCAGACGTGTCACGGAGGGATCCATGGCGCCCGGAACGTGAGCGAGGTCGGTGGTTGCGACGACGCTCTGCCCGTCCGCGCGCAGCTCGGATGCAAGTAGCTCGCGGCGGTCGCTGTCGAGCTCGCTCATGACGTCGTCGAGAAGCATCAGGGGGGTCTGCCGGCGCTCCTCGGCGAGCACGGTACGCTCGGCCAACAACAGCGCCAGCAACGCGAGTCTTTGTTCGCCCTGGGAGCCGTAGATGCGCAGCTCACGACCTTCGCGCAGAATCGCCAGCTCATCCCGGTGCGGGCCGTGTCCAGAGAAGCCACGCTCGAGATCCCCGGATAGGCGCTCACGCAACTCGGCGATGAACGCGTCCACACCCTCGGCCCGAGAGCGCGGCCGATAGACCAACGTCAGCTCGCCGCTGCAACCCAGTTGTACCGTACGTCGGGCGAACGGCTCGCTCAACAACTCGACCGCCGCGGCGCGATGGGCGCGAAGTTCCAGCGCTGGGACCGCCAGCTCACGGTCCCAGGTAGCGAGAGTCTCCTGCGAGGCACGGCCCGCACGAATTCGGCCGAGCAGCGCATTTCGCTGCGCGAGCACCCGCGAATACTCCCTGCGAGTGTCAGCCCGCACGGGCCAGATGCCTGCGACTACCTGATCGAGATGAGCTCGGCGGAGGGCAGGTGGCCCTTTGACGAGCTCAAGCCGGTTAGGCATGAACACGCTCACCAACGGCCTGACCTCGACATCGAGCAAACGCTCCACTGCAGCGCCGTCGGCAGTCATGCGCTTGACCGGCTGCGGACTGTCAGGGACGCTGCCAAACCCCACGCTCAGCTCGTGGGCATCGCTATCGTCGAGCAGCCGAACCGAGACGCGCGCTGCCTTCGCGTCGAAGCGAACTAGCTCCCGCTCGTTGCGTGTCCGTGGCGAGCGGCCGGTGCAGCCGTAATAGACCGCCTCGAGTAGATTGGACTTGCCGGCGCCGTTAGGCCCGTACAGAATCGTCAGGCCAGGGCCGAGCGTCGCCTCGGCCCGCTCGTACGTGCGGAAGTCGCGCAGCTGCACGCTGGTGACGCGCACGGCGGCACCTCAGACGTTGAGCCGGATGGGCATGATCAAGTAGACAAAGTCGCCGGTGTCGGGGGATTCGATCAGTCCCGGACGCAATGGGCTGATCAGCTTCAGCACCAGCTCGTCCGACTCGATGCTCTCGAGACCGTCCCGGAGGAACTCCGGGTTGAAGCCGATCTCAAACGGCTCACCGGAGAAAGGAATCGGAATTGCCTCGCTCGCCTCGCCGACGTCGGGAGTCTGAGCAGATACGGTGAGCGTGCCCTCGCTAAAGCTCAAGCGCAGCGGCGCGTTCTTTTGCGCGAGCAGGCTGATACGACGGACCACATCGGTCAGCTCAGCGCTAGCGAGGTGCAATTCATGCTCCACAGACTCGGGGAGCAACTGACGATAATTAGGGAACTGGCCGCCGATCAAACGGGAGGACAGCACGATGTCCCCTAGCTCAAAGATCGCCTGATTCTGCCCGACGCTGACGGCGATAGAATCAGTTGGCACCTGCTGGGCGATGCGCACCAGCTCCTGGAGAGCTCGGGCGGGAACGTTTGCCTCGAGCGTTCCCTGTAGCGGCGACTCCAACGAGGTCTCCTTGACGCTGAGACGGTAGGAGTCAGTTGCCACCATCCGCAACTCCTGGCCTGAGGCAGACATCAGGATGCCGGTGAGCACGGGCCTGGTCTCGTCACGTGATGCCGAGCGGGCGACGCGTGCAACGGTTTGAACGAAGGCCTCGGCTGGGAGGGTGACGCGTGTCTCGGGTGACGGCGACGGCAGCGAGGGGAAGTCCTCAGCTCGAAGTGTGCGGAGGTGGAAGGTGGTCGGTCCGCAGATCAGCTCGACGTCCTGCTCGGCACTTCTGAGCTCCATCGTTAGCTGTTGCGAGGGCAGCGAACGGGCGACGTCAAGGAGTAGCCGGGCCGGTAGGACAACAGAACCGGGGCGGCTTACCTCAGCATCAAGCGGGACACGGAGACCTATCTCCATGTCGGTCGCGAGCAGCTCGGGCTGTGAGCCCTCGGGGGCGGAGATCATGACGCCAGAGAGAGCTTGAACGGCGCTACGCGCCGAGGCCACGCGAGTAGTGGTTTGGAGCTGAGCCAAAAGCTCGGCGGCAGAAAGGGAAAGCTTCATCGATGAACTCTGCGATCTAGGGAAGTGTTAGTAGGGGCTGTGGGCATGTGTAGTCGGCATAGATAGTGAGGTTGCAAAGGTGTTGGTTGTGAACGAGCTGTGGATAGAGACTGGAAAGTCTCTCAGGCGGAGCGGTCGAGCGTGTCGTGTTGAGTATCGGTGATGGTCGGATCGAGTGTCTGGACCAGGTTCTCCACAGCCTCGCGGGCGGCGGTGTCGGCGGTAATACGAGCTGAGGTTCGCCGCCATGCATGCAAGACGGTGGTGTGATCACGTCCGCCGAAGTGACGACCGATTGCTGGCAGGGACTCCCCGGTGAGCTCGCGGGCAAGGTACATGGCGACTTGGCGAGGCCATGCGATACGTGCTGTGCGAGCAGATGAGAGTAGCTCGTCGGTTGAGAGTTCGAAGTGCGCGCAGGTGGCGAGTTGAATCTCGGTGATGGTGTGCGCGTGTTGTGGGCTTGTGGGGCTATGCGGGTAGAGGCTGTCGAGTACCTCCTGCGCGAGCGCGGCTGTGATGGGCCTGCCGGTGAGGGAGCTGAAGGCAACGACTCGAATGAGGGCACCCTCGAGGGCACGGACGTTGGAGTGGACGCGTCCTGCGATCGCGTCGAGGGCTGTGGTGTCGGTGAGTTGGATGCGGTCGTGTTGAACTCGCTTGCGCAAGATCGCGAGCCTTGTTGCGAGATCAGGAGGTCTGACGTCTGCGACGAGACCGGCCTCGAAGCGCTCACGAAGCCGGTCCTCGAGGGCCTGTAGGTCGCGAGGAGGCCGGTCGGAGCTGAGGACGATCTGTCGGCCGCTGTCGTGGAGGGCGTTGAAGGTATGGAAGAACTCCTCCTCGGTCTTGGTCTTGCGCTCGAGGAACTGGACGTCGTCGAGTAGTAGTACGTCCACGTCGCGAAAGCGAAGCTTGAATGCCTCGGTTTGCCCGCCGTTCAGAGCGGCGAGGAACTCGTTAGTGAATGCCTCTCCGGTGGTGCAGCGGACGGTTAGGTCCGGGTTGTGGCAAAGTAGGAGGTTGGCAATGGAGCTCAGTAGGTGGGTCTTGCCAACGCCCGGAGGGCCGCACAGGAACAGTGGGTTGTATGCCTGGGCCGGCATCTCTGCGACCGCGAGCGCAGCGGCGTGCGCGAGGCGATTGCAATCGCCGATGACGAACTGGTCGAAAGTGAGCTTGGGGTTGCCGAGCGGACCGGATTGGGCGAGGGCGGGCGTGACATCGCTCCGGGCCGCGGTACGAAACGCGGTCTTGGGTGTTTCGGACGGCGACTGGGTTAGTCCGGGGCGTTCATCGTCGGTGACTAGCTCGACACGTGTGCCCGGGCCGAGGACGAGATCTACGCTTGCTTGGATGACCCGCCCGAAACGCTCGTTGATCCAACTACACGCGTGGACGGGCGCTTGCAGAACTAGGCGCTCTCCGGCTATCTCGACGGCGATCAACGGCTCGAGCCAGATTCTGTAGGTGGGCTCGTCGACTACGAGTGCGAGCTGGGCTTGCACCCGCGACCATATGTGCTCGAGCTCGTGATTCACGGCAGCGTTGATCCGCTCCTCTTCCAGAGACAGTGCTGATTTACATTCGTTGGGGGCCCGAGAGCCCCGGTCGGGCGACTATACCCAACGCCTCGCGAGCCGCTTTGGGGCTGCCCGCATTTGGCGGGAAAAATCAGCGAGGGCGTGACGGTCCTATACTGCGGCTGAGATGAAGCGCACCTATCAGCCTAAGAAGCGCAAGCGAGCTCGAGCCCATGGCTTCCGCGCGCGTATGGCCTCGCGTGCCGGGAGGCTCACACTGAAGCGCCGCCGTGACAAGGGGCGCAAGCGCCTTTCGGCCTGAGGGTCGTGTTGGCGACACGCGCGAAGGCTCGGTACGTGCCATGAAGCCTCGGGCAGTTGCGGGGCGGGGTCGACTTTCGCGTAGCGCAGAGTTCGAGCGTGTGTATCGGCAGGGACGGTCGGTTGCGAGCCGATATCTGGTGCTGTACACGTTCCCGAACGCAGCCACGGAGCGTCCGCGCCTGGGCCTGTCCGTCTCGCGCAAGGTGGGAGGCGCGGTTCAGCGCAACAAGGTCAAGCGCCTGCTACGTGAGGCGTTTACGAAGGCGGAGCCAGACCTGAAGCCCGATCAGGATGTGGTGGTCGTGGCGCGTCCGGCGGCTGGTGAGCTTGCGGAGCGTGATGGCCTGGCTGGCGTAGACGCTGCGCTGCAGGAGCTGATTGTGAAGGCTGGCCTGCGCGACGGTGCTACCGATGTACTGGGAGTGGCGGAGGCATGAGCGAGTCTGCTTCAGGCCAGACCGTGCCGCAGGCATGGAGCGTCTCGAGGATCGCCAGGACGATTGCAGTGGCGCCGATAGTTGTCTACCAACGTGTGATCTCGCCTGCAATACCGCAGCGGTGCAAGTACGAGCCTACGTGCTCGCGCTATGCGGTCGGCGCGATCCGAGAGTACGGCATACTTAGGGGCCTGGTGCTCGCGGCGTGGCGTCTACTCAGATGCAACCCGTGGAGTCTCGGCGGGTACGATCCGGTAGAGGCCCAGCGAGTCTTCAGGGCTGTAAGTCCCGCCGAGGGACATGACCATGGCCACTGATCGGTCGTGGGGTGTACAGCCCACCGTTTGTGGTCGTCCCATTACTCGAACCCTGCCCCACACACCCACCACGATCACCGAGATTTCCTAGCGCATGCCAATCCTCGCCAATGTGATTCAGGACGCGTTCTCGCCCCTGATCAGCTTGTTCGAAGCGATCATGGTTTTCATCCACGCCCACATCGTGGGTGGCAGTTGGGGGCTTTCGATCGTTGGGCTGACGGTGCTGATCCGCGCGATCCTCGTTCCGCTGACATACAGGCAGCTGAAGTCGATGCAGGAGATGCAGCGGCTGGCGCCAGAACTGAACGCGCTGAAAGAGAAGTACAAGGAGGACAAGCAGCGCCAACAGCAGGAGATGATGAAGTTCTACAAAGAGCGAGGGATCAATCCCTTGGCTTCATGCCTGCCGCTGCTGCTGCAGCTGCCGGTGTTCATCTCGCTCTTCTACATGCTGAGGACCGACCTCAAGAAGCACATCTGCGGCCCGAAGCTCGTCTCCTACTACAACGCGCATGGCCACTTGGCGGTCACATACAAAGCCGCGTCGCACATCGCCACCATCGCCAAGTTGCCGTCGAAGTACCTCGAAAACACGACGTGCAACACGGTCGCTCCGCACTCTGGGAAGTTCCTGTTCCTCCCCGACATCACCAGCAAGGCAACCGGGGTGGTGCTCGTCGTGTTGATCCTCCTTTACGTGGGCTCGCAGGTTGGCTCGACGCTGATCGCGACGGCTACTGCCGACCCCACGCAGCGCCGCATGATGCTGCTGCTGCCCCTGATCTTCGTGATCATCCTTTACCGCTATCCCGCGGGGCTGCTGGTGTACTGGATCACTACCAACCTGTGGACGATCGGCCAGCAATACCTGATCAAACGGCGCTTGCCACCCCCGCCACGGGTCGATCGCTCTGCTGCATCTGCCAGCGGCAAGCCAAAACAGTCATTGCGCCAAGCATTGGCCGGGGCTGCAGCTGGGGCTTCGAGCAGCGTTGCCGCCCCTGATGTAGCCAGTACCAGCACCGGCGTCTCGAGCGGCCCGCCCCCGCCGAAACCCCCGCGTAAGAAGAAGAAACGCTCTGGACGACGGCGATGAGCGAACGCAGGGAGGACGACATGGACACGGAGGATCTAGAGCCGGCAGAGGCGCTCGAGGAGCTACTCGAGGAGGTTGTCGACGGGCTGGGCCTCGACGCGGAGATCGAGGTAGACGAGCAGGACGGCATTCTCAGCGGGCGACTGGAGGGCGAGGACGTAGGTCTTTTTATCGGCCGACACGGCCAGACTATCGATGCGGTGCAGCATCTGGCGCAGCGGATCATCTTCCCCGAGGGCCCGTCGGCAGTGAGGGTCGTGATTGACGCCAACGGCTACCGTGAGCGGCGTGCCGAGGCGCTGCACGCTACTGCCGATGCTGCTGCTGAGGAGGCCTTGAGCTCGGGCAAGCCGGTCGACCTCGACCCGCTGCCGCCGTTTGAGCGCCGCATCGTTCACGAGTATCTGCGTGAACGTGGCGGCGTGGAGACCCACAGCGAGGGCAACGAGCCGGAGCGTTACCTGGTCGTCACGCCGCTAACGGATTGACTGCGTCGCACGCGACCGCGGAGCGTTTCACGTGAAATGGGATGGGCTGACCGTCGCGCAGCAGGACCAGCTGACGAGCGTGCTCGAGTTGCTCGAGCACGATGAGCATGCCCCGACAACGATCAGAGCACGTGCGCATGCCCTCCAGGTGCACGTGGAGGATTCGCTCGTAGCACTGGACATCTCGGCGGTCTCGGCGGCTACGCGGCTCGCTGATCTAGGTAGTGGTGTTGGCTTCCCCGGTTTGGCGGTGGCGGTGGCGGTGGCTTCGGCGGACGTGACCCTGATCGAGAGCCAACGCCGCAAGTGCGAGTTCCTCGAACGTGCGTGCGCAGCAGCGACGATTTCTAACGCGCATGTGATGTGCTCACGCGTGGAGGAGTGGCGCGAGGGCATCGAGCGCAACGACGTTGTAGTTGCCCGTGCGCTTGCTCCCCAACCGGTGGTGCTCGAGTATGCCGCCCCGCTATTGCGCTTGGGGGGAGTGCTCGTGGATTGGCGTGGCCGCCGCGACCCTGCGTCCGAGGAGGCGGCCGGGCGAGCGGCCGCGATCCTCGGGATGGACCGCCAGGAGATCCGTGCTGTGCTTCCGTTTGCGCAAGCCACGGACCGTCACCTGCATGTATTCGTCAAGCACAAAGCGACACCGGAGAGGTTTCCGCGGCGCGCTGGGATGGCGCGCAAGCGCCCACTTGCGGGTTGAAGGACACTGCCGCGTGGGTGCTGCGCACCCAACTTGCCGCTGATGAGCACCCACGCGGATGCGATCGGCGCTAGCGTGCGGGCGATGGGCACGGTTTACGCGGTCGCCAACCAAAAGGGCGGCGTGGGAAAGACAACTACAGCGGTGAACGTGGCGGCGTGTATCGCGGAGGCTGGCTACAGCACGCTGCTGGTTGACGTGGACCCGCAGGCGAACGCCTCGGTCGGCCTGGGCATAGCGCGCTCGCGTACCCCGGGCCTGTATGAGGTCCTCGCAGAGGAGGTGAGCGCTCACGAAGCGCTCACAGATACCCCGATCGACGGTCTGAAGATATTGCCGGCCGGTCCAAATCTCGCGGGCGCCAACATCGAGCTACCGCGGATGGACGGATACGAGCAGCGCCTACGCGAGTGCCTGGCAGCTGCGAGGGAGGACTTCCAGTACATCCTGCTTGACTGCCCACCGTCGCTCGGCCCATTGACAGTCGCGGCTCTGGTGGCCGCGGAGCGCGTGATCGTTCCCGTGCAGACGGAGTATTTTGCGCTCGAGGGCTTGGCGGGGCTGCTGGAGACGCTGTCGTTGGTTCAGCGCGAGCTGAACCCGCGGCTGACGGTCGCGGGGATGCTCTTGACGATGCATGACAGCCGCACGCGCCTCGGTCAGGACGTAGAGCGCGAAGTTCGGGCTCACTTCCCGGATCTGGTCTTCAATACGGTTATTCCACGGAATGTGCGCGTCGGCGAGGCACCCAGCTACGGTCTACCGGTGACCCACCATGACCCGCACAGCGCTGGTGCTGAGGCGTATTTCGAGCTCGCAAAGGAGGTAGCTGCACGTGGCTAAGCCAAAGCCAGGGATGGGTAGGGGTCTGAGCGCGATTCTGTCGGTCTCTGCCGAAGGAGCGGGCACTAGCGAGGAGGAGCTGCGCGAGCTGGCGATCGAGTCGATCTCACCCAATCCCAACCAGCCCCGCCGGCGCTTCGACGAGGAGTCGCTCCAGGCCCTGGCCGGGTCACTGGGCGAGCGCGGGGTCCTGCAGCCTGTACTTGTTCGTCCTCGGCCTGGTGGTACGTATGAGCTAGTCGCTGGCGAGCGTCGCTGGCGCGCTGCGCAGCTTGCCGGGCTGAAGCGGATTCCCGCGATTGTTCGCGAGCGCGAGGATTCCCAGGCGCTCGAAGTTGCCCTTATCGAGAACATGGCCCGTGAGGACCTCAACCCAATTGACGAGGCACGGGCCTGCGCGGCGCTCGTGGAGGAGTTGGGGCTGACCCGCGAGGGCGTCGGCAAGCGAGTAGGGCGCAGCCGTGTGGCTGTCAGCAACCTTGTGCGGTTGCTCGATCTTCCCGATGAGGCGATCGAGCTGCTCGAGCGGGGGGTGCTCAGCGAGGGTCACGGTCGGGCGGTGCTGCTCGCGGAAAACCATTCCGCGAGGCGTTCGCTGGCACACGCGGCAGCGAACGAGGGCTGGTCGGTGCGGGTGACTGAAGAGCGTGCACGCGAAAGCAACGCAAAGGACACGCAAAAGCCTGGCCGGGCTGCCGTCTCGCGCGTCCACCCCGATCAGGAGCAGGCGGCGAAGGACATCGCGGTGGCGCTTGGCGGTGCACTAGGGGCAGATGTGCAGGTGAAGCCAACTACCGACGGGCGCTACAGTGCGCACCTGTCGTTCTCGAGTGCCGAGGAGGCGATCGAGTTGGTCCGTCGCATTCGGCCGCGCGCAGTCGCGTAGAGCCGACTAGAACCGACAGCCCGGGCGTGTGGATCATGCTCTTAGTCTCGTGCAGAAGGTCCTACACCGCAGCCCTTGATGGCGTCGGCGAGCGCGTGCAAGTCGGTGCCGTATGCCGCGAGAAACGCCAGCAGCGTATGCCAACGCATCCCGCGATGACCGTTCTCAATCTGGCTGATGAACGTGGCGCCAACGCCGATCGTGGAGGCTGCCTGCTTCTGCGTCAGCTTGGCTGCCCGCCTCAGCTTGCGCAGTGCGCGGCCGAGGGCGACGTAATCATCGGCGCTGGGGAGGTCGGGATCGGTCATAAATTTGGAATCCGCACTTAACGGGACGGCTAACTACCGCTAGGCTCCCCCAACTTCACCGAACGGCTAAGTTCCGTCCAACCTAAGTCCCCCATAGCGGCCCTACGCGACGATGGAAAAGAGGCTTCATCGGGTCCCCGCCGAGAATATAGATGCGCGTGCACGGACCGGTGTCGTACTTGAGGCTTTGCAGAGGCCAAAGGAGGGATCATCGCCTCGCCAAGCGCCGGCGTACCGGACCACGGTAAGCACGCGGCCGGGTGCGACCACAACGGCACTGGCGGCGACGCTCTGGCGAACCTCCGCCAGACGCGCCTGTAGTTCCTCCTGAGCCGTCCGGCGCCTAAGCGAGAATCAAGGGTCGATCAAGGGGCGCGGCCCGTCGATAACATTCGAGCTGCGATGCAAGACGCTTTTGGCTCCAGGTGTGCCCTAAATGTGCCCCGCAGGGCACTTCTGTCTAGGTCAAGCCCGGCAAAAACAGCGTATTTGCAGGCTAAGGGCGATTAGCTCAGTTGGTTAGAGCGCTTCTCTGATAAGGAAGAGGTCCCAGGTTCGAATCCTGGATCGCCCATCTCGGGATGTAGTGGCGGCGATTTTCGCCGCCGCATACCCGTGGACGAGTCGGAGTACGTTGGCAGGTTGCATCGGAGTGGGTCTTTCGAGTCGATCTCGAACAGGGGGTCCTAGCGTGAGGTTGCAAGAGAAGCGAGTCGGTCAACTTTTTCGGGGCAGCCGTCTTTGTATGGTCGCTTTGGTTGCGACCGCGGCGCTGCTGATTGTGCCGGCTGGCGCGACCGCGGCGTCACCTGTGCTCGAATTCGTCGTTCCGGGTCACAGCCTGCCGATTCCCTTCACAACCGAAAGCGGGACGGTGAACGCCGAAATGGTCGGCGTGAACAAGCTCGTGCAGTGCGCTGCTTCTACTGGAGAAGGCGACATCACGGGCCCTCGTTCGACTGTTTCGAAATATACGTTTACGGGGTGCGCCACGGGTGCCGAAAAGTGCGAGTCCACGAGCGCGAGCGAAGGCGAAATCAAAACGGGACCAATCGACGGGGAACTCGTGTACATCGACCAGGCAAAACGCCAGGTTGGAATTGTGCTCGATCCGAATGGCGGCACTTATATCGAATTCGAATGTGAAGGCATATTCGCCGAAGGGCGCGGTCCCTTCCTCGCTCCGGTGAGTCCAACCGATACGGAAGCAGCGGTTTTCGCGGCGATCCTCAGTCAGTCTGGAAGTGCACAGACGCCGGATCAATATGAAACGCTGACAGGCGAAAAGATTCCGGCAATCCCAATGGGTAAACACGGTTCTCAGGCCTTGGCCAAGACCGGTGTGGAAGCCACCTTCACCGTGCACCCGAGCTGGCCTGGTGAAATAAGGGCCATCACGTCACAGGAAATCGAAGCCCAAGAAGAAGCGCAAAAGAGACAGGAAGAAGCTCTCCAGACGCTGGAAACGGCCCTGAAGAAGCAAGAAGAAGCCCTCAAAAAGACCGAAGAAGACGCGAAGCAACTGGCCGGAGAAGCGAAGAAGCACGACGAAGAAGTGACCGGCCAGCTAGCGGCGACGGTCAAGGAGTATCAGGAAGAAGCAGTCGCGACAAAGAAGCGGCTGGAAGCAACGGAGAAACAGCTGGCGGCGATCGAGGCGAAGACACCGCCGCGCACGCGCGCCCAGTTGCTGGCCAAAGCCCTGCGAGTGTGCGAGAAGCAGCTGAAGCAGCAACGGGCTCGATGCGTGGCGAGCGCGCACAAGAAGTACGGGGCTAGGAAGTAAAGGGAAGCCCGAAGTGCCCCCGGGGCGCGACGGCGTTGAGCGGCCACGCCGATCCACACTGCCCAAACGGTGCGACCGCGTGAAGGCGTGTCGCTCGAGGGCCCGCCCTACGAAACCTGCAACGTAAACGTGGCAGTTGCCGTCAGGTGGCCTTTCCTAGTGTGATCCCTCACAGTCACAGTGAAAGTGATGGGATGGTCGCTCGGGTCGGACTTTGCCTTGATGGCTCCCGACAGCAGCCCTGATCCGGACAGCTTCAGGCCGCCAGGCAGCTTGCCGGCTGACACCTTCCACTTGTACGGCGGTATCCCGCCCAGTGCTTCAAGCTGCTGGCTGTAGTGGACGCCGCGTTTCACGCCCGGCAGCGACTTCGTCGTTACGTGGAACCCAAGTACCGTCAGCGTGAAGCTCTGTGTCGAGAAGCCAACTTCGTTGCTCGCAGTCAGGGTGATCGGGAACGAGCCCGTCTGCGTAGGCGTGCCCGACAGCACTCCATTCTTGAACTGCACGCCGCCCGGCAACGCTCCGGACTCGGAGATGCTGGGCGTGGGGCTGCCGGTCGCCGTAACGGTGAACGCGCCGGCGACGCCCTTCGTGAAAGTGGTGCTAGCTTCTGAGGTGATCACTGGCGCCGCGTCCACGGTGAGCGTAAAGCCCTGCACGGCGTTCGGCCTGACACCGTTTTCGGCGGTGAACGTGATCGCGTAGCTCCCGCTTTCAGTGGGCGTGCCGGAGAGCATGTCTGTGGTGGAGTTGAATTCCACGCCGGCCGGCAGTGGGCCGCTCTCCGTCACTGTCGGCGATGGGTTGCCGCTGGTTGTGACGGTAAAGCTGCCTTCGTCGCCCTTCGTGAACGTTGTGGCGTCTTCGGAGGTGATCGCAGGCGCTTCGTTTGCGATCTCGCTCACAGTTCCCGCCGACCCTGCGTAGTTCGCATCGCCGGCGTAGGTGGCGCTGACTTCATCGTTACCGGGGTGAGCGTGTGTAGTTTCGCACGTCGCTGTATCGGGCGAGCTGAGGTTTAGCTGCACGGCTTCGCATCCGGCAATCGGGCCGGAGTCATCGAAGAAGGACACCGCCCCAGTCGGCGTGCCGGTGCCGGGCACCACCGGTGCGACAGTTGCGGTATAGGTCACAGTTGCCCCAACAAGCCCCTGACCCTCGTCGGATGAGTTCACCGTTGTCGACGTGGCTACTCCTGGTGAGGTCTCCGCGCTGAGGTGGAGCGTGAGGATGTTGCGGTAGAGCGCGGGGTCTTTCGCACCAATTGTGTACTTGTTCGTACCAGTGCCAAGCACGGTCCCCACGCTCGTGATCGGTTTCGGCAGGCGATAGCCGCTGAATACCATCGTCAGCGAGCCCCCCAGGTTCTGCACCACTGCCGGGCCGTAGGCGCGACCGGAGTAGTAGGCGCTCACCCCCAGCGGTTCCTCTTTGCCTTCGCCGAGAGCTTTGTCCTGGTTCGTGGATGCAGAGAAGGTGTAGTCGGTGCTCACGACCACCTTTGGCACTGACCATTCCTGGCCGTTTGTCGAGGTCGTGTAGAAGATCTGGTTGAACGCGTCGCTGTCCCCATCGGTAGCCCACGCTCCAGAGAGGAACATGCCGTAGCTGCCGTTGGGGTTCGTGATGATCGTGCCCCGCGAGCCGATGTAGCGCAGCTCGGTTGTGTCAGCTTCGCCGGGAGTGAGATTCGTGGGGCTGGTGTTCGACGGGCTCGTCTGCTGGTAGGGGTTAGAGAGGTCGTTGTAGGAGCCCGTGTTGTTGCCCGTGCCAGAGGTTGATCCACTGATCGGGCCAAGGTCGGTGAAGTTAATGCCGTTTTCGGTATAGGCCGCGCGTAGCACGGTGTAGTCCTCGTTGTTGGCAAACAGCTTCTGCGGCCCCTTCGAGGAGGAGTTCTTGCCCTCGCCGATCTTTTCGAGCGTTGCAAGCGGAGCAACCGCGGCGTTGGGGCCGCCGATCCAGTTGCCTTCCTTGACGGAGCCCGTGCCGCCGGTGCAGCCTGTGAGGTTCTCGCTCTCAGCCGGCACGTTTGCTTGCGTTGCCGGCGTTACCCCCATACACGTCACTTCCTGGATCGGAGAGGTGACCGTGGTACCGAGATAGATTTTGAATGAGCCTGTGCTGGGCAGCGGCTCACTCTGGTGTACCGATGGTGTGTAGTTGATCGTGATGCCTGTGCCCAGCGTCACTGCACCGGCCTTGAACGTGGACCCGCTGACGGACCCGTTGGTGGTGCCGACGATGAAGTAGGCGAGGAGCTTCTCCGTGTAGAGGACGACGGTTGAGCCCGAGGGAGCGCCAGGATGGCTCGGCAGCGTCCCCACGATGCCATCTGGCGCCTTCAAGCCTGTAGTCACGGTGGCCTGTGCGGGGATTATCGGGTCCGCCGTGATCGGGCTGCCTGCGCTGACAGGCAGCGCCGAGCCGCTCGTGTTCGTGCAGTCCTCGATCTTTGTAGTCGGGTTCGCGTTGGACTGCGAGCAGTAGACCGTGGTGCCGTCGATATACACGCGGTTGGGCGCGTTTTCGTTGAGGATGAAGGTGGTGAACGGCGAGACGACGGAGTTGCCGTTGGTGATTTTGAGTTCGGCCAAGCCACCTTCGCCCGTCGGTTTGTTCGGTCCCGCAGGGATCGACGCCGAGGAGGCAGCGGTCGCGATCACCTGCACAAGGTCGTCCTTTGGCTTGACGACCAGCGCAGTCGCCCCTGCAACGGTGCAGCCTGTTAGTGCCACCGGTGCAGTGCTCGTGCCTGTGCATGTGATGACCGATTGCCACGGCGAGGTGGCGTTGTAGTCCTCGTAGGGCCCAGCGACGATCTGCTCCGGCGAGTCCACGCTACCGAGGGTCGAGACGGGAATACTCACTCCGCCGCTCGTCGGGACTTCGATTTCTTCTTCTGCATAGGTGTTTGGGTCGATGCCCACCGCTTC
>DATHLT010000034.1:0-34739 GCA_035487855.1 Solirubrobacteraceae bacterium
GCCCAGCACCGGCAGCGAGTGCGTAGAGCCGGGCGCCAGCGGGTATTTCCCTTGCGCGACCAACTCGTCGAGGGTGCGGCTAGCCGACTGAGCTGAGACGCCGTAGACCAGCAGTGCGATCACGCAGGCGCCCGCCAGTGCGGAGAAGATCGGCAGGACGCGGCGTCTCACGACCCCCAAGGTTAGATGGCGCGGCGCTAGGTTTGCCGCAAGCGCGGTCATGGCTCGCCGCTCAATCATTCTTCAGTCCCCCGTTCACGAACACGTCCAAACAACGGGCCGCGTGGTTCGGGCAGTTCTTCTCGGCGTCTGATGAACGTCCGCAATTCGTTGGGCCGCAGACGCGAAACGCCATCCGCATAAAGGATTCCGAGCGTGTGCTGACAGCAGCCATCGCGACGAGCAGCAGCAGCAGCCACCATCGGCGTCCGCCGACCACTATCCACTCCACGAGCGCCCAGCGCTCGGCGCGTTTGACCCGGCTCAGATCGTGCTCGGAAGTCACAGGAGCTCTCCCAGCCTCAACACGCGAGCGTGCATGGCCTCGGTACTACCTCTCCGGCTGCTGAGCATTTGGGTGCTCTGGGGCGAGCGGCCCAATGAAGTCGTGTCGAGGGTGCTTGCGGGGTGGGCACGAGCGATGGGAGCTTGAGAGGCATGCGCTTCCACAGCATTTCCATGGACTCCTCGCAGGGCACACCGATATCGTCGCAAAGCCCGTAGAATCGGCCCATTGCGGCGGTAGCTCAGTTGGTAGAGCGCAAGCTTCCCAAGCTTGAGGTCGCGGGTTCGACCCCCGTCCGCCGCTTACAAATGGCCTGCAAATCAGGTGCCTGTCGGTTGGGTTCGCTAGCGTGATCGTCATGGATGAGGACATCGAGCGTGCCGCACGCACACTGGCTGAGATGGCCGGTTCGCCGGTGCGGGTCATCTTGTTCGGGTCACATGCGCGCGACGATGCACGCGCGAGCAGTGATCTCGACTTCCTCGTGATCGAGCAGACGGTGTTGGATCGGCACGCCGAGATGGTGCGTCTGCGTAGCGCTCTACACGATTTGCGTAGGCCGATCGACGTGCTTGTCTACAGCCAGGAACAGGTGGATGAATGGGGCGACGCTCCCGGAACGGCGCTTCACGCCGCGCTCTCTGAGGGCCGGGTGCTTGTCGAAGCGTGACAAACACGACGTAGCTGACGGGCTGCTCGCAAAGGCCGTCGGAGATGAGGCAGGGCTTCGGGTCCTCGCAGACCACCCGGACGTGCCTGATCACGTCGCTGGCTTTCTCGCGCAGCAGGCGATCGAGAAGTCACTCAAGGCGGTCCTAACAGCGCGAGCAGTGTTGTTCGAGCGCAGCCACGACATCGACTACCTATGCAGTTTGATAGAGGAATCGGGACTGCCGGTCACGGCTGAGCTGCGCGACGCCGTCGCACTGACGCCTTGGGCTGTCGAGTTCCGCTACGCCGACCCGTTCGATTCGTCTCCGCTCGACCGTGCCGAGGCGTTGGCGACCGTTGTGGCGGTGCGGGAGTGGGCGGCTCGCACGATCGACACAATGCGCCAATAAGCAGCATTTGAAATGGCAGCCCTGCCACTATCGGTCGTAATCGCGCGTCATCGGCCACTATCGCGAGGCAGGGCATGGGGACTGCAAAGGCGCGAATCTTCATGACCAATGCGGGATTCGCGCGAATATAGTCTCCTGTCCGGCGAGGCTTCCCAAGCTTGAGGTCGCGGGTTCGACCCCCGTCCGCCGCTTACAAGCACCAGAGCGATATTTAGCTCTGCGGGGCGCATTTTTGCTGTGCGAGAGCAGCGATGAACGGCTCGCGAACAGAGGGGTCGCAGTGGCGGGTCTCTAGCGCGCGCTTCTCGCGGTCGGGTTGGTCCCTGGCCGGGATGTCCTCGCCGGGGCCGCATGCGAGCGGGAGGGATGAGCGCCCGTCCCACGGCTCTCCCGGAAACGTCGCATCGATCGTGAGCCGTCGCTCCTCGAGTGTGATCAGTAGATAGCGGTGCACGTCGATGAGCCCGTTTGCCGGCACGAACTCGGCGACGGTCGATCCGAAAAGTCGTTTGGCGAGGCGCCGGTCAAGGCGATAGATGCGGTGCACGATCTGGGGTTCGCTTGTCGGGTATCGCTTGGCCAGGAGCCGTGCGAGGTACAGGTGCTTGGTCGAGCATGTGCCGCGTCGCTCTCGAAGCATTGCCTCAACTGTGCGGTCGCTCGGGCGCCCGTAGGGAAGCGTGCGGACTGACTCGACGAGCTCGACAAGCGATGTATGCAGGTCCGACGATCCGCCGGTCACGTCGAAGAGCTTGTCACGTCAAGCAGCGATTGCCGTTGGATCGACCCCGACGGCATCGCGTTTTCCGGCGAAGATGCCTACGTCGTCGATTCAGGCAACGACTGTGTGCAGGAGTTCTCAATGTCCGGGCAGTACGTCGCCAAATTTGGCGCCAAAGGGACCGGCAACGGCCAGTTCGAAGCGCCCTACGGAATCGCGACCGAACCGGTCTCCGGCGACCTGTACGTCGCGGACTCCGCTAACAATCGCATACAGGAGCTGAGCCCCACCGGTGCGTTCCTCATGGCCTACGGCAAAAAAGGCGAAGGCAGCGGCGAATTCTCGAGTCCGGACGCGATCGCGGTCAATTCGACGGGCGATGTCTATGTCACGGACACTGGCAACAGCCGCGTGCAGGAGCTAGAACCAAAGTACTCGACAAACAACCCGCCGCCCGAACCGCCCGCGCTGGGCACAAACGCGGTCGCTACGATCGACTACAACGTGCCAGTCTCGGGTTCGGGCGCACCACATGAAATGACCGCAACCGAACTGGAAAAGTGGGGTCAGAAAGACGACCCGACCGAAGCGACAGCGATCTTCCCGCCCGATGAACCAATGGGCTGGCCGGCGAAGGACTACAAACGCGCATCCATCACCTACTACGACGAACTCGGCCGCACGGTCAACCACGCGTCGCCATCGGGCGGAATCGCCACCAGCGAATACAACGAATACAACGACGTGGTCAGGAGCTTGAGCGCCGACAATCGGGCGGCGGCGCTGAAAGAAGGCGCAAAATCTAAGGAAGTCTCCGAACTGCTGGACACCAAAAGCAAGTACAACGGCGAAAGCAAAGCGGAAAAAGAAGAGGAAGAAAAAGACAAAAACAGTATTCCAGGTACACGCCTACGCGAGACGATCGGTCCTCAGCACGTCATCAGGCTGGCCGGTACCACCACCGAAAAGCACGCACGAAACCGCGTGGAATACGATATGAACAACACGGCGCCGGCAGTGAAACGATATATTTGACTCGCTCCATCTATGATTTCGCGGAATACGAAAGTGATAAAGAAGCCGAAAAACGTGACACAACATACTCATACTCCGGGCAAGAAAACCTCGGCTGGCTTCTACGCAAGCCAACAAGCGTAACCGCCCACGTCGAAGGAAAAAAACTAATCCACAAGACTATCTATGAACCCAGTACGGGTAATGTGCTTGAAACACAGCCCCCCGCCGGTGAGAGCAAAGAGACTGAGACTGGGACGTATGCCGGACAGTTCGGCTCGGCAGGCGAAGCAAATGGGGAGTTTAGCAGCCCGAAAGGTGTCGCGGTCGCCTCGGATGGTGACGTGTATGTAGTTGATGCCAACAATCATCGCGTCCAGGAGTTTTCGTCTTCGGGTACGTATATCACGCAGTGGGGATCGAAAGGCACGGGAAACGGACAGTTCGAAATTCCGTGGGCTGTTGCGATCGCTTCCGACGGTGATGTGTATGTCACGGACGTAGAACTCGATCGTGTGCAGGAGTTCTCGTCCTCGGGTACATACATCACACAGTGGGGCTCAGAAGGCAAAGAAGACGGACAGTTCAAAAGCCCGAAGAGCATCGCTGTCGCCTCGAACGGAGACGTGTACGTCGTAGATACCGGCAATGATCGTGTGCAGGAGTTCACCTCGACAGGAACGTACATCAAGCAGTGGGGCTCAATCGGCACTGAAAACGGCCAGTTTAACTCACCCCAGGCGATAGCGATAGCTGCCAGCGGCGATGTGTATGTAGCCGGGTTCGAAGACAAAGTGCAGGAGTTTACCTCAGCGGGCGAATACATCACTAAGTGGGACTCGGAAGGCAAAGGGTACGGCCAGATGAGTGATCCCGCGGGCATCGCGGTCGCTGCGAATGCGATGTGTACGTTGGCGAAGTAAACAACAACCGCATCCAGGAGTTCTCGTCCGCTGGAGAATATCTGGGACAGTTCGGTACGGAGGGCACTGGCAATGGCCAGTTCGATGATCCTCGCGGTGTCGCGCTGGCGGGCAGCACAAAAATTTATGTCGCTGACGCTTCTAATGATCGGATCCAGGAGTTCACTCCGACCACGCTTGAACTCACAGCCCCGAGCGCGCATGACACTCAGATGACCTGGCAATTGATCCTCTCGGGCGCACGGTCCAGCTGACCGAGGAGCGCTGGAGTCACATCATCGAGGGACACCCGCACATGGCACCGTTTCGTGTCGATGTGATGCGGCAATCGAGGAGCCCACCCATCGGATCGAGCAGCCTTGCCCCGATCAGGATTGGTTCTACCTTCGAGACGCGGGACCCAGTCGGTGGCTCAAGGTGGTAGTAGCCTTTGACGAAGACTCGATTGGGAGTATCCGCACGGCGTTCCCGAGGAGAAGCAAGCCATGACCGTCCATATCGGCCCCTACATCTACGACCGCGTCCGCTACGACCACGACGCGGATGTGCTCTACCTCTCCCAGGGCGATCCCGCTCGCGCGGTCGATTTCGACGAGACGCCCGGAGGACACGCCGTCAGCTTCGACGAGAACGGGGATCTGGTCGGCCTCACGCTGATCGACATCCGTAAGCTTCTCGCCGAAGCGGGGGGCGAGCTGCGGCTGGAGCTGCCGGCGAAGGCAAGCCCAGCAGACCTGAAGCTCGCGCTCGCGTAGTCGTTCTTCGTTCGCGGCCGAGCCGGAGCGGCTATGGCTGCTATCTCGGATCGAGTTCAGGCAGGTCTAGTGGGGCGTGGGGCCGAATCTGGTGTCACAGGGCGTCCGGCCGTTGCTACAGTTGCCGCCGGTCGCCCTGCAAGAGTCGTTGCAGCAGGCAGGACGGACAGGCCGCGCTCTTCCTCCCTCGTGTGCCCTTGGCTCCGCACACCACGGCTGCTCCGCATAAAGCGAGCGCGGGTCGTGCCTGATCAGTAGCCGGGGCCCGATAGCGACATCGACGTGCTGGTCGTTGGCGGTGCGGACTTGGGGTCGCTGCGCAAGCTCGTACGGCCGATCGGGAAGAAGAGCGCCGGACGCAACATAGACCTTACGGCGCTCGGCGACGACGAGTTTCGTCGCCTGCTCGCAGAAGCGCTCAAGCCGCCAGGCATCACCCCGACTCGGGCGCCGTGGGCACATCTTCACTCGGTGCGGCCACCCAGCGCAGATACAGCGCGCACGCTCCCAACCCCGCTGCGGAGATTGTCAGGCGTGCCAGTCGCGAGGCTCCGAGGAATGCGGCGGTCGAGACGCTGAGCGCGAGCGTGACCTGGGCTGTCGCGTCGGCTAGCAGGGTGACTCCAACGATTGCCGTGAGTATGAGTGTCTGGCGGTGGGAGGCCCGGCTGCCGAGCGCGAGGGTGATGCGCTCAGCTCGAGGCCAAGCGCGCGCGAGCCGGTCCGCCACGAGTGGTAGTAGCGGCCGTCGTACCAGCACTGAGCCCATGCAGGCGATCCCCAGCGAGCCCGTGATCACGGCGCGGCGAAGCTTGAGCGGCAGGGTGCTCCCTCCCGACGCGATCGAGACGAGGACGGCGGCTGCCAGGATGATCGCCACCGCCAGCACGATCGGGTCGACGCTGCGCTTACGCACACCCATCGCCAGCACCCAGGCGACAGGGATTGCCTCCGTGATCGCGAGTGCTGCAAGGTCGCTGTGGAGCGTGGCGGACAGGGCCACGTACGCCGCGACAGGAATCAACACAGCCGCGATCAGGCGCAACTTCTGCCAATGTGAGATCTGCGCACCAGTGGTACCGATGCGTCGCGCCCAACGACCTGCGGCTTCGCCTCTGACCACCTGCATAAGCTATCGCGATGTCGGCCGATCCGTGCGAGGGTGCTGGTCGCAGCCAGCGGCGTTCAGTTGAGCGTGATCATGAGCGACTGGTAGTCGCCGTGGTAGTCGGTCTCGATACTGGCCACGAAGCGCTTGGGATCCGTTGGGTCGAACGCCAGAGCCGAGGCCAGCGAGGGATGTCCCAGGTATTGGGTCGACCACGGCATGCTCAGCCATGTGAGCTGCCGTGGATCGCTGCCATCGGCGTTCATCGTCCAGTACTCCAGCGATTCGTAGTAGGCGCCCACACTGCGCGCGAAGATGATCCGTTCGCTGTCGGGCATGGGGAACGCGAACTCGTTGTAGTTGCTGAACCAGCCGCTGTCCGAGGCATCTTCTGGCGAGAGGCGCGTCGCGGTACCCGTCAGATCGGAGGGCATCGTCATGATTTGCAGGTCATCCCAGGATGTGCCGGCAAGCGCGTCCGCGGCGAACAGCACATGCGAGCCGTCTGGCGTGAATCCATATGGCTCGAGCAGTCCAGTGGATCGCAGCGTTGTCTCATTCGTGAGCGACGGGACACCACCGGACCACGTGATCTGCGCCACATGTAGCTCCCAGCCTCCAAACGGAGCGCCCCACTGCCACTGTTCACTCCAGATGACTCGCGTTCCGGTGGAGTCGAACCGTGGCCAGATCAATGCGGTCGTCCCATTCGTCTGCTCGTTGGTCAGCTGCCAGGCATGAGCTCCATCCGAGGTTTGCAGCCAGAGGTCGTTGAAGGCCCCCTTGCCTGGTGTCGAGGCTTCCCCGCCCACGGCCAGCGGGGGATGGTTGGCCCGCTCGATTGTCGTCAACAGGTACTGCCCATCTGGCGAGGCGTCTGAGATGCCGTGTTGGGTGCCGTTCGGATAAAGGCCGCTGCACGTCACGCACGTCGCATCGCTGCCATCGGGATTAGCCGACCAACCATCGAAGAGGCCCGAGGGGCTGCGCTGGTTGTAGTAGATGCGCCCGCCCGCCCAGGCCACTGGTGCTGCCCCAGCTTTCCACGGGACGATGCTCGCGACCGTGGGGTCCGTCGTGGTGACGGGTGGTAGTTCCGCGGTGGCGGTGGCGATCGAGTTCTGCGGGGTGGCGGCGGGCAATTGCGCCGGCCTGCCTGTGCCGGTTGACGCTTGGCTCTTCCTTGCCTTCGTGATGCGCGATCGGCCGCACGAGCGCCGCTGGCCGGATGCCTGCGTCTTGCGCCCCGGGCAACTCGACTTGTGCTTGCTCGCGTGCCGGACCCGCTTGCTTGTCTTGCTTGCGAGCCGGAAAGCGCCGTGGGGTCGCTTGCCTGAGTTGGCTTGAGCGATCTGCTCGCCGACCGCGCCGTTCAGTCCAGCCAAGACGGCGAGCGACGCCAGAAAGATGGTGAGACGCGGGCGCAAAATCTACTGGGGACTCCTGTGGTCGGGGCCGCAAGGACAGCCCTCGTGGGGCGATCGCCGTTAGATCGGCGGATCGACCAGGCGCCTCGATCGAACACCCACGGCGTGGACGCATGGAGGTGCTGTGTAGACAGGCAAGCGGGGCCTCTCGTCATGCGCGGATGGGCTCGCGCGGGTGCTCTACCTTCCTTGACACACCTATTCCGCTCTGGTATCCAGTGGCTAACATAAAGAGGCAGGGCTGCCACTCGCCCCACCCTCAGAGATTAAGGACGATCACTGGTGTCTGGTATTACGCACGAATCGCGACGAAGGATTGGACACCACCGTGAGAGCGGATGTCGCTGTAGCTGCCCTGGCAAAGATCGACTGCATTCGGACTGTTAGGATTCGCTGATGCGACCGGGGGGCTCGCACGGGAGTTCATCACGCGGCACACAGGGGCGCGCGCGTCGTCCTGTGCTCGTCGTCAAGGTCGGCGGGGCCACTGCCGACGCGGCAGGCGAGCCGACGCATAGCTGCGATGTGCGGTTGGTGCGTTCGATGCGCGACCAGTCCGATGATCAGTCGTTGAGCGCCGACGAGTTGAGCTCCGACGGCGGTGAGGTGACGGCCGTTGTGATCCTGCGGGATGCGACGCCGTCACGTGTTGTGTCATGCGTTCGGGCCGCGACTCGCGGTGGCGGCGCAATCTCCCCGGAGGTCTTGCGTCAGCTGCTTCCAGTAGGGGGACGCCGCGGCCCTGATCCGGCCGAGCCGCAGTTGAGCGACCGTGAATATGCCGTGTTGCAGATGCTCGCCGAGGGCGAGAGTACGCGCGGAATCGCCGAGCGGCTGAGTTACTCAGAGCGAACCGTCAAGAACATCGTGCGCGATCTGCTGCTCAAGCTGAACTGCAAGACGCGAGCCCACGCAGTTGCGCTCGCTGCGCGGCAAGGGGTGATCTGAATCGGGCCGGGAAGCGTCTCATGAGCGGCCGAGTTGCGGTCATCGGGCTCGACTGCGCTGAGCCTCGGCTGGTATTCGATCGCTGGCGCGAGCAGTTGCCGAACCTGAGCCGGTTGATGGACTCCGGGACCTGGGGGCCGCTTCTTAGCGTCGATCCGCCGATCACCGTGCCGGCCTGGAGCTGCATGATGACCGGCCGCGACCCGGGTGAGCTCGGCATCTACGGATTTCGCAACCGCAGCGAGTACGACTATCGCTCGCTGGTCGTTGCCGACTCGGGCGCTGTAGATGTGGATCGCGTCTGGGATCACTTCTCCCGTGCCGGCAAGCATGTGGTCGTGGTCGGCGTGCCGCAGACCTCGCCGCCGGTGCCAGTCAACGGGGAGTTGGTGTCGTGCTTCTTGACGGGCGACCCCCGTAAAGACCCGTATACCCACCCAGCTGGTCTACGCGCCGAGATCGAGTCGCTCGTGGGCTCCTACCGGGTGGACGTGCGGAGCTTCCGCAGCGACGAACGCGATCGGATTCTCGCCGAGGTCTATGAGATGACCGAGCAGCGCTTCACTGTCTGCCGGCATCTACTGGACACCCGGCCGTGGGACTTCTTCATGATGGTCGAGATCGGGCTCGACCGTATGCACCACGCGTTCTGGCGCTTCCTCGATGCCGAGCATCCGCGCCACGAGCCCGACCATCGCTACCGTGACGCAATCCGCAACTACTACATCTACCTCGACGAAGAGATCGGCGAACTGCTCGAGCGCTTCGATGAGCAGACCACGGTGCTCGTCGTCTCAGACCACGGTGCGCGCCCGATGCAGGGCGCGATCTGCATCAACGAATGGCTGATCCAAGAGGGTTACCTCGTGCTCGAGGAGCAGCCGCCCAGCGAGCTCACCCCGTTCAGTGACGTACGCGTCGACTGGAGCAAGACCCGCGCGTGGGGGGAGGGTGGCTACTACTGCCGGCTGTGCCTGAACGTCGCTGGGCGCGAGCCACAGGGTGTGGTCGCACCTGATGATTGCGAGCAGCTTCTCGACGAGCTGGCGGACCGCCTCGAGCGGCTGCCCGGCCCCAACGGCGAAGCGATCGGTACACGTGCCTTTCGCCCGCGGGAGCTGTGGCGCGAACAGCGGGGGATCCCCCCGGACCTGGTTGTCTACTTCGGTGACCTGGGTTGGCGCAGCAACGGCAGCCTAGGCCACGGCCGGCACTGGACCTACGACAACGACAGCGGTCCCGACGACGCCAATCATGACCGCAACGGGCTGTGCATCATCTCCGGCCCCGGGGTGATCTCTGAGCAGCGCGACGACCTGGTCATCTATGACATTGCTCCGACGATCCTTGCCCAGGCGGGTCTCGAGGTGGATGAGAGCATGCGGGGCCGAGGCCTCGGCGCTGGCTATGGCTTTTCGAGCACGAAGCGCAGGTAGGTCAACTGGCGCTCGGCGAAGGCCTTGTAAACGGGGCTGCCTGCAACGGCGGCGAAGCCGAGCACGTGGCGACGGAGGAATTTGGGGGCACGCTGTTCGATGCGGGCCCGCCTGACCGGGGTGTCGAGCTCCAGCGCGCGCACGACGTTGGCGGTGATGTCCTCTTCCGCGAGCGTACGAAAGCCCGCGTCGGCCAGTTGCATGCGGAGCTGCCCAACGTCTTCCCTGGCGAAGATCCCGTCCTCGGTCGGCTCGGTGGAGCGTAGGTCCGCCAGCAGGAGCAGGCCACCGGGACGCAAGACGCGGATCGTCTCACGCAGGAAGTTGGAGGGGTTGGCGTAGCAGTGCGTCGACTCCACGCTGAGCACAGCGTCAAAAGCGCCGTCGGGGAATGGGAGCTGCTCGGCGTTACCGGCGACGAACTCCAGGCCAGGCCGTGCATAGCGCGCTCGGCAACGCTCGACCGCCTGGCGGGCTAGATCCAGGCCGGTCATCGACCGAGGGCTGAAGCGCTTGAACACGAACGAGGCGCCGCCACCTCGGCCGCAGCCCACCTCGAGCACATCCCTGCCAGATAGCTCAGCAGCTCCCGCCACCTCGGCGTAGAGCTGCAGGCCGAAGCGATCATCCGCTCCCGGCTGCGCATCGGTGGACTGCTCCACAGATGGGTCCAGCGATGCAAAACCGTAGTTCATCAGCGTTGTGCCGAGATCGCGCTTACCGAGGCTCATGATCTCGTAGACCGAGCGCCACAACAGCTGCTTGGCCGGCGGTGCGAGCTGTGGCACGGCGCGTCGCGTAGCTCGCGCCACAGCTTGCATGGGTCGCAGGTCGCTCACATCACGCTCACAACTGTGCCGAGGCCGCTGGCATCGGTGATCTGCAGGCGAGCCACGAGCGCTCCGGCCTCTTGGTGAGCGTTGATCGCAGGTACCGTCTTCTCCGCCAGCAGTGGACCGTGAGCTGTGAGTGACACGCTTGCTGCGGGATTGGCGAACGTCATCACAAGCTTGCCGTCGTGGATGTGGGCGCCGCCTACGCGGGCGCCCGACAGGGATAGGCCGTCGATCGACACGCCCGTCCAGCACTTCGTGCCATCGCAAACGCGGTGCTTGACGAGCGCCGTGCGCCGGAAGCTGAGGTTCGTCGGCAACCCGATCGACAGTGTTCTGATGTTGGGAGCGTTGCTGCCATGAATCGCGTGCAGATGCAGGTTTGGCCTGCCGCTGGCGAGACCCATGAGCGACCCCGATGCTTTGGGTTTGCCGACCGGCTTGGGGGGCGGACAGTTGATGTTGGTGATCGCCCCGCTCAGTTTGCTCACGGGATTGCCGTCCTGAGGCGTCAGCTTCGCCGCGATCGTGCCGGGCGCGCACGACGTTGCGAACGCAGGGCCAGAGGGCGGTCCCGTGAATGTCAAGCTCAATGCCGTCAGTGGGATGTCTGGGACCCCGGAGAACGTGATGGTGCGTTCGGTGAAGTCGACCGGTGCGGCCAGCGAGAACGCGTACGGCGCCGGGAAGGTCATCGTCAGCACCACTCCGTTGACGGGCGCATTGAGCTGGCTCAGTTCACCCGAGGCCGCCACGCCGAGTGTGTCGCCGAGCGTCAACGTGCCTTTGCTGAGCGCCGGGGATGGCAGCAGTGGCGATTCTGCGGACACGGTGCCGACGACGCAGGGCTTTTCCTCGAAACATGGTTGCAACACCCGGTTGATCTTCAGCCCCGTTGGGATCGCAAACTCGATTGCGCTCGCGGCAGATTGGCCCATCGGCTGCGTGAATGTGGTCGTCAGGAATGCGCCTGAGTTTTCATGCTGCTTGGTGACGGTCGCTGCGACAGCCGGTGTGTACGGCAGGGCGGTGCAGCCGGTCACCGTCAGCGGCGCGGTAGCGACCCCGGCGGATCCCTGCCAGGAGCTTGCTCCCACGGTGATGTTCGCAGCCGGGCTGGGGCAGCTCGTCGGCAGTCGCGGGCTGTTCAAAGTGAACTGGAACTCGGTGATGCCCGGTGTGAGGTTGCTGTAGGATAGGTCGAAGCCGACTTCTGGCGAGCTCCCCAGCGTCAGCTCGCCGATGAGCGGGGCGCCACCTTCGACGGTTGTCTCTACGCCGGCAATGTCGGACGGCTTGGGCGCTGCGACGAGGTACATGTTCACCGTGGGCCCGCTGGGTCCGTCGATCACACCGCTGCCGATCTGGCAGCTTGGGCTCGGTGTGGTTGCCGCGACACATGCGCCGCCATCGATCGCGAGGTTGATCATGAACCCGTTCGGGAGTGCGATCGTCATGTTCTTCACCGAGTCACCGCCCGCTTCGCCCAGGAGGTCTCCTCCGACGCCGCTCAACGGCGTGAAGTTGATGTCAAATGCGGTGGCAGGGCTGGACCCCGCCGCCGTGCCCGCGCTCTGATTGAGTGCCAGCCTTGGTGCGATCGTCGCCGCCGACACGGCTGGGAAGATCGCCGCCACGGCCGCGGCGAGCAGCCCGGCCAGGGCAATTCTGATCGACATTACAGTTGCCTCCTTGATAGCCGTCTGGCGATTCCCGACGGTGTGGCTCGGCGAGGTTGTGGTCACTGTCCACCCGCCACGTTTGTGTACTGGAGTGCTCGCTCGAGACGTTCGGCGAGCATCGACTTTTCGCTGCCTTGCCCGGCGGCTGCCTGCAGGTGCTCCAAGCTGAGCAGCGCTGCCGAGTGATCACCGCGATTCCATGCTGAGTGGGCTGCATCCAGTAGCCGCTGCAGCCGTGACCCTGACCCTGCCCGTGCGGCGCTGGCCAGGGGTCCTCCAAGCGCCTGTGCAAGCGCGCTGAAAGTCGCCGGAGGCTCTGGGGCGGGTACGACCTGGATATTCGACGGTGTCGAGGCAACGCCTGCCGCGTTCTCGGCCACCACTTGGTAGACGTAGTGGCCGGGTGCGCGCAGGAGGTAGGGATTGGTTGTCGTCCCGACCTGTTCGAAGGCACCCGGCAGCGAGAGCGTGACCGGCACGCTGCCCGGGGCTTCCGGTTCGGTCAAGATTGGCAGTGCGCCTTCGAACTGGAAGCCGTTGGCGTTCGTCGGTGGTGCCTGCAGGTAGACCGTCGCCGTGACTTCGGGCGCCGCCATTACCTCGTAGCGGACCGCCGACGGTGACGGCTTCCACGAGAGCAGGGTGCCCCTGTGCACGGTGTCCGCGATCAACGCGCTCGGCGGTGCCACGGTTGCCTCGCTTTTGATCAGCGACGAGCAAATTGGGTCTTTGTCGTCGATGATCGTGGTGCCCTGGGCCTGGTTGGCACTGCCGATGTACAGGTCTTCCCCAGTGGGACTCGGCTGGAGCGTGCGCGCGCCGAAGTCGTATTCGCTGTGACCGAATGCGTTGCGGGTTACGGCAAACCAGTCGTCGCCGTCACATGTACCCCACAGCTGGTATCCGGCCGCGCCTGCGACAAGGTCACCGAGCCACGCGTCGCCCATGTTTGATTTCAGTAGGTAGCTCCAGCTGTTGGTTCCTACATAAAGACCGCCGCCCGTCGCGGTCATGCGCCAGAAATGAGCATTGAACAAGCTGCCAAATCCGTCTTCCAGGCCGCTGACCGGGTAGGCCATCTGGCCGTCTTCGAGCCGACGAGGGTTCCCGACCACCACGTTCCAATCGCCGTTTCGATAGATCCGGATCAGCTCGGAGCGAGGATTTGTGTTCTTGTTGTACCAGCCGCTCGCACCTACGTACAAGGCGTCTCGATACACATGCATCGAGACGACAGAGGTCATCGCGCCGCCACGTCCGGCGCCACCGGTGACCACCGGGGTGAAGACGAACGGATACGGCGCATACAGGTCGTCGACTTCAACTCCCTTGCCGCTGGTCTCCCATACCGAGTAGCCGGTCTTGGCGTTTCCGCACCCGACGTACAGATGACCGTCGTAGGTGGCTACATCGAAGATGTCCAGGTTGGGTGGGCTGACCTGCACCATGCCGGGATGTGGCGACCACGGGTGCGTGATTTCGAACAAAGCTCCGTCGCCCGTCAGGTCTGGCGTTGCCGTCACAAACAGGCGTCCGTTCCACTCGACCAGTGAACGAAAGCCCATCGGCCGCAGGTTTCCGTAGGGGAAGTGGACGGTCACGCTTGGCAGTTTCAGCGCTTCCCAATGCACGCCGTCATAGCTACGCAGGATCCGAGGTGGGTGAGTCTTCAGCAGCGGCGGCAGGTACTCATCGGCTGTCAGGCCGGCTGCATAGAGGGCCTGCCTGCCCTTGGGGTCGGTGTAGTCGACCATGCCGCGATAGCCGATGTCGCTTGCGACCCGCCTGCCCGGTTCATTGGGGTTGCGCTCGGTGGCCGGGGACCGGTACACCATCTTCCACGCCTGGGAGCCTGGTGTGTACTGCCAGATCTCGGCCCGCAGATCCATCGCGTATGGGTTTGCGGGGCAGTGTACGTTCGCTTGCGGGGTGGGTACGTAGTAGTTCAAGCCGGGGTCGTAGAACTGGGTCGTCTGGTCTTCGACGCAGAGCACGTCGCGGCCGGTTCCGACGTACAGCTTCCCTTGGAACCAGCCCATCGACCACGCGTACGCGTTTTCGTGTTCGCCGAACCCGTTCTGGGCGATCGGGACGATCCCGCGTTCACCGTCGGTGCCGGCGGCGGTTGTGCTGCAAACGGGCACGAGCAGGAAGCCGAGCGCCAGAAGTGCGGGGAGCAAGCGCTTCGCCGTATAGGAACGGTTCACCTGAAGGTCCTTTCGATGTCTTGCTGACCTGCAGCTTGCTCGTTCCCGTCAGCTTGCGCGGGAGCTAGCGCTTCGATCAGCTCGGCCGCTCCGGAGGGTCCGGGCGCTTGTGCCAGCAGCGCTGCGCAACGCTGCGCGGCTTCGCGATAGCGCGGCTGCATGAGCACAGTTTCGACAGCATCGCGCAGGGTCCTCGGTGTGCAACGCCGTGGGCGCAGGATCAGGCCCGCCCCAGCTGCCACGACACGCTGGGCATTATCCGGCTTATCCCACGTGGTCGGCACGATCACCAGCGGCACTCCCGCCTGCAAACCGGCCATCACCGTGCCCGCTCCGCCGGTCGTCACCAGTGCCTGACAGCGAGGCAGCAGCGCGTCGTGGCTGAGCCACGGCGCCATGTGCACGTTCGTTGCCGTGCTTGCAAGACCCAGCTCATCAGCCCGGCGATCGCGACCGTGCGTGATGATCGCCTCGAGCGGTGCACCAGCCAGTCCGTTGACAGCTGCCCGGAGGACAAACGGGTCCTGGTAATGGGAGGTTCCCTCGGTGACATGCACCCACGGCTGGGTTCTCGGCAGCTGATCGAGCCATTCGCTCGTCCCTGCCGGCTCCGGCGGATGCCACGTGCAAGCGCCGACGTAGTGCACGCTCGCCGGCAGATCGTTGCGGTTGAAGTCGAGCTCGCCGACGCTTAGCACCATGTAGAGCGGCAGCTGTCCGCACCGCTCGTTGACGCCGCAGCCCATCGTCGGAAGTCCAAACTGGGCGCGCAGCTCATCCAGTCGTCGCCGCAGACCACGCCCGAGCAGCTGCGTCGCGTGAGCGATCGCCGACGCGCGCGCTCGCCCGCGGGCATTGTGCGCCGGCGCCAGCCCAGATCCTGGAGGAGGCGCATCTGGGCCAGGGATAACGGCTGTGATCAGCGGCGAGGCAAGCGCGACTGGGATTGGCAGCGCCTCGTTCAATACCAGGCTCGGCCCCCACATCGAAGCGTCGGTGACGAGCACGTCGGCTTGCCACTCGCTTATGATCGCCCGCAGATCTTCGACCTGGCTCGGAATCGTCTCCACGAGCCATTCGCGAAACGCTTGGTGCTGGACCCGCAGTGACTGGCGGCGGCCTCCGACCTCTCGCTCGCGCTGCTGCACCGCCAGCCAAGCCGGCTCGATCTGCGCAAACGGAAAGACCTGCACTCCCTCGTGCTCGATCGTTGCGCGGAGTCGCCTACCCGTGTAGAACGCGACCTCGTTACCTCGTTCACGGAGCGCCAGGGCCATGCTCAACTGCGGGAACACGTGCCCCTCGAACGGCCAGCAGCAGAACAGGACGCGAGCGCTCATAGCTGGCCGTCTCGCTTGCTGCTGCGCGCACGTACCGCGAGGTGGTAGCCGAAACTACCTGTCGGGATGCTGTCGTCGAGGATGTAGACGAGCAGGTGGAGCGGCATTAGCAGCTTGGCCGCGCGCGGCGCACGCAGGGGCACCTGGATCATCAGCATCGCGAGGTTGACGAGCTCCTGCAGGCCGAACCCGGTGCGCGCGATCCGGTCGACCGCGAACGATGGCTCGAGCAGCGCGCGGAGCTCGGCAACTGTGAAGTGGTGGTGCTGCCCGTCCTCGGTGGCGACCATGCCGTCCAGGGTGGGCCAGGAAGGACGGCGCCTGCGCATCGCGTCGTAGAGGTTCACCGAGTCAAGCCAGCTGGTGACCCCGCGGTGAGGCACACTGATGATGAGTGTCCCGCCCGGGCGCAGCACGCGGTGGGCCTCAGCGAGCGCACGCCCGGGTTCGGCGATGTGCTCGATCACATCCAGCAGCAGCACCACGTCCGCGCAGCTGTCCGCGACGGGTAGCTCGCTGACGTCACCGCTGAGCATCGGCAGCCAGGGGAACTGGCGTTGCGCCTGTGCCAGGAGCTGGGGATCGCGCTCCACCCCGACGATCACACGCCCTTCGGGCCCACGTGCGACGACGGCGGCCGAGCCGTAACCGAACGAACAACCGACGTCGAGCAGCCGCATGGCGTCGGTCGGCAGCCATCGCCGCGCACGCCCCCAACGCCCGACGTATGAGAGCAGGCGCGGTCGCCGTGGAATCGAGCCCGACGTCGCGGTTACGAACGGATCGGGGCTGGTACCAACGTGCTCGGCAGTCGCGAGCGTGCTCATGTCGATGCCCGATCGAGGAGCGCCGGCTCGTCGTCGGTATGGCTTACAGGCGCGAGCTGCTCGAGCAGCTCCGCCGCTCGAGGCGGTCCGGGAGCGCCTGCCAGCTGTGCAGCCAATCGCTTTGCCGCTTCGCGGTAGGACGGCTGGTCGAGTACCTCCCGTACGGCGGCCCGCAACCCCTCGGCACTCAGGCGGCGCGGCGAAAGTCGGATACCTGCACCGGTCTCCGTGACTCGGCGGGCGTTGTCCGGCTTGTCCCAGGTCGTCGGCACCACCACCATCGGCACGCCGGCCTCGGCTGCGGCGAGGACAGTCGCCTTGCCGCCGACGGTCACCATGGCAGAGCAACGCGGCAGCAGCTCGCCGTGGCTGAGCCACGGCGCCACATGCACGTTCGCGGCGGACACACCCAGGCCGAGCGCCATCGTCTCGCGCTGATCGCCGGTTGTGATGATCAGCTCCACGGGCTGATCGGCGAGTGCCTCGATTGCCGTACGCAGCAGAAACGGCTCGCCGTATGCGAGCGTACTCTCCGTCACGTGCACCCACGGTCGCTCGGTGGGGATTTTCTCCAGCCACTGCGGGGTTCCGGCTGGGTCGGGATAGGAGATGCAGTTGCCGACGTAGTGCACGCTGGCGGGCAGATCGCCGCGGTTGTAGTCGAGCGCAGGGATATTGCCGACGAGGTACAGCGGCAGGCGCGCTGTGTACCTGTTTACCGATTCGCCCAATGGTGCCAGCCCATACTGCACGCGTAGCTCGTCCACGCGCCTGCGCATCCCGCTCGCTCCCAGCTCGGTCAAGCGCGTCAGTGCAGCCGCGCCCAGCCGGCTCCACGGGGCGTGGGGAGGGCGCAGCCCGAAGCCGAACGCGGGCGCATCCGGGCCCGGGATCAGTGGTCCCATGAAGGTCGAGGACAGCGCCAGTGGGATCCGCTCTGCCTCCCACAGCACTAGGATCGGCCCCCACAGCGACAGGTCTGTGGCAATCGCGTCCGCCGGCCAGTGTCCGAGCACATCGCGCAGATCCGCCACTTGGTCGGGGATCGTCTCGACCAGCCAGTCCCGCAGCAACGGCAGCAGCCGGCCTTTGCCCGGGCGGGCACGCCGGTCGCCGGTGTCGACCGCGCGCATGCTCGCAAAGGCGCGCTCCTGGTCGAGACGTTGAAATGGGAACAGCTCGAAGCCCTCGCGCTCGATGGCGCCGCGGACGGCCTCACCGCTGTAGAAGGCGACCTCGTGACCGCGCTCGCGCAGCGCCATCGCGATGCTCAACTGCGGCAGCAAATGGCCGGTGAACGGCCACAGCGTGATCAAGAAGCGGCGGCTGCTCATCCGCTCGATTCCATGCTTGGTGCCGCATCGCCGCCTTTGGCCCGACGTTCCACTCGGCGAATGTGCCCGCCGAAGTACAACCGCTCGAACAGGCTCTGTGGCATGTGTCGCCGCAATGCGATCACGACCGACGCGCCGCGACCCACCACGTAGCGCATCCGCGGCTGCTTGGCGCTCAGAGCCTCCCCGATCGCGCTTGCCACATGCTCGGGGCGCGTCGGCGAGCGCTCGACGAGCTTGTCGGCGATCGCCTCACTCGCCCAGAACAGCTCGTGATAGGGGCTGCTCGGGTCGTTCGCCCGTGCGGCCGTGCCGCGATGACGCGACCAGCGCGTCGTCTTGATGATGCCGGGCTCGATGATCACCGACTGAATCCCGTGCGGGGCCAGCTCTTGCGCGAGGCCCTCGCCGAATCCCTCTTGGGCGAACTTGCTCGCGCAATACATGGTCACGCCAAAGCCGGGCACGCGCCCGCCCACCGAGGACACGGTGACGATTCGCCCGCAGCCCGCTTCGCGCATGTGCGGGATCACCGCCTGCGTGACCGCGATCGTTCCGAGCACGTTGGTCTCGAACAGCAGGCGGATCTCATCATCTGAGCAGTCCTCGGTGCATCCGCGCAGGCCGACGCCACCGTTGTTGACCAGCCCGAAGATGCTCCCCGTGTCACTCACGACGGTGGCGACCGCCGCGGCGATGCTCGCGCGGTCGGTGAGATCCAGCGTCAGTATCTCGACCTCAACGCCTCGCTCAGAGGCCGTGGTCAGCAGCCCCGCGCGCTGATCGGGATTACGTACGGTCGCGTACACGCGAAAGCCGGCCGCTGCCAGATGCAGCGAGGTCTCCAAGCCGATGCCCGTGCCGCTGCCGGTGACGATCACGGCATCGCCCGGTCGACCGGGCCGGCCCTTGTCGATCCCGTGCATCAGTCCCTCGCGATCTCGATCGGCTCAGCTCCCGGCAGTCGTTCGGCGATGTGCCGTACGACCAGCTCCGGTTGCTCCATTGGGCCGAAGTGGCCCCATTCGCTGTTCGGCAGCAGCACGCCGTGCGTGTTGGGCAGATGCTCTTTGAGGAACTCGAAGGTGTCGATGAACGCCGAGCTCTCTGTGTACATCAGCACAACCGGAGTTTGGATCGAGCCGATGCGCTCGAGTGTCAGCTCGCCGACGTCCCGGTAGTCCTCCGCGAGCGTCGTCTCGTCGAGAAGTCTCAGCAGTGGCTTGGGGTTGCGCGGCAGACCCTTAAGCGGCCCCCACTGCTTGGGGAGGTCGATCGTCGCCCTGATCATGTAGCGCATGTCGGAGCGCTTGTCCGCCGGTACAGGATGGCCGGCTTCCTCGAGCGCTCGCGCCCAGTAGGACCAGCCGACCCAGCCGTCGTGACGCCGGCTCGCCTCGAGCGCCGGCAGCGCTGCCTCGATCGCGATCACCTCGTGTACTCGGCCCGGCCGCAGAAGCGCGTGATAGAGAGCAATGTCAGCTCCGTAGCTGTGCCCGGCGATCAGCGGCCGCTCGATCTCGAGCTCGTCGAGCAGCGCCAGCAGGTCGTCGGCCATCGCTCCCAGCGTGTAGCCGGACGGCGGCGTGTCACTGTGGCCGTGGCCGCGGAGGTCGTAGGTGAGGATCCGGAAGTGCTCTGCCAGCTCGGGCACGATCCGCAGATGCCATACCGCCAGGTTGCCCGTCAGGCCGTGGACCATCACCAGGTCGGGGCCCTCGCCGATCTGTTGATAGTGAATCCGCATGCCACTGGGGAGCGTTGCCTTCGGCATCAGTTGACTACCCCGCCGCTCACTCCACATACCCCAGCGCGCGTAGCCGTTCCATCACAGCGGTCTGCTCCTCGGGATCGAGCTCGATGCTGGCGGCTGGACTCGATACCAGCGCCGGCGCTGCCGCGGGGACGCGCCGCGCAGGGCGTCGCTCGAGCTCGCCCGGCTCGAATATCGCCTCCGGCACGCTGCCCGCCATGTCCTCGGGTGCCGGCAGGCCCAGTTGATGCAGCAGCAATGGTGCCACGTCGACGATCGACAGTTCCTCCACCGATGCGCCGGCGCGGATGCCGGGGCCGGCCGCCAGGAAGATGCCCTCCCAGCGGTGATGGCCGCGGGCCTCGGGGCGGCGAGCGACGATCGTCTCCGAAGGAAGGATCGACAATGTGCCGCCGTCGGCGAGCACCAGCGAGAGGTCGGGACCGAGATCTTCGAACGGTCCGGCAAATGCCTGCTCGCGCGTCCAGACCTCATCGACCAGGAGCGCATCATCGTGGGGCCGCCGTACGTCGCGCAGCTTGGCGGCGATCTCCTCGGTGAGCTGTGCGCGGGCTTGCCGCGGCATCGGCGCCTCGCTGCCGGGGACGCGGTCGACGATGTGGATCCCTTGGCTCGATGGCGTTGCCGCGTAGGCGACGGTCCGGGACCAGTCGAGCGCGTGCACGTGGCGGGTCATCTCCGCAAACCCCACCTCGGTGTCGCCACGCGCATCCCCGCCTTGGCCATCTGCCCATGTCAGGTATCCGTTGCGCTCCAGCCACGAGTTGACGTGGAACACGTCGCGGGTCGGTCCGAAGCCGTGGTCGGATGCGAGCACGACTGTGGCCTCCGGGCCCGCGGCCTCGACGAGCCCTGCGATCAGCCCGTCGAGCGAACGGAAGTAGCGATCACAGAGGGTGATCATCTCGCGCTCCCACGCGGTTGGGTGCTCGGGGTAGCTGGCCGGATCGATGAACCTCCAGCACAGATGCTGCAGCTTGTCGACACCGTCGAACATCACAGCCATCAGGTCGGCCGGGTCGGACTTCATCAAGTGATGGAGAACCTCCGCCCAGCGCTGCTCGCGGCGAATGTGAAGCTCGACGAACTCCGCGAACTCATCATCGGGGCACCCGTCGATCGCCTTGATCTCGAGCTGCATGTCGAGCATCTCTCGCGGGTTGAAGCCTGGGATCTCCTGCAGCCGCTCGAACAGGCCCGGTGGATGGCAGCCGAGGCGCAGCTGGCGCCACGGCATCATCCCGCCGGGGACGACAGAGCCCTCTACCGGCGGTGGCGGGAACGTCAACGGGAAGTTCAGGGTGGTGATCCGTCGCTCTTGTTCGCTGGCCAGCGTCCAGATCGTTGCGGACCTGACCTCCTGGGAGCTGGCGAAGGAGAAGTACACGCTCCCGGCCTCTTCCTTTTGGAAGAAGTCGAAGATGCCATGTTGACCGGGGTGCTTGCCGGTTACCAGCGAAGTCCATGCCGGCGGCGTCAATGGTGGCATGATCGAGCGCAGCACGGCGCGGGTGCTGCGCTGCTGGAGCTCGGCGAGGAAAGGCATCACCCCGCGCTCCATATATGGGTCAAGGACCGTGAACGTCGCTCCGTCCAAGCCGATCAGCAGCGTTGGGCCCATTTCACACCTCCTCCAGTTGCTTCGGTTGGCGGTGCTCGCACACGAACATCGCGAGTCCCGCGACGGTGATGTCGCGCTGGTTCACCGGCCGCTGCCCGATCTCCTCGAAGAACTGGGGGAACGGCAGTTTCCCGAACTGCTGTTGGACCATCGTCGAGAGGATCACGATCTCCAGGGACTCCAAGCCGAGATCGGCAACAAACCGCGTGTCCACGCCGATATCCCCGGTGTATTCCCAGTCGCCTTGTGCATCCTCGAGCAGCGCGAGGATCGCCTGTACGACCTGTGGGTCGAGCGTCGTCATCGTGTGGCCTGCGCAGTTACGCGACCGGGGTCGACGGCGGTCGCTACCACGAGCTCCCCGTCGCAGTGCGTCCAGACGACGAGCTGGCGGTGGGCGACGTTGACCAGCAGGGTCTCGTGCTCGGCGTCGATCGCGGACACACGCGGCGCGGTGGCTCCGCCGCTGAGGCCTGAGCCGAGCGCCTTCCCGGCTGCCTCGCGTGCGCACCAGATCCGCAGCAGCCACTCATCTGTGGCATTCGGGGAGAGCTGCTCGAGTAGCTCCTGCTCGGCGGCGGTGAAGGCTGCCTGTGCGAACCCTTGGGCGCGTGGCTGCAGTTGCTCGATGTCGATGCCCACGCCACCGTCAGGCGGTGCGAAAGCGGCAAGCGCAGCTGCCTGGCCGCTCGTGTGGGTAAGCGAGATCGCCGGCGCTTCGCCGAGACCGTCGAGTGCGGGGCAGAAGACGATCGGCGCGCCCTGCTCGTCAGGCAGAATCTCGATCTCGGCATGCAGCAGCTCCAGGCCGTGAGCGGCGCGGACGAGCTCCGCAACGCACTCCTTGCCCGCCGTGCGAGCTGCCAGCCACTCGAGCTCGCGCGTCTCGGGCAGTTCGAGGGCCGCGAAGATCTCGCGCTCGTGCGGGCCGAGCACGCGGCTGGCCCACACCGGCTTCCACAGGGCTCGATCGACGGGAAGCCGTGAGTCCATACATCGGCACACGACGGTCTGCTGCGGGTAGGGCGCTTGCGGCGCCTCCCATCGGCTCGACAACGGCGCCAGCTTCGCTGGACGCGCCAGCGGCGCGAAGCGCTCGGGGACGGCGAAGCGCTTGTCTTCCCAGCCGGTCAGCCGCATCCAGCAGCGGCCGTCCGCATCGACAACGTCGATGTCCGAGCTCACAAGGTGCTCGCCCTCCAGCGAGACCGCCGCCACACAGGCGAGCTCCTCGCCGACTGGCGGAGTGGGCCGGTACAGGTCGAGCGCGGCGAGCCGGAAGGGAAAGACGACCTGCCCTCGGTTGAGCATGTCGGCGGCCCAGAAGCCCACTACCTGACCGGCCGAGTCGAGCGCCACTGGGTCGAGCACGAAGTTCGGCTCGGGGTCATCGCGCAGCAGCCCCGTGCGCGGGAGCACCACGAGCTGCGCGTGCGCGCCGGCGCTGCTTACACGGTCCACGCTGCGGACCCCCTGCCACAGCGGCTGATGGAACATCGCCTGTTCATAGAGCTCCCCGGGCTGCCAGCGAGACGGTCTGCCATCGTGCAGCGCAACCACCGCTGGCGCCGGCGCGGGCGAAAAGGCATGGGCCAGCAGTGCGGTCGTCTCGACGACGGGGGCGCCTGGGCCTTCGTCATCGACGATCCGCAGCTCCACGCGCACTTGCTCACAGCCGTCCTTGGCGGCCAGGCGGCGAGCGCTGACCTGGAGCGTCTGCGGGGCATCGTCGAACGCAAGCCAGCGGTGAGCGCGCAGGTCGCGCAGTCCCGTGAGGATCAGCTGTGGCAGCAGGCACGACGCGGCCTCGGCGAGGATCTCGATGCTCATCGCCAGAGGCATCAGTGGCAGCGCATGCAGATCAGGATCGGTGCGCGAGACCTCTCGGCCGAGCGTGTGATCGAGCAGATATAGGTCCTCGAGTGGGTTCACCAGCCGCTGAGCCACGAGCTCGATCTCCGGTTCCCAGGCCACGATCCTCCCGACGAGGGGGCGCTGCGTCGTTGCTTGGCCTGCGAGCGCCGTGCTGCCTTCTAGATACGCGCTCATCACCTCCTCGTTGGCGATCAGGAAGTGCTCCATGGTGCCCAGGAACCCCTCGACTACAGCAGCCGCCTCGTCGTCGAGCGGCGCGAGCGCTGTGCTCAGCTGCGACGCAGGAGCATACGGGCCGCTCGTCGCGGTGCTCGTGCCGTTCGTCGCCCCGCCGGCGTGCGTCGTCGGCGTGGGTGGGTGAATCACGACGTGGCTGTTGTTCGCGGAGCCGTTGCCGTTCGTGGTGCTGGCCCGCGTCGGGCGTACCCGCTCGAGAGCCTCGTCGGAGAGACGCAGCATCGGCCACGTCGTCGACAGCGGAACCGTCATGCGTTTGGTGTTCGCATCCGGCTCTGAAGCCTGCCGCCAGTCGATCGGCTTGGCGCGGCGCCTGGCGAACAGATAGTCGAAGTCGAGCTCGACGGCGTGGACGGCGAGCCTGCCGGCGAGATGATTGAGCTGCGTCGTACCCGAGCGACGGGGTAGATCGGCCGCCACGGCGCAGGCCGGGCGCCCGCGCAGGATGTCCTCCATGAAGGAGGTCATGTTTCCGCGTGGGCCTACCTCGACGAACATCCGCGCCCCGTCCTCATAGAGCGCCTCGATCGTCTCGCGGAAGCGCACCGGCCGGGTCCAGTGCTCGACCAGCAGCTCGCGGATCGCCTCGGGATCGTCAGGGTAGGGAGCGGCAGTGGTACACGACCACAGCGGCGTCGTTGCGGTGCGGACCGGTAGTCCTGCAAAGGTCGCTCGTAGATCCTCGGCGAAGGGCGCGAACAGGGGCGTGTGCACGGCGCGGTCGTATGGCAGCACCTCGCACATCAGCCCCGCTCCAACCGCGATCTCCTGCGCCCGCGCTGCCGCTGCCGTCTCGCCTACCAGTACAGCTTGGTGGGGGCAGTTGTCCATCGCCAGATAGAGCTCGCCGCCCGCCTCCTCGGCGATCTGACGGGCGGCCGCGGCATCGGCGCCGATCGCCAGCAGCACTGCCGCGGGCACCTCGTGGCGCTCGGCGGCATCCGCATAGGAGGCATACAGGCCGTGACAGAAAGCAGCCAGTCGCTCATCGGTCTCGACGTCGAGGGCACCCACGGCCATCGCTGCGGAGTGCTCGCCCGTACTGTGGCCAAGCACCGCATCACAGCGGGGCACGAGCCGGCTGACGACCCCGTATACGGCGGCATTCCCAGTCAGTACGGCCTCGACGGCGATGTCGAGCTCCATCAAACGCGCCTCAGTGCGCCGCCGCTCGGCATCGGAGAAAGCTGGTGGCGGAAAGACCCAGTCGCTCAGCAGATGGCCGCGCGGATGCTCGGCGTAGAGGCGGTCGACGCGGTCAAAGGCGGCGCGGGCCTCCGTGAACTGCAGACACAGATCGGCGAGCATGTTCGGGTACTGCGCGCCCTCTCCCGGGAACACGAATACGAGCTTGCCCTCGCGGCCAAGCGGTTCGGCCTCGTAGTAGATGCCGGATGTGGTCTTGATGCGCTTGCAATCCGGGTCCTTCAGCCGCTCGATTGCCTGCCCCAGCTTCTGGTGGAGGTCGTCGGTCGAGGAGGCCACGATCGCCAGGCGCCGCGGGTCCGCGACGCCGCCCAGTTCGTGGGCCAGCGTGAGCGCGAGATCCCCCAGCGTGGTCTTGGACCCTCCCTCCAGCACCATCGCCAGCTCCGACGCGGCCTCGGCGAGTCCCTGCGAGGAGTCAGCCTCGAGGATGCAGATCTCGCTGTCCCACGGGGGACGATGGCGCTCGGAGGGCGCCTCGTCCCAAGCCTCGAGCACAGCATGGGCGTTGATGCCGCCGAAGCCGAACGCGTTGATGCCGGCACGCCGCGGCTCGGCGCCCCCGTGGATCCACGGGCGCGTCTCGGTGTTGATGTAGAAAGGCGTGTGCTCGAGCCCGAGCTCCGGGTTGGGTTGCTCGCAGTTGAGCGTCGGCGGCAGTACCTGGTGGTGAAGCGCCAGCGCCGTCTTGATCAGGCCGGCGACACCAGCCGCAGGGATGGTGTGGCCGATCATCGACTTGACCGTCCCCAGCGCACAGCGCGCCAGCTCGCCGTCGCGCTTGCCGAACACCTTCGTCAGGGCGCCTATCTCGACCGCATCGCCGACAGGCGTCCCGGTGCCGTGGGCCTCCACCAAGCCAACGCTCGCCGGGGCGACATCGGCTGCGGCGTAGGCCCTACGCAGCGCCAGCTCCTCACCCTCTATGCGCGGGGCCATCACGCTCATCCCGCGCCCGTCGCTGGCGACGCCCACACCGCGGATCACCGCGTAGATACGGTCGCCATCGCAGACGGCATCATCGGCACGCTTGAGCACGACGGTGCCGATGCCCTCGCCCAGGAGCGTCCCGTCGGCATCCTTGTCGAAGGCTCGCAGCTGCTGGCGGCGCGAGAGGGCGCCGAGCCGGCAGAAGAGGTTCAGCGTCGCGACGGGCATCCATACCTGCGAGCCACCTGCCAGCGCGAGATCGCAGTCGCCCGCCAGCAAATCGCGCACCGCATGCTGGATCGCCACGAGCGAAGAGGCGCAAGCGGCGTCCACCGTGTAGGCCGCACCCATGAGGTCGAGCCGGTTGGCGATCCGTCCGACGATGATGTTCGGAATCAGCCCAGGTACGGTTTCCGGTCCGAGCGGCGGGAGCACGCCCTGAAGCTCCTCGCGCAACTGCTCCAGCTGCGCCGCGGGTCGATCGGGTTCGAGCTGGCGCAGCAGCTCGATGGTTTGGCCGACGACGAGGCCGCGCTGGACGGCCACTGCATTGCCGCCGTTGAGGTAGGTCCCCTTGCCGAGGACGATCGTCGTGCGCTCACGCACCGCCTGCGATAGCTCGCTCATCCCGGCGTCCGCGAGCGCGTCGGTGGCTACCTGTAGCGCCAGCCACTGGTCGGGCTCGCCGCCCACGGCGACGGGTGGGATGCCGTGCGCCAGCGGGTCGAAGCGAGCAAGCGAGCCGAGATATCCGCCTCGCTTGCAGTATGTGCGATCGGTGTCGGTGAACTCCGGGTCGTAGTAGACGTCTGCGTCCCATGCCTCCGGTGGCGGGTCTGTGGTCGAGTCGACCTTGCCGAGGATGTTCTGCCAGTAGGCGTCGAGGTCGGGTGCGCCGGGGAACATGCATGCCATGCCGACGATCGCGATTCCCTGTCTGCCTGGCGTGCCGAGAGCGGTCAAGGCTGGGCTCCAGCAAGCCGGTTGAGCGTTTGTGTTCCGACGCCAACAACATCCTGCAGAAGCGCCAGCAGACGCCCGTCGGCGCCAAAGAACCAGTGGTCGGCATGGCACATGGGAGGGGTGCTGGCAGGGCGGATGCGCAGCTCGTGGCGCACGAGCTCGCCCTCGCCCGCTGCGGCGATGCGCTCATAGCAACCGATCTCAGCTGGCAGCAGTGTCACGTCCCACTGCATACGCGCCCACACAACCTGGATCTGCAGTGCGCTATCGAGTAGGACGGGATCGAGCAGCCACTGTCTCCCGTCGGCGCCCGCCACGCACTGTCCGGGCTGCGATGGGCGCAGCAGTGCGCTCGCGCCCCGCTCATCCATGCCGTCGATCGCCACGATTCCCTGGAACAGCGGACCATGGAACAGCAGATCCCGGTAGGCGTCCTCGACGCGCATCGGGAATGCCATCAGGTCTGCGAGTGCGGCCGGGAGCGATGGCGCCGCTGTGTCGGCCTGTCCGTAGGCGAAGCGCGGCACATACTCGCCGGCCGACTCGACCGGCTGAGCAAGGTCCAGCAACTGTGCTCGCGCGCGATAATGGGCGCGCCCGCGGCTCATCGGGCTGATCGTGAGCTCGACCTCCGCGGCGTCCGTCTGCGGCTTGGCGTCGATGCGCACGCTCACCGGCCGGTCCTCATCCAGGGCCACGCCGTCGAGCAGGCGGATGTCGCGCAGTCCGGCGATCTCACGTCCGGGCACAGCTGCGGCGGCAACCTCCGCCATCAGCTCCATCGCTGCCGCGAACGGCAGCACCGGGCGCCCGTCGATGCGGTGATCGTCGAGGTAGAGGTCGCGTTGCAGCTCGAGCGTGTAGAGAGCGCGTACGATTCCACCGTCGGGGGCCTGGAGGATCTCGCTGAGGCCGTCGCTGAGGGGCATCGTGGCTGACCCGTCGGTATTGGCTGCGAGCAGGGTCGCGGGATCGACCCCAGCCAACCCTGAGGCTGCTCCGATGACGATCTCGCTCTCGCCCTTTCGGCCGCTCACGAGCTCCTGCCCGAGGAACCGGCAACCCTGGTCGAGTCCGATCAGAGCGACGCCGCGACGGGCGAACTCCTGCTCGAGCAATGGGGAGACCATGCCCCCCGCCCACGGGCCCCAGTCGATCGACACGACCCGAGCCGGCCAGCGGCTGTCGAGCTCATGCGCGAGCTTGCCGAGGACCTCGCTCGCCGCCGCGTAGTCCGCCTGGCCGCGATTGCCGAATCGGCCAGACACGGAGCTGAACAGGACGAGAAAGCGCAGGCCGTCGGGGCGCAGATGCTCGGCAAGGGTCAGTGCCGCGCCTGCCTTGGTTGACATCACCCGCTCGAGCGAGTCGGACTGCTTGTCGCGGATGAGCTTGTCCTCGATCACCCCAGCTCCGTGCACGACACCGTCGATGCGACCGTGCTGCTCGTAGACGGAGTCGATCAGGTCGGTGAAGGCCGCGCGATCGGAGACATCGCAGACGTGGTAGTGGACGTGGGCGCCGGTCGCGCGTAGACGCTCGAGGTTCTCCCGTGCCTCACGAGCGCGCAGGATGCGCTGGCAGTCCCGCTCGACCAGCGCCGGAGTCAGCAGCAGATCCCCTGCGCGGCGCTCGGCGATCAGTGCTTGGCGGAGCTCAGCCGCATCGACGAGGGTCGCGGTGAGAGGGCTCTCCTGCTCGATGGCTGTGCGACCGACAAGCACGAGCGTGGGGCTATAGCGCTTGGCGAGCGCCAGCGCGGTCTGCGCGGTGACTCCGCGTGCGCCACCCGTCACGAGCAGCACGCAGTCGCCGTCGAGCGGCTCGCCGTCGAGCACGCTGCCGGCGGGCCGTTCGGCGAGTGGCGTCGGCGCCAAGGCCAGTCGCTTTCTCTCATCGTCCTGGTAGCCCACCTCGACCAGGCCATCTGCCGCGGAGAGCTCGGCCAGGAGCAGTCCGGCTGCCTGCTCAGCAGGGTAGTCGGCTAGGTCGACTGACTTCACACGTAGGAGCGGTGACTCGAGGGCGAGGGTCTTGAGGAAACCATGCAGGGCTCCACCCGACGCTCTGCCTGGCTGTGAGCCGCCGGCGAGGCCGAAAGTGCCGCCCAGTCGTGTTGCGCCAAGGACCGCCGCGCCGCCCGCGCCGGCGGCTGCGTCGAGATCTTCCCGCAACGCCTGTATGAGCAAGAACAGCGTCCGCAGACCACCGTATTCAGGGGCCGAATCGCTGAGCGCGGCGAGATGGATCAGTGCCTTCGCGCCGCCGTGCTCGCGGAGGTCAGCTGCGACTTGCGCGGCTTGCGCTGCGCTCTGAGGCTCGGCCTCGCCGGCCAGTATGACGACGTGATGTCCCTGGCCGGCAAGCGCGTCGGCGAGCTCGGTACCCACCCCGCATCCATCGTCGACGATGACGATGGCGCCTGTGTCGGAGAGCCCAGCGGTTGCCGTGATCGCGGGAGCGCTCGCTGCGTGCACGACGAACCGGCCGATGCGCTCCTCCTCGGCCGGTCCTTGCTCAAAAGGGCGCGGGCGCTCCTGTGCGGCACCGTTCTCGCCAGGCGGTCCGCCGTTGGCGCTCGTCACGGGAGTCTGCAACGAGGCCACGAGCGTGTCGATTACGGCCCGCAAGGTCCGGCTTTCGGTGAGCTGTTCGATGTCGATCGCCTCGCGATCGGCCTCGGGGAGACTCTGCCTGAACGTGCCGGCGATCTCCACCCGCTTGATCGAGTCGATCCCGAGGTCGCCCTCGAGATCGGCGTCGAGGCCGAGCATGTCGGCCGGATAGCCCGTTCGGTCGCTGACGAGCGCCAAGATCCGCGTCTCGATCTCCGCGGCGCCCAACGACGTACTTCCGTTGGCAGGCTCGGCGGACTCTGTGACGGGTTCTGCTGGTGCCGGGGCGGGGGCCGTGGATTCGGGCTGGAAGGACGCCGGTGCGATCTGGGCGGGCGCCGTGACGGCACCCTGCGGCGTGGCTGGTGCAGCTGTCGCCACCGCGGGCTGAGCGGGGAGCGCGGGCGTTGGGAGCCGCGGCGTCACGACGGCCGGTCGTAGCGCCGACGGGGCACCGCCCGCTGCGCCGAGGTAACCGAGCATCACCGTCCGCTGCGTCTCGAGGAACTGCTGCATCACCTGCTGATGACGCAAGACGACATCAGCCACCCTGTCGCCCGCAAGCGGCTGTCCGGAGATCTCGCCAAGGCTCGACTGTACGACTGTGGCCTCGACGCCGTTGGCAGCGAACTGCCCGGCCTGTAGGTCGTTCAGCCGCAGTCGCTGTCCTTGAGTGGCGGTAGGGGAGTGCGTCCCATCGCCATTGGTGCTCGTCGGCATCACAACTGTCTCCTTCTGATCGATTCCCGGGATCGGCACCGCGGGCCCACGCTGCGCCCCGACAGGCCAGGCACGGCCGCCATCTACCAGCCACTCCGTACGCGGCTTCTCAGCGCTGTCGCGCTGCTCGTGTCCATCGAGGCCCCGTGCATGACGGCCACGGTGCAGGCGTACGAGGTCAACCGGCACGCCCTCGACCGCGAGGGCAGCCAGACAGTGCAGGAGCGACAACAGACCGGAGCGGCCCGAGCGGTCAGTGGAGACGGCGATGTGCTCGCGGTCCCCAAGGATCTGCGGAACCAGCCCGGTGAGCGCCGAGCGAGGTCCGACCTCTACGAACACGCGGGCGCCGTCACGGTGCATCGCTTCGATCTCGCGCACGAAGTTGACGGGACGGATCAGGTGCTCGGACAGCAGCGCCGCGATCGCATCTGGCTGCGGGAGATGAGCGTCCCCGGTGGTGTTGGAGTAGACCGGAATCCGAGGCGCGGCAATCGTCGTCTCGCGCAGCAGCTGTGCGAGCTTCTGCTGGGCGCTTGCCACATGGGGGGAGTGGAACGCGCACGCGACCGGGAGCATCCGCGCACCGATGTCGCGCTCGCGGCACCATTCGACCGCCGCCTCGACGTGCTCGCGCGGGCCAGAGAGAACCGTCTGACGCGGTGAGTTGAGGTTCGCGGCGACGACGCCGCCGCCCTCGAGCAGCTGTGTCAGCGCCTCGGGCGGCGCCTCCACGGCGACCATCGCCCCGGCCTCGGCCGCGGCCGCCTCCTTCATGAAACGGCCCCGGGCCTCCGAGATCCGCAACATCTGCTTGGCGTCGATCCCACCGGCGGCAGCCAGCGCCGCGAACTCGCCATAGCTGTGACCGGCGGTCCGGTCGGGCTCGACCCCCAACGCCTCGAGGACGCGCACATATGCCAACTCGGTCGCGCCGATCGCGGCTTGAGCGACGTGCGTGTCGGTCAGCTCGGCCTGACGGTGGCGGCGCTCCTCGTCCGTGAATGAAGGCGGCGGGAACACGTAGCTGCTGAGCGGGCGGTCATAGTGCTCGGCAAGCGTCCGATCCGCGAGCTCGAACTGCTCGAGCGCCTCGGGGAAGGCGATCGCTAGCTCGCGTCCCATGTCGATTACCTGCGAGCCTTGCCCGGGGAACAAGAAGGCCACCTTGCCATCAGCGCTCAGCGGCTGTGTCGACCAGTAGATCCCCTCCCGCTGGTGGCGGCGAAGCTCCCCTGCGAGGACGATCTCCCGTGCCCGCACGAGCTTTGCGCGCAGATCCTCGAGCGACTCGACGACGAGCGCGAGCGTCGGCTCTCCGCGCCGGCGCTCGCGCAGGGCGAGGGCTGATTCATGCGCGATCTCTGCGAGGTCGAACTCTTCCTCGGTCGCCAGCCTCGCCGTGAGCTGATCGAGCGCCGTCAATACCTCTGCGCCTGAACCGCGCCACAGCAGCAGCTCGCCCGGCCAGCGGGACACGGCGGCGTCAGGCTCGGTGAGAAAAGCACCCTGGTACTCCTCGAGCACGATGTGGAAGTCAGTTCCACCGAAGCCGAAGGCGCTGACGCCGGCGCGGCGCGGATGCTCGGCGCCGCCGGTCAGCCACGGACGGGCCTCGGTGTTCACATAGAAGGGGCTAGCGGGGAAGGCGGCCTTCGGGTTCGGCTCGCTCACGCCGATCGTAGGCGGCAGGACGCGATGGTGAAGCGCCAGCGCCGCCTTGACTATGCCCGCCACTCCGGCTGTCGCCTTGGTATGCCCGATCATCGACTTGATTGATCCGATCGCACACCACTGTTGCTCCTCGGAGTGCTCGGCAAACACAGTGCTCAGGGCCTTCACCTCGGCGCCATCGCCGGCGACCGTGCCGGTCCCGTGCGCCTCCACGAGCCCAACGGTTGCCGGCGAGAAGCGGGCCTGGGCGTATGCCCGCCGCAGGGCGCGCATCTGGCCCTCTGGACGCGGCGCCGTGAGGCTGCGGTCACGTCCGTCGCTGGCCGCGCCGACGCCGCGTATCACCGCGTAAATGCGGTCGCCGTCGCGCTCCGCGTCAGCCAGACGCTTCAAGACGACCGTCGCAAAACCCTCGCTGATCGCGATGCCGTCGGCGTTTGCATCGAACGGGCGGCAGCGGCCCGTAGGCGAGAGCGCCTGCGTCTTTGAGAAGCACAGGTAGGCGAACGGGTTCTGGATCGCATCGACGCCACCGGCGAGCACCATGTCGCTGGTCCCGACCTGCAGCTCACGCGCCGCGAGGCCGATCGCGCTGAGCGATGAGGCGCACGCCGCGTCCACTGTGTAGTTCGTGCCGCCGAAGTCCAGCCGATTGGCGATACGCCCGGCGGCAACGTTCATCAGCAGTCCGGCGAAGCTGTCCTCGGTCCACTCGGGGAGCCGCTCGAACAGTCGCTCCTGCAACTCCGGGAGGGCGTCGCCCAGCAGTGAGGGCAGCGCCGAGCGGACGGTGTAGCCAACCGACGTGTCAGCGCCTCCGCCTCCCGCGCCGAGGATCACCGACGTCCGCTCGCGATCGAACGGCCGTGTCGCATAGCCGGCGTCTTTCAGCGCCGCCTGCGCGCACAGCAGCGCAAGCAGCTGGAACGGCTCGATCGAAGCGAGCGACTTGGGTGGCAATCCAAGCGCCATCGGATCGAGCGGCACAGGGTCGATGAACCCACCCCATCGTGAGTACACCTTGTCGCGTGTGTTCCGGTCGGGGTCATACATCTGCCGCCAGTCCCAGCGCTCCGCCGGCACCTCGCTGATCGCGTCGACCTTCGCGAGGATGTTCGTCCACAAGCTAGCCACGTCGGGTGCACCCGGGAGGATGCACCCGAGCCCCACGATCGCCACATCGGCGGGCGGCGGTGGTGGCGGTTCCGGGGCAGCAGCGGGCGTGACGAGCTCGCTCAGCAACCTAGTGCTTGCTTGTGAGACGTCGCTATGGAGATCCGCAACCGTTGTTACCTCGTCGCGCAGAGCAGTGATCTGGCCGATCATGTACATACCCTGCTGCCATTGCTCAGATGCGTCGATCGCGATGAGCTCGTCCTGGTCGGCTACCCGATCAACGCCCTTCGCCGCGATTCGAAGGCGTCCGATGTTCAACTGCTCCAGCCGGCCGCGCAGCTCCTCGGCATCGATTCCCGCGGCCTGCAGGCTGCGTCGTTCGACCTCGAACTGCTCTACGAACGGTGACGGAAGGCAGCGCGTGGCGTGACCGGGTCCGCTCTCCAGCAGAGCGGTGTCGAGGGCCGCGACGGCTGCATCCTGAAACAGGGGTGTGATCGCCCCGGACTCGGTCGCCTCGTGTGTAAATAGATAAGCCGTCCCCATCAACGCCCCGATCTGGACTCCACGCTCGCTCGCGGCCGCCGCCGTCGCAGCGGCCATTGCACCGGACATGGCGTCGTGGATGCCGCCGGCGAGCAGCACGTGGCAGTCGGAGGCGTCCTCAGGTAGCTCATCGAGTAGGACGCTGAGCATCGAGTCCCACAACACGAAGCTCGTACGCGGCCCGACGTGGCCGCCACACTCGCGCCCCTCGAACACGAAGCGGCGAGCGCCGTCCTTCAGGTAGAGACTCAACAGCTGTGGCGAGGGGACGTGAAGATACGTCGCGATCCCGTCGGCTTCGAGCTCGCGCGCCTGGTCGGGGCGCCCGCCGGCGATCAGCGCAAACGGCGGCTTGTGCTTGCGCACTACCTCAAGCTGCTCGGCGCGCAGCTCCGCGGGAACGAAGCCGAGCACGCCCACGCCCCAAGAGCGCTCGCCGAGCAGCTCGGCGGTATGTGCCAACAGCTCATCGGCGTTGGGTCCACGCATCAGGGCGAGCGCCAGGAACGGAAGCGCGCCACCGTCGGCGACCGCCGCCGCGAACTCCGCGCGGTCGCTCACTCGTGTCATTGGCCCCTGCACCAGCGGGTAACGGGTGCGGTGCGACTGGGCGACGCCTGCTCCCTCCGCCAGTGGGTTTGCTCGCTGGAGCGTCGTACAGGCATCCGCGATTGCCGATCGCAGACCGTCGATGATCCCGGCGACGTTGCCGAACCGCCGCGCTAGATCGGCAGCGGACGCGGCATCCTGTCCTAGCGGGAGGACCGAGGCGTCTGTAGCGCTGCCGGCTACGTGTGCCTTTACGGTCGTGCGCCATGTATTCAGCGCGTCTGCGCTTGGCTCGAGCTCACGCTCGGCGCTGCTCAGCAGCTCGAGGCTGTGCAGTCCCGGCCGGCTGTACGCGCGGAAAGGCGCGCCCAGCGTTGTGCCGAGCGTCGCGGTCTCGCTTCCGTCTATCCCCGAGAGGGTGCTACGAAGAGCTTCCGGTAGGGGCGACTCGCGAGCGAGCAGCAACTGGGCGTCGAGTACCGCGCCGGCGGCGCCTGCTACATAGGCGGCGGCGACCGTGTGTAGGCCGATGCCGCCGTGGACGAACACGAGGATCTCAAGCTTCGCCAGCAGGCGCTGCGACAGCACGAACGAGCCTTCCTCGCCGATCCATCCGCCGGTCTCGTGGCCCTTGGCGATAACCCCGTCCGCACCGGCGGCCTGGGCGGCAAGGGCCTCATTGAGCCGCGTCGCCACGACATATGTGCGCAGCTGCACTCCGTGGGCAAGTTGCACAAGTCGGCTTAGCTCCTCGACCGGTGCATTGGCAAGGATGATTGTGTCAAGCCCTTC